>NZ_JASHKU010000017.1:0-110538 GCF_030056875.1 Rhodococcus sp. IEGM 1351 | reverse complement strand
CCAACATTGGCGTGGCTCTGTGTGCGGAGGCACACTTCGCCACTCACATGGGGGTGGTCAGTCGGCGTCGGCGGCCGTGACGGCCAATGCCTCCTCGACGCTGTGCGGTTCGGGATCGTGCTCGTCGACGTGGGCGAGGACCTTCCGTCCGGTCGCGAGCACGATGATCGCGGCGGCGGTGCACACGGCACCGACCCAGAACGGCATGTGGATGTGGCTCTCACCGAGCTTGCCCGCGACCCACGGTGCGGCGGCGCCGCCGACGAAGCGGACGAAGCTGTACGCCGCGGACGCCGTCGACCGCTCGACGGGCGCGGAGATCATCACGGTCTCGGTGATGAGCGTGTTGTTGACACCGAGGAAGAGTCCGGCGAGCACGACACCGACGACGAGCACGGTCTTGTTGTCGGTGAACGCGGCCATCATGGCGAGGTCGAGGGCGAACAGCGCGAGGGCCACCATCATCATCGGCAGCGTGCCGAAGCGTCGCTGCAGCCGTGGGGCGAGGAACACCGACGCGACGGCCAGCGCGAGACCCCATCCGAAGAAGATGAATCCGATCGAGTACGTGCCCATGTCGAGCGGGAACGGCGTGTACGCGAGCAGGGTGAAGAAGCCGTAGTTGTAGAGCAGCGCGGTGATCGCGACGGTGCGCAGACCGCGGTGGCGCAACGCGAGGAACGGCGCGGCGATCGATGTGCGGTGCTCCGGCTTGGGTGCGGCCGGCAGCATCACGACGATGAGGATGAACGCGACGGCCATCAGGGCTGCGACGCCGAAGAACGGTGCGCGCCAGCTGATGTTGCCGAGGACACCACCGACCAGCGGGCCGACGGCGATGCCGATGCCCAGCGCGGCCTCGTAGAGGATGATGGCCCGCGCGACGCCGCCGCTGGCCGCGCCGACGATGGCGGCGAGCGCGGTGGCGATGAACAGGGCGTTGCCCAGTCCCCAGCCGGCACGGAAGCCGACGATCTGGCCGATGGTGCCGGAGCTGCCTGCCAGCGCCGCGAACACGACGATGACGGCGAGGCCGGTGAGGAGGGTCTTCTTGGCGCCGATCCGGCTCGACACCACGCCGGTGATGAGCATCGCGACACCGGTGACCAGCATGTAGCTGGTGAACAGCAGCGACACCTGGGACGGCGTCGCGTCCAGTTGTTCGCCGATCGGCTTGAGGATGGGGTCGACGAGCCCGATGCCCATGAACGCGATGACGCTGGCGAAGGCGACGGCCCACACCGATTTCGGCTGGTGGAGGAGGCTCGGTGGCGCCTCGCTGGGTGTGCTGTTCGTGACGGTTGCGGTCGTGGTGCTCACGGCCACCTCCTTCGATGTACGTCGGGGTGTGGATGGGTTGTCAGGATGAGCGGGCCGACGACTTGACGATCGAACGCAGTTCCGACAGGCCCTGCGTCAGTCGTTCGAGTTGCTCGGGCTCGAGGTCCGCGAAGTGCGGGGCGAGTGCACCCGCGATCTCGTTGCGGGACACGGTCAGCCATTCGCGGCCCAGGTCCGTGATGGACACTCGGACGGCCCGGGCGTCTTCCGGATCGGGTCGGCGGGCAACGTATCCGCGATCGGCCAGCTTCTGGAGCAGGGCGGTCGCGGACGGTTGGGAGCAGCGGTCGATGCGGGCGAACTCGCTGATGCGTAGCTCGCCGTGGTCGTCGAGCAGGGCGAGGGCACGTGTCCACGGCCGGGGGTGGTCCTCGGATCCGAAGGAGCTCGCGAGCCTGGTGAATCGGTGAGAATTCGTGACCAAGTCGACGAGCAGGCTCTGCAGCCGCGTGTCGTCGTCCATGTCAAACATATTACCTAGGCTAACTAACGATGTAAACCCGACGAAGTACTTCACGGCCCGCATCCGCCCCGACGGGCGCGGGCCGCGAAGATCAGGACGAGTGCTTCGCGCTCTGCTCGACCTGGCGGCGCAGGGTGGCGTCGGTGTGGCGGATCGCCTGCGCGACGAACGGCTCGATGAGCTTGCCGAGCGCCTTACCTGCGAGGCCGCCGGGCAGGTCGTAGCGGAAGTCGACCGTCATGCGGGTCTCGGTTTCGCCGACCGCCTCGAACTGCCACCGCGAATGGGTGTACAGGCCGTCGATCGATTCCAGCTCGATCACCGAATTGCGTTCCCACCCGGTGACCTTCACCACGGAGTCGAGGGTCTTGGGGCCGACCTTCATCGCGGCGTCGTAGACCGCGCCGAGACCCTGGTCGTGGTCGCCGATCGGATCGAACTTCGTGATCCCGAACATCCAGGACGGGACGTGGCGGTAGTCGTCCACGTAGTCGAACGCGGCCGCGACCGGTGCGCAGGCGAGGGCAGTGTGATGGATCTCGATCATCGTGACTTTCCTGAGGGGTGGAGGGCGGGGGGCCGCGCTGTCCGGTACGGGCGGATGGCGTAGTTCTCGAGGTCGAACCGGGCGAGGCGACGGCGCAGGGAACCGGTGGACCAGGGCCACGCGGCGAAGTTCCTGCCGTCGGCGTCGAGGTAGTAGCTACTGCATCCGCCGTTGTTGAAGACGGTCGGCTCCAGGCCCTTCTGTACCGCGTCGTTGAACCGGCGGAACGGCCGATCGCGTACCTCGAGTACTTCGATGCCCTGCCGCTCCGCCTTGGTGAGTCCGTCGATCACGTAGTCGAGCTGGGTCTCGGCCAGTCCGAGAAACGAGTTGTACACCAGAATGTTCGGGCCGAGCATGATGTACGCGTTCGGTGCGCCGGGCGTCGTGGTGGCCAGGTAGGCCTCGGGGCTCTTCGACCACTTCTCCGACAGCAGTGTTCCGTCGCGTCCGCGGATCCGGTTCGCGATCGGTGGATGACTCACGTCGAAGCCGGTGCCGAAGATGATGACGTCGACCTCGCGGCGGGTGCCGTCGGCTCCGACGACCACGCGTCCGTCGACCTCGGCGAGGGCGTGCGGAATCAACTCGACGTTGCTCTTCGTCAGCGCCGGGAGATACGTGTTGGACAGCAGGAGGCGTTTGCATCCGAGCGTGAAGTTCGGTGTCAGGGCCGCGCGAAGTGCCGGGTCCGGTACCTGCCTGGCCAGCCAACGGGTGCCGATGGGGTTGAGGAGCCGGGCGGTCCGTTCGCGGCGCATCACCGAACTGAGCGTCCGCAGGATGACGTCGAGGAGCCGCCGGAACGCGCGTTGCACCGCGGGCACCCGCGCGAACACCCACTGGGCGATCCGGGGGAACGGAAAGTCCAGGCGCGGCACCACCCAGGCCGGGGTGCGCTGGAAGACGTACAACTCCTCGACGTCCGGCTGGATCTCGGGGATGAACTGCACCGCGGACGCGCCGGTGCCCACGACGGCGACCCTCTTCCCGGTGAGGTCGACGTCGTGGTTCCAGCGGGCCGAGTGGAAGGTGTCGCCGTCGAAGCCGTCGATTCCGGGTACGGCAGGAGTGCTCGGTTCGGTGATGGGGCCCGCCGCGAAGATCACGTGCTGGGCGACGATCGTGCCGCGGCTGGTGTCGAGGATCCAGCGTCGGCGCTCGTCGGACCAGGCGGCTTCGCGGAGTTCGGTCTGCATCGAGATCCTGGACTGCAGACCGAACGTGTCGACGGTGTCCTCGATGTAGGACAGCAGTTCCGGTTGCAGGGCGAAGTTGCTGCGCCACCGCGGATTGGGGTGGAAGGAGAACGAGTACACGGGGGCGGGGATGTCGACACC
This sequence comes from Rhodococcus sp. IEGM 1351, assembly GCF_030056875.1. Taxonomy (NCBI): domain Bacteria; kingdom Bacillati; phylum Actinomycetota; class Actinomycetes; order Mycobacteriales; family Nocardiaceae; genus Rhodococcus; species Rhodococcus sp. IEGM 1351. Next base: position 106,847 of record NZ_JASHKU010000017.1, on the reverse strand, counting down.
GCACCCGGGGTACGTGTTCTCGCGCCACACGCCCCCCACACGATCGGACTTCTCCAGCACGACGAAGTCCGTGATGCCCGCGCGTTCGAGCTTGACCGCTGCGGCGATCCCGGACAGTCCGGCGCCGACCACGACGACGCGCAGGTGCCGCTCCTCTCCGCTGCCGTCGGGTGCGGCGGCGTGCTGAGTGGTTGTCGCTGTCATGGCTTCTTCCCTGCGCGGATGGGGAACCGTCGTCGCCGGTCCAGTTAACTGAGACTCAGTGTCACAGTAAAACGAAGAATGCACATTGGCAAGCGAAGGCGCGGCCGGTGTCGGCTGGGAACTCGGGGTCATGGGGCTGTACCTGCACGCAAGCATCGCGTTCGGGACGCCGGAGGGTGCCGCGACCGCGGCCGGCGTTCGCACGACCGCGTTCTACACGGGAGCCGACACCGGGGCGGGCTGAACCGGGTCCTGGAAGAATGGCGTCCGTGACCGAGCGCAAACCTCCCGGGGTGAGCTTCGAGAGCTGGATCGACAAGCAGATCCGGCTGGCTCAGGAGCGCGGCGACTTCGACGATCTCCCCGGCTCGGGTAAACCGATTCCGGCAGGCGATGTCGACGACGAACTGTGGTGGGTGAAGAACTATCTCCGGCGCGAGAATCTGCCCACCGATTCGCTGCTCCCGACGCCGCTGCAGCTGCGGAAGGAGATCGAGCGGTTGCCCGACACGATCCGTGGGCTGCCGTCGGAGCAGTCGGTGCGGGACGTGGTGGCCCAGCTCAACCTGCAGATCGTCGCCTGGTTGCGGGCACCCTCCGGCCCACGGATCCCGGTCAGTCCGGTCGACGCGAACGAGGTCGTCGCGACCTGGCGGCAGCAGAACCGGCCGGCGCGGAAGCCGCCGGTGACGGCGACCCCGGAACCCGACGATCCGCCCCGGGCCGGCAGACGATGGTGGCGACGGAAACGGTGACGGATCATCCCTTCCGGAAATCACCCGATTCCATCACCCGGGACACGAGCAGTCCGGCGAGCAGCCCCCAGAACGCAGCCCCGACGTTGAGGAACTGCACGTTCGACACGGTCACGAGGAAGGTCACGAGCGCGCCGAGTGTGTGCCGGGAGCTGAACGCGGCGACGAACGAACCCTGCAGCGCGCGGAGCATCGCGAGTCCGCCGAGCGTCGCGACGAACGCGACCGGGGTGGCCAGCATCAGCTGAACGAACAGCGGCGCGAACAGGCCGACGACCATGGCGAGCAGCCCGCAGACGACGGCCGCCGTGTACTGCCTGGTGCGCTGCCCCGATACCACCAGCAGGGCGTTGGTCGGGCCCGTCAGGCACGTCGAGACGGCTCCGACGACGGAGGTGGCGAGGGACCAGGCCCCGCACAGCACGGTGCCGACGTTCATCGGCGGCTTGTGGCCGGCGGACGTCAGCACGGCCGCGCCCTGACCGTTCTGCACGACGATGACCGTGATGGCCAACGGCACGACCAGTTCGGTGATCGCCTGCCAGGTGAACTGCGGCGCCTGGAACATCGGTGCCGCGATCCACGATGTACTCGAACCGGTCGGGTGGAAGCGGCCGGTGACCGCGACCGCCGCCGCCCCGACGAGCAGTGCGCCGAGGATCGGCGGCATCCACCGGCCGAACGCGGCGCGGGACGCGAGGGCGACGAAGACGACGACCATCGGAACGGCGACGGCCGCATCGGTTCCCACGGCGTGGACCAGGTCGGTGCCGAACTTCAGGAAGACGCCGGCCACCATGGCCATGACGATCGGCATCGGGAGCATCGCCATGACCTGACGCACCCGCCCGGTCAGGCCGAGGGCGAGGATCAGGAGCCCGGTCACCAGAAACGCGCCGAGCACTTCCGGCCACGACAGGTGGGTGAGCGAGCCGCCGACGATGATCGTGCCGGGGATCGTCCAGAAGAACGCGAGCGGCTGGCGGTACAGCCAGCTGGCGAGGGCGGTCAGGATTCCGTTGAGGAAGAAGACACCGAAGATCCACGACGCCATCTGCTGGGGCGACAGTCCGCCCGCGGAGCCGGCGGCCAGGATCACGGCGACGGGACCCGTCGCGGAGAAGATCAGCCCGATCAGACCGTTGGCGGCGTAGGTCCCGCCGAGGTCGCCGATCAGGCGGCGCAGACCCGCCGGCGGCCACGGCGGGCTCTCGAAGCGAGGGGGGCGGGTCTGCACGTCTTCGCTGCGGGTCGGTTCCTCGGTGGTCGTCATGAGGCCTTCCTGCTCGGGCGATGCTCATACTGTACGCAGAGCGGTCATGGCTCTCGCAATGCGTACATTCCGGGTGTGGTCTGGATCGTAACCACTCGCGTCCCGGGGCTGCACGGCGGGCCGTCGAACCCTGGGTGGGGTGCTTTCCATCCCTGGGGTGAACGACACTCGGGCGCCATCGCGACAGACTCGAAGGCGTCGACCCGACACCACCCCGCACCGACGAACCATGCGAAGAAGGGCCACATGGCTGAACTCACCCGAATTCCCCGAGAGCGAGGCACCGTCTACGCGCGGCGCGCCGCGGTGGCAGCGGAACGCGAACCGCGATCCGCCGTCGAACGGACGTCGACGTTCCTGGCCTACGGCCTGCTCGCGTTGTTCGGCGGGCTCGGCATCTTCGGAACGATCTGCTCGGTCGATGCCATCCCGGACGGTGCGCGGATCGCCGTCGTCCAGACGGTGCCGACGCAGTCGCAGCCGCTCGATCTGCCGCATCCGGCGCCGGACACTCCCGAGCCCACTCCCGGCGGCGTCTGATTCGTCAGGATGCGACGTCGTCGCGCAGTGCCGCGAGTTCGAGTAGCCGGGGCAACATGTCCGGCGACGCGATCGAGGGCAGGAGCAACGCCCACATGTCGGCCAGGCGCTCGTACAGGTCGGAACGTCCGGTCAGCGCCTCGGACACCAACTGCATGCCGGTGAACGAACTGACCAGGAACCGGGCGAGTGCCGCGGGGTCGACGGTCGCGCGCAGTTCTCCTGCCTCCCGCGCCTTGCCTGCGAGTGCGACGAGGGTGTCGGTCCAGTCGATGTAGGGGTCGGTGGCCGGGCCGCGGGATGTACCGAGTTCCAGGGTGAGTCGCACACCCGCTCGCACGATGGGCTCGGTCAGCAACTGGCGCGCCATCTCCTTGGCGCACAACAGGATCGCTTCCATCGGTGACTGCGCCGTCGCGAGCACTCGCTGCGCCGCCAGCATCGCCATGGCGTGCTGTTCCTTGATCACCGCCCAGGCGAGCGCTTCCTTGGACTCGAAATGAAAGTACAAGGCGCCCTTGGTCACATCGGCATAGGAGAGGATTCCGCTCAGGCTCGCGCCGCCGTACCCGAGCTTCTCGAAGCTCAGTGCCGCACCCTCGAGTACCTGATGGCGGGTGGCTGCCGCGCGCGCCTGTTTTGCCATCACCTGTGCCTCACAATCGCGGATTATCCGTCGCGTCCACTCTCGAGTCAACCACTTTTCGGGCCGGTAACCTCGGCACGTCCGCAAGTGTGGGAGGAAGACGTGAAGTCGAAGAACAGCTGGGGTGTCGAGCATGCGGTGTTCGCCGGTGCGACGCTGGCCACCGTCGTCGGGGCCGTCACCGGGCGTGAACGGTTGCAGCAGGCCGCGAAACCGCTGATCGCACCCGCGCTCGCCGCCGGTGTCCTGCGGCGGCGTGCAGACACGGATCCGGCCGACGTCGCGCTCCTCCTCGCCGGTCTCGCGGCCGCGACCGTGGGTGACGTCTTCATGATCGATCCCGACGACGACGCCCGTCTCGTGCGCGGCGCGTCCTCGTTCGCCGTCATGCAGGTCGGCTATTCCGCGCTGTTGCTGCGCCGGGGCGCCCGGCCCACCGCGCCCGCATTGCTTCCCCGGCTCGCCGGTTGGGCAGGCGCGGCGGCACTGCTGCGCGGGCGGGCGAAGGAGGTCGCCGCGCCGTTGACCGCGTACGGGTCGCTGCTCGGCACCACGTCGACCCTGTCGGCCGATCCGTCTCTCGCACCCGGCGCGGACGTCGTCGCGAATGTGGCGGTGCCGGGAACCGACCGTCGCAGCTGGCTCGGTGCGGGCGGGATGCTGTTCACCGCCTCCGACGGTCTGATCGTGTTGCGGCGCTTGTTCATCCGGGGCGAGCGGGGGAGGGCTGTGGCGGAAGGCGTGGTCCTCGCCAGCTACGCGGCGGCCCAGTTGCTGCTCGTCGAGGGGATGCTCGCGCTCGGGCGTCGCCGGATCACGGGCAGAGCATGATGTGGTCCCGGTCCTTCGGGTCCACGAGGATGGTGATCGTCTCGCCGGGCAGGAAGCGTGTCGCGTTCTCCCGCCGCACCTCGTAGACGACGCGTCCGGCGTAACTCTCCGATCCGGGCACGGTCAGCCGGAGGTCCAGTTCGGTGAGCTCCCCGTTGTCGGGAGTGCGGCGCAGCGGAGTGACGTGCTCGATGCGGGCCCAGCCTTCGAGTCCGTGCCGTTCGAGTTGGCGGTCGGCGCGGCTGGGCCGTTCGGCCGCCATCATCCCGAATCCCAGCGCCGAACCGAAGGCGGCGACCAATCCCATGATCTGGTACGGGATGGTGGCCGGCGGGGTGTGCTCGATCAACCATCCCAGCCAGACGGCGAGGACGATGACGTAGCCGACCGTGACGAAGCAGACCGTCCGCACGATGCGCTGATGATTCATCGATTGCCTCCACCTCCAGATTAGCCCGTCCGGCCTCGCCGAAGCGGCCCCGCCGCCGCACTGCCGTTAGAGTGCAGTGTCGGCAGCAGGTAAGCATGTGTGGAGGTGGCCGTATGGCGTGGCGTCGGGTGTCGTTGGTGTGTCTGAGCATTGGCTCGGCCATGCTGCTCGCAGGGTGTGGTGGGTCTTCGGACGCGGTGGCTCCGCCGACGTCCACGACGACTGTCGCGGCTCCTGTGACCACCACCACGACCACGGTTCCGCCGACGACCACCACCACGACGATTGCGCCGCCGCCCACGACGACGGAAGCACCGACCACGACGCTCGTGGACGTCCCCTACGAGCACAACGAGTCGTACTTCTTCACGTCCCCGGACGGCGGGTTCCAATGCGGCATCATCAAGCTGCCGAACCGTACCGAGGCCGGATGCCAGGGGTCTACGAGCCCGGTGCCGCCGCGGCCGGCCGACTGCATGGTCGACTGGGGACACGGCATTCGCGTCGAGAACGACGGCGAGGCGTCGTTCATGTGCGCCGGTGGCCTCGTCTACACGTCGGGCGGCGACGAACCGGACGCGGCCCTGCCCGCCGGAGCGAAGCTGTCCAAGCTCGGTTACACGTGCAGCACCACGGCCACGGCCGTCACGTGCACCAACGACGAGACGTCGCACGGCTTCACCGTCGCTCCCGATTCGAACAAGACGTTCTGACATCGTGAGCGGAGTCGAGACCGGCCAGGTCGAAGTCGCCGAGGCGGGTCCCACCGAATGGGGGGACAACCCGAACGGCGTCGGTCCGTGGACCGAGGAACACGACACCCCGGTCCCTGCCGACCCGCGGTACGACCCCGAACTGCTGGCCGGCGGCGATCGCCGCAACGTGGTCGACGCCTACCGGTACTGGACGCGGGAAGCGATCGTCGCGGACATCGACAGCCGTCGCCACCCGCTGCACGTGGCCATCGAGAACTTCGGGCACGACGCCAACATCGGGACGGTGGTGCGCACCGCCAACGCGTTCGCCGCCGCCGCGGTCCACATCGTGGGACGTCGACGCTGGAACCGCCGCGGGGCCATGGTCACCGATCGGTACCAGCACGTCCTGCACCATTCGGACGTCGACGGCCTCGTCGAGTTCGCACGTGAGCGGGGTCTCACCATCGTGGCCGTCGACAACACGCCCGGATCCGTCCCGCTCGAGACGGCGAGTCTGCCCCGCGACTGCGTGCTCCTGTTCGGCCAGGAGGGGCCGGGAGTCACGGACCAGGCGAAAGAGGTTGCGGCGATGACGGTGTCGATCGCCCAGTTCGGTTCCACCCGCAGCATCAACGCGGGCGTCGCCGCGGGAATCGCCATGCACGCGTGGGTGCGTCAGCACGCCGACCTCGACCGCGCCTGGTAGCGGAACCCCCGGCGAATAGGCAAGATCAACTCTTATGCAGGACTCGTGGTCGGCGCGCGCGGACGCCGCTGAAGAAGCGGTGGTGAGCAGGCACCTTCGCCGGCTGTGGGCGCTCCCGGGCACCGCCCTGGGCGTCGTCGCCTGGCCGCCGGTCCGGCGCGAGCGACTGTTCCTCAGCTGGCACTACTGGTGGCAGGCACACCTGCTCGACTGCGCCGTGGACGCGCTCGAACGCGACCCCACGCCGCGCCGTCGCCGTCGCATCGTGAAACTGGCGCGCAGCCACCGTCTGCGGAACCTGTCGGGCTGGACCAACAACTATTACGACGACATGGCCTGGCTGGGGATCGCCCTCGAGCGCGCCCAGCGAATGCACTTCATAGACAACAGAAGTGCGGTGCAGGTGCTCGAATCCCAGTTGTTCGACGCCTGGGCGCCCGAAGCCGGAGGCGGCATCCCCTGGCGGAAGGGCTCGAACTTCTACAACGCGCCCGCCAACGGACCCGCCGGGATCATGCTGGCCCGCACCGGAAAGCTGTGGCGCGCCCAGGCCACGGCCGACTGGATCGACGACACGCTGCGGGACGTGCACACCAACCTGATCGTCGACGGCATCCACCCGGGCGGTGAAATCGAAAGGAACGTCTACTCGTACTGTCAGGGCGTCGTGCTCGGCCTCGAAACCGAACTCGCCGTGCGCCTCGGTTCGCCGCGGCACCGCAACCGGACCCATCGGCTGGTTGACGCCATCGACGAGCATCTCGCACCCCACGGCGTCATCGACGGCGGCGGTGGGGGAGACGGCGGCCTGTTCAACGGGATCCTCGCGCGGTATCTGGCGTTGACCGCGGTGATGCTGCCCTGGGAGTCGCCCGCCGACATCCGGGCCCGGGAGATCGCCGCCCAGCTCGTGCTGACCTCCGCGGAATCGGCCTGGGAGAACCGCCTGCAGATCGAGGGGCAGCCGCTGTTCGGCCACGACTGGACCAAGCAGGCGCAGCTGCCGGGGATGGGCGGGGGAATCGCCACGTTCACCGGGGGCACCGTGCGGTCGTCCGGGATCCCGGAACGCGACATGTCCGTCCAACTCGGCGGCTGGATGCTGATGGAGGCCGCGCACATGGTCTCCGCCGCGGGGTATCCGCGGCGATAGGGTGCGGTTCGAATCACGCGAAACTTAACCGTATCGCCCTCGATTCGGCGCTGTTAGACAGTACGTTATGTCAGATCAACAGCGGCAGCTGAGTCTCAATGCGTTCATCTACCCGGCCGGGCACCACGAGTCGGCGTGGCGCCACCCGCTCACGACGCCCGAGCGGCTGTACGACGTCTCCTACTTCCAGGACATCGCGCGGACCGCAGAGGCGGCGAAGCTGGACGCGATCTTCTTCGCCGACGGTCCGGCCCTGCGCAGCGACGTCGAGCACGGCGCCGCCGGAGCACTCGAACCCATCACGCTGCTGACCGCCATCGCGACCGCCACCGACCGGATCGGCCTGATCGCGACCGCGTCCACGACGTACTTCGAGCCCTACAATCTGGCGCGGCTGTTCGCGTCCCTCGACCACATCTCCCGTGGCCGGGCCGGCTGGAACATCGTGACCACCGGAACCGACCTGGCGGCCGCCAACTTCGGGCTGGCCGGCCACCCCGATCACGCCGACCGCTACGCGCGGGCGCGGGAGTTCGTCGACGCGACCGTCAAGCTGTGGGACAGCTGGGAAGACGACGCCATCCTGATCGACAGAACCGCAGGCATCTACGCGGACCCGTCGAAGATCCACGAGATCAACTACGTGGGGCGCCACCTCCGGGTGCGGGGACCGTTCAACGCGTCACGCTCCCCGCAGGGACACCCGGTGCTGGTGCAGGCGGGTGCGTCCAACGAGGGTCGCGCGTTCGCGGGCCAGTATGCCGAGGCCATCTTCACCGCGCACCAGCGGCTGTCCGACGGGCAGGCGTTCTACGCGGACGTCAAGCAGCGCGCGACGCAGTACGGTCGCAACCCCGATCACGTGAAGATCCTGCCCGGCATCAGCCCGTTCCTCGGCGACACCGAGGCCGAGGCCCGCGACCTGGAGCGGGAGTTCAACGAACTCACGTCGCCCGAGTACGGGCTCGCCCAGCTCGAGAGCCTCACGGGTTCGAGCGTGCGCCACCTCGATCTCGACGCCCCCGTGCCTGCTGGTCTGTTCGGGGACGCCGGCGACGTCACGGACAACCAGCAGAGTCGCCTGCAGGTGATTGCCGGGATCGTCGAGCGGGAGAACCCGACCCTGCGCGGATTGCTGCACCGTCTCGCCGGTGCGCGCGGGCACCGGGTCGTCGTCGGGACGCCGGTGCAGGTGGCCGACACCATCGAGGAATGGTTCACGCAGGGCGCGGCGGACGGTTTCAACGTCATGCCGCCGTACTACCCGGGCGGTCTCGAGGTGTTCGCGGAGAAGGTGGTCCCGATCCTGCAGGAGCGCGGGCTGTTCCGCACCGAGTACTCGGGCGCCACACTGCGCGACCACTTCGGTCTGCCCCGCCCCGAGAGCCAGTACGCGGACACGTCCGGCGCCGTCGCGCTGTAGGACGCGCACGCCGGCGTCCCGCTCGCGTCCGATGTCGCATCCGTTCAGTTCGAGTGGACGGATGTGACATCGGGAGCCCGGGGCCTCGGGCTTAATGAAAACAGTTATCATTTCGGGATGACTGTCACCCGGCCGCTCCCCGTCACCGTCCTGTCCGGCTTCCTCGGCGCGGGCAAGACCACCCTGCTCAACCACCTCCTCGCGAACCGGGACGGCAGGCGCGTCGCCGTCATCGTCAACGACATGAGCGATGTGAATATTGACGCAGCCCTCGTCGCCGGGCAGGGGCACCTGGACCGGACGCAGGAGAAACTCGTCGAGCTCACCAACGGCTGCATCTGCTGCACCCTGCGGGAAGACCTCGTCGAGGCCGTCGCGCGGCTGGCGCAGGAGGGCCGGTTCGACCACCTCGTCATCGAATCCACCGGCATCTCCGAGCCGATGCCCGTCGCCGCCACGTTCGACTGGGAGTTCGAGGACGGGTTCAGTCTCGGTTCGGTGGCCGCCCTCGACACGATGGTGACGGTCGTGGACGCATCGACGTTCCTCGGTGAGCTGGCCAACGGCGAGCGGCTCGACGACCGGAACCTCGAAGCCGGGGAGGGCGACGAGCGCAGCATCTCCGACCTGCTCGTCGACCAGGTGGAGTTCGCCGACGTCATCCTGCTGAACAAGACGGATCTGGTGAGCGAGGGCGCCGCCGGTGCCGTCGAGGCGACCGTGCGCAGGCTCAACCCCACCGCGACACTGCTGCGCACCACGCGCGGCGTCGTGGATCCCGGCGAGGTTCTCGGGACCGGCCTGTACAACCCGGACGTCGCGGCCGAGCTACCCGGCTGGGCCGAGGAACTGGCCGGGGGCCACATCCCGGAGACCGAGGAATACGGCATCCGCAGCGTCACCTACCGGGCGTCGCGGCCGTTCCACCCGGCCAGGCTCGAGCAGGCGCTGGGACGGTTCACCGGCCTGCTCCGGAGCAAGGGCTTCTGCTGGATCGCGAGCCGCCCCGACCTCGCCGCCGTCTGGTCGCAGGCCGGTCCGAACCTGGTGATCGAGCCGGCCCAGCTGTGGGCGTCCGCGGACGAGACACCGGGGCAGGAGATCGTGTTCATCGGTGTCCGCCTCGACCCCGACGGTCCGCGGCGCATCCTGGATCCGGCGCTTCTCACCGACGACGAGCTGGCGTCAGGGCCGGCGGCCTGGGTTCGGTTCGACGACCCGCTGCCCGCGTGGGACGCGGTGCATCGGCATTAGTCCAGAACTTCTTCGACGGCCACTTCTTCGGGCGGCCGCGCCATCTCCTGCCGGTAGTGCCACACCCCGAGCACGGTGCCGATCACCAGCAGCGCGACCATCCCGGCGAGCACGGCCGGCATCAGCCACGACACCCGGTCCAGGAAAGAGCCGAAGTAGAAGCCGATGAGCAGCAGGACGGGTGCCCAGAAGATGGCGCCGATGGTGCTGGCGATCGTGTACTTGGTGTGGTTCATCTTGGCCGCACCGGCGACCAGCGGGCACAGGGTGCGGACCCACGGAATCCAGCGGGCGATGAGGACCGCCCAGAAGCCGTGCTTCTCCAGCAGGACGTTGACCTTGTGCAGGTTGGTGTAGTTGAGATACTTCCCGCCCTTGCGGGCGAGGATGCGGTTGCCGGTGCGGTGACCGATGACGTAGCCCACCTGGTTTCCGCAGATGGCGGCGATCATCGCGCCGACCGACAACGCCCACACGTGGCCGGCGCCCGACGCATGGTTGGCCAGCACGATTCCGGCGGTGATCAGCATCGAGTCGCCGGGCAGGAACAGGCCCAGGATCACCGCGCACTCGATGAACACGAACGCGAGGACGACGATCCAGACCAGCGCTGGGCCGGCCGAGACGAGAGGCCCGAAGGTGCCTGCTGCCGTGGTGACCATCGTCAGTGCGCTACTCGATCGGCTTCAGGAGGTCGGATCGGTGGGTGTGGTGACCGGCTGCGCGTCCTCGGTCGTGGCGCCCGCGCTCTGCCGCGACTTCACGACGCGCTTGCCCACCTCGAGGATGATCGGAAGGACGGACACGAAGACGATCAGCAGGAAGATGATGTCGACGTTGTCGCGGATGAACTCGATCTGACCGAGCAGGTAGCCGAGCAGCGTGACGCCGGCGCCCCACAGGATGCCGCCCACGATGTTGTACGTCAGGAACAGCGAGTACTTCATCCGTGACGCGCCCGCGACGACCGGCGCGAACGTGCGCACGATCGGAACGAAGCGGGCCAGGATGATGGTGATCGGGCCGTGCTTCTCGAAGAAGGCGTGCGACTCGTCGATGTACTTCTTCTTGAAGAACCGCGCGTCGTCGTGCTTGAACAGGGCGGTACCGCCCTTGCTGCCGATGAAGAAGCCCACCTGGTCGCCGAGGATCGCGGCGATGGGGATCAGAACCAGTAGCGCCCAGATGGGGGCGAACGGTTCGATCTCCGTCGACTTCGACGCCGCGATGAGTCCCGCGGTGAAGAGAAGCGAGTCGCCGGGGAGCAGGGGGAACAGCAATCCCGACTCGATGAAGACGACCAGGAGAAGTCCGACGAGCACCCACGTGCCGAAGGAGTTGAGGAGGTTCACCGGGTCGAGGAATCCCGGCAACAACGCGAGGTTGGTCACGGAATCCGATGCTGCCTGCACAATCACGGCCCTCAGCGTACCGGCGTATTCCCCGACTGACGGAATACTGCAGGTCATGGAGTTTCGGCCGGGTCGTGGGCCTGCCGAAACGGGGTGCCGCGACAGCCACCGGGAGACGTACGCTACCGGTATTGCCATACTGCTAGGACCACATCGCGCGCTGCGCTGATCGCGCGCGCCGAAATCGACTCTTAATGGAGGACTGCCGCCGTGCCAATCGCGACTCCCGAGGTCTACGCCGAGATGCTTGGTCGGGCCAAGGAGCACTCCTTTGCCTTCCCCGCCATCAACTGCACTTCTTCCGAAACCATCAACGCCGCCATCAAGGGCTTCGCGGACGCCGGCAGTGACGGCATCATCCAGTTCTCGACCGGTGGCGCCGAGTTCGGTTCGGGCCTGGGCGTCAAGGACATGGTGACCGGCGCGGTCGCGCTCGCCGAGTTCGCGCACGTGATCGCTGCCAAGTACGACGTCACGATCGCCCTGCACACCGACCACTGCCCCAAGGACAAGCTCGACACGTTCGTCCGCCCGCTGCTGGAGATCTCGCGGCAGCGCGTCGAGGCGGGCCGCAACCCGCTGTTCCAGTCCCACATGTGGGACGGTTCGGCTGTCCCGATCGACGAGAACCTGGAGATCGCCAAGGAACTCCTCGCGAAGGCGAAGGCCGCCAACATCATCCTCGAGGTCGAGATCGGCGTCGTCGGTGGCGAAGAGGACGGCGTGGAAGCCGAGATCAACGACAAGCTGTACACCTCGCCCGAGGACTTCGAGAAGACCGTCGACGCCCTCGGCACCGGCGAGAACGGCAAGTACCTGCTGGCCGCGACGTTCGGCAACGTGCACGGCGTCTACAAGCCGGGCAACGTCAAGCTGCGTCCCGAGGTGCTCGAGACCGGCCAGAAGGTCGCCGCCGCCAAGCTGGGGCTGCCCGAGAGCTCGCAGCCGTTCGACTTCGTCTTCCACGGTGGATCGGGCTCGCTGAAGTCGGAGATCGAGGCTGCGCTGAACTACGGCGTCGTCAAGATGAACGTCGACACCGACACCCAGTACGCGTTCACCCGTCCGATCGTGGGCCACATGTTCAGCAACTACGACGGCGTGCTGAAGGTCGACGGCGAGGTCGGCAACAAGAAGGTCTACGACCCGCGCAGCTACCTGAAGAAGGCCGAGGCCGGCATGGCTGCCCGCGTCGTCGAGGCCTGCAACGACCTCAAGTCCGCGGGACGTTCCGTCTCGGGATAGGCGCTTCGCGCTCGTGCGCCTTTCCGGTAGCCACCGCTACCGGAAAGGCGCACAGTCGTTTATCGGGGGTCGCAGATCTTCCAGGTGCCGTCGACCTTCTCGAGGTTGAACGTGCGCCACGACTGCTCGCCGGGGTTGGCGGCGGTGTGGGCCTTCACCTGGGCGATGGCGGTGTCGCCGGTGATCTGCACGGCGTCGACGCCGCCGACCACGGGAATGTTCTGCTGCGTGACGGCGACCTGGTGGACCTCGGCGAAATCCTGATCCGAGAGGCCCTGGTAGTACTCGGCGAGGCTGCCGCAGGTGCTGGTGCGCAGCGTCGCCAGGTCGCCCTGGGTGAGTGCCGCGACGAACGTGTCGATCGTTCCCTGCACCTGGGCCTCGGGGGAGTTCTCGGCCTGGTTGTTGTTGTAGACGATCACACCGGCGACCGCGATGGCGGCGACGACGATGACGCCGGCGGCGATCGCGGCGAACAGCCACGCCTTGCCGTGCTTCTTCGTGGGCTGCTGCGCCGCGGGGACGCGCTGCGGCGCGCTCTGCTGGGGCGGCAGCACCCGCTGCGGTGCGGCCTTCGGCGGGGCGGGCGCCGGCCGCGGGGGAGCGGGCGGCGGGGCCACGGGCCGCGCGTTCTGAGGCTGGGCGGCGGCAGGTCGGGGCGGCGGCGGCGTCGCCGGGACTGCGGGTTTCGTCACGGGGATCGCGACCGTCTCGTCGTCCGACGACGGTGTCGCCTGCCCCTGCACCGTCGGGGTCTGCGTGGTCGGTGCGCGGTGCATCTTCACGGTCGCGGCGTCGCCCGATGCCGGCACGCTCTTCTGCGTCGGGATCGCGGTGGTGGCCGCCTCGGATGCCTTGTCCGCGGGTTTCGCGGCAGAGTCCGGGCCGGCCTGAGGTGTCTCGGCTCGTGGGCGTGGTGCCGGAGGCTTGGGCAGTTCGGGCTGCGGCTCGTCGGCCTTCTTCTCTGCCGCCTTCTCGGGGGCCTTCTTCTGCGGGGGCTTCGGCTCGGGTGACTTCGGTGCGGCGGGCTCTGCATCCGCCGCGGGCTGCGCGGTCTTCGCAGGCTTCGCGGTCGCGTCGGCGCCGCCGGTGCCCTTGCCGGCGGTGGTGCCTGCCGCTGCCGGTCCGGACGGTGTGTCCGCGGCCGGCTTCTGAGTCGATTCGTCTTTCTTCGGGTCCTGCACGCGCTGCCCCTCGGTCTGCAGAGAAATGAACGTTGGGGGCAGCCTAACGACATCGTGCGTCATCGGAGACCACGACAGGGCGCGTCGCGGACGCGGGCCGACGCAGTGACGGCACTGCGGCGGGGGCACAATAGGCGCATGACGTCTTTCGGTGACCTTCTCGGACCACAGCCCACGCTGCTCCCCGGGGACGACGAGGCCGAATCGGCCCTGTTGAACCACGAGGATCCGGCTTCCGTCGCAGCCGCCCATCCCACCGCCTCCATCGCATGGGCCTACCTGGCCGAGGCGGCCCTCCAGGCCGACGAGACCATCGCGGCGTACGCCTACGCGCGCACCGGGTACCACCGTGGACTGGACCAGTTGCGTCGCAACGGCTGGAAGGGTTTCGGCCCGGTTCCCTACAGCCACGAACCCAACCGCGGCTTCCTCCGGTGCGTCGCCGTGCTGGCGAAGGCGGCGAAGGCGATCGGCGAAACGGACGAGTACGCGCGGTGCCTCGATCTGCTCGAGGACTGCGATCCCCGAGCTGCCGAAGCGCTTGGCGTCGGTTAACGCCCTCAGCTCGGCGAAAGTCCGTGGCCGGGACGGGCTGAGGACTTCGGCCCAGCGACTGCGGGTGTCGGCACTGCCCATCCTGCAGTGCGCGATCGCTGCCGGCGCTGCCTGGTGGGTGGCGACGGTGGTGATCGGTCACCCGACGCCGTTCTTCGCGCCGATCGCCGCGGTGGTATCGCTGGGGCTGTCACTCGGCGCCCGCCTGCGCCGTTCCGTCGAGTTGGTGGCCGGTGTGACGATCGGGATCGGGGTCGGCGACCTCATCGTCTCCGTGATCGGGAGCGGTACCTGGCAGATCACCCTTGTCGTGATTCTGGCGATGTCCGCGGCCGTATTGCTGAACAGCGGACCGATCTTCTCGATGCAGGCGGGTAACTCCGCGGTGCTCGTGGCGACGTTGCTGCCACCCGGCGGCACCGCAGGTATCGACCGCATGGTGGACGCTCTGACCGGTGGCCTGGTGGGGATCGCCGTCGTCGCGCTGATTCCCACGCATCCCGTGGGGCGGGCGCGGAAGTACGCCGCGAACGTTCTCGGGACGGCGTCCGAAGTGATGCAGCTGGTGGCCGACGGTCTGGTGGCCAACGACGACAAGCCCATCGAGAAGGCCCTCCAAAAGGCGCGGGCAACGCAGGCGTCCATCGACACGCTGCGAACCCACCTCGCGGGCGGCCGCGAGATCAGCCGCATCTCGCCGCTGTACTGGAACACCCGCGGCCGGCTCGAACGACTCACCGCGGCCGCGGACCCACTCGACAATGCCTTGCGCAACATCCGGGTGCTCGCGCGGCGTTCGCTCACGCTGGTGCGTGACGACGAGATTCTCAACCCACGGCTCGTCGACCAGGTGGAGAAACTCGCCCACGCCTTGGAAACCCTCCGGCAGATGGCGCTCGCGGACCCCGGTCAGCAACCCGATCAGGCCGAGGCGGCGCGGGTGCTCCGTTCGGTGGCGTCGGGATTGAAACCGGAACTGGTGGAGAACGCGGGCCTGTCGGCCACGGTCGTCTTCGCGCAGATCCGGTCACTGACCGTCGACCTTCTGCAGGTCGCAGGGCTGAAGCGCATTTCGGCCATCGCCACCCTGCCGCCGACCGTGGAGAAGCCGGCCTATCGTCCCGAGCTCTGACCGCCCGAGCACGCTGTTGAACGTATGCGCATGTACGCATATGATCGGCAGAACTCGGGAGGAGGCTCACCCATGGGAGTCGGTCACGGCCATTCGCACGGCAACACGCAAGGCGGCGGTGAGGTAGGCCCGTCGCGGGGGCGGATCCGCCGCATGGTGATCGCTCTCGTCATCCTCCTCGCGTTCCTCGTTCTCGAGGTCGTCGTCGGTCTGACCGTCAACTCGCTGTCGCTGCTCGCCGACGCCGGGCACATGCTGACCGACGTCGTCGGAATGTCGATGGGTCTCGTCGCACTGCTCCTGGCACGCAAAGGCAGTGCCACCGCGGCCCGGACCTTCGGCTGGCACCGTGCCGAAGTGCTCACGGCCATGGCCAATGCCGCGATGCTGCTCGCCGTCGCGGTCTGGGTGTTCTACGAGGCGATCTCCCGCATCGGCGACGCCCCCGACCTTCCGGGCATGGCGCTGATCCTCACCGCATCCGTCGGACTGGCCGCGAACCTCGTGGTGATGCTGATGCTGCGCGCCGATTCCAAGGACAGCCTGGCAGTCCGCGGCGCATACCTCGAAGTGCTCGCGGACGCCGTCGGCAGCGTCGGCGTGCTCATCGCCGGCGGCGTCGTGCTGGCGTTCGACTGGACCTACGCCGACATCATCGTCGGTGTCCTCATCTCGCTGTGGGTGGTGCCGCGGGCGATGAAACTGGCGGCCGCGTCGCTGCGCATCCTCACGCAGGCATCTCCCGAGGACGTCGACGTCGAATCGGTGCAGGCCGACCTCGAAGCGCTGCCCGGGGTCACCGGTGTCCACGACCTCCACGTGTGGACGCTCACGACGGGAATGGACGTGGCCACCGTCCACCTGACCACGGACGCCGACTCGTCCGCCGTCCTCGAATCGGCGCGGACCGTCCTCGAGAGCCACCTGCTCTCCCACGCCACGGTGCAGGTGGAATCCACCGCCAACGGACGCCACTGCGCCGAGAACGTCACCTGGTAGGGGCCCTGTCTGTTTCGTCCGGTTACGCGGCGGGAAACCGTTGTGGGACGACTCACGGAAGGGAACCCCATGTCCACTCTCGCAGCGTTCGCACGACCCGTCGCCATTGCCGCACTCGGTGCGGCCGCCCTCTTCGCAGCACCGGCCGCCGCCTCCGCCGCGCCGTTCATGCCCGATCCGCTGGCGAACTGTAAGCCCGCCGCGACGCTCGATGTCGAAAAGGAAGGCAACCAGGTCGAGTGGGAGTTCGAGGGACCGGAAAAGGCCACGACCGACGCCCAGGTGACGTACCTCAACATCGGCGGCCAGGCGCCGACGCTCGGCACGTCCGGACCGTTGACGAACGGTGAGGGTGTCGAACGCGAACTGCCCGGCTTCACCGCCCATTTGATCCCCGGCGGAACCTACGATCCGGACGGTCCTGCCAAGAATGGCGAGGCAACCTGCCCCCTCGGCTTCGGATTCGCCGTCACGCAGTGACCGTCACTTGGTGAACCGGGTGACACCCGCACCCGGCCGCCACAGGTCGACGTACAGGTGGTCGCCGTCGACGGTGGTGAGCACCACCTCGTCGAGGCCGAGTTCGAAGACGTCCGCCTCGGGGATTTCGTCGGGGTAGTGCTCGAGGATCTGCTGTTTCCGCTCTCCGAGGATCTCGTCTGCGCGGCCGCTGATCTTGGCGTCGCCGCCGTCCATCGTGTGGTGACCGGGGTTGCTGTGGAGAGAGAATCGCGGATCGCGTTGCAGGTCCTGCACTTTGCGTGCACCGACCATCGAGCCGAGCAGTAGCGCGCCCTCGTAGGACTCGACCTCGGTGCCGCTCACTCTCGGGGCACCGTCCTTGCGGAGCGTCGCCAGCACGTGGTGCTTGTGCGCCTCGAAGCGTGCGGCGACAGCCTTGGCGAGGTCGGGTGCTTCTGTCTCGAACTGCGTCCAGTTGGTCATGCCGACCAGTGTGCTCTCCTATCCCTGACATCTACTGTCAGGGATTTTCACTAGAATCGGAGCATGCGTTCGAGTCGGCTCGTCGAGGTGATGCTCCGTCTGGAGGGCAGTCGCAGGGCCACCGCGCAGCAACTCGCGGACGAACTCGGGGTCTCGGTCCGCACCGTGTATCGCGACGTCACGGCGTTGTCGGCGGCCGGTGTGCCGGTGTGGACGGAGAGCGGACCCGGTGGCGGAATCCGGTTGCTCGACGGCTGGCAGTCGAAACTCGGCGGGATGACGGGCGAGGAGACGTCCGCGTTGATGTTGCTCGGTGTCCCGTCGATCGCCGACGATCTCGGTCTTCGCGACGTCACCGCTGCCGCGCAGTCGAAGCTGTTGGGGGCGTTGCCTGTCCCGCTGCGCGCCGGGGCTCAGCTGTGGCGGGATCGGCTCTACGTCGACGCCCCCGGCTGGTTCGACGGGCCACGCGACAACGGCGATCTCCCGGTGGTGGCGTCCGCGGTGCTCGAGGGTCGGCGTCTCGGTATCCGCTACCGGAAGGGGAGCCGTTCCGCGGCAAGAACTCTCGATCCCCTGGGTCTGGTGGCGAAGGCCGGTGTCTGGTATCTCGTTGCGCAGCATCGCGGACGGACGCTGTCGTACCGGGTGTCGCGGATCAGTGACGCGACCGTGCTGAATCAACCGGCGGTACGTCCCGAGAATTTCGATCTGGGTGCGTGGTGGACGGCGTCGGTGGCCGAATTCGATCGTGTCCTTCTGCGATTCCGGTGCCGCGTGCGGCTCTCGCCCGCGTCGTGGCGACGGCTGCCGCGGGTGGTGGGTGTGGAAGCCGCACGCGTCGAACCCGG
This sequence comes from Rhodococcus sp. IEGM 1351, assembly GCF_030056875.1. Lineage (NCBI taxonomy): Bacteria > Bacillati > Actinomycetota > Actinomycetes > Mycobacteriales > Nocardiaceae > Rhodococcus > Rhodococcus sp. IEGM 1351. The sequence continues at coordinate 88,611 of NZ_JASHKU010000017.1, read as the reverse complement.
CCCGCCGGATGACGCCGGCTGGGTGACCGTCGACCTGTCGCTCGAGGCCGAAGACGTGGCACTCGACCAGTTGACCGTTCTCGGCGGGGGAGTCGAAGTGCTCCAGCCGCCTTCGCTACGCGAATCGCTGCGTGCGGTGGGAGACGCGATCGCCCGTCGGAACGGCTGAGATGGACTACCTCCGCGTCACCGGAGTCGTTCGAGCACCGTGGCGTTGGCGAGTCCGCCGGCCTCGCACATGGTCTGCAGGCCGAACCGGGCCCCGCGCTGGTCCATCGCGTTCACCAGCGTGGTCATGAGCCGGGCGCCGCTGGCCCCCAGCGGATGTCCGAGCGCGATCGCGCCGCCGTGCACGTTGACGCGGTCCAGGTCGGCTCCGGTGTCCGCGGCCCAGGCCAGGACCACCGGCGCGAAGGCCTCGTTGACTTCGAACAGGTCGATGTCGGAGATGTCGAGGCCGCTGCGCTGCAGCACCTTGCGTGTCGCGGGGATGACCGCGGTGAGCATCATCAGCGGATCGTCGCCGACGACGGAGAAGCTGTGGAGCCGGGCCAGCGGCCGCAGTCCCAGGCGTCCCGCGATCTCACTCGTGGTGATCATGAGCGCCGCACTTCCGTCCGACAGGGGACTGCTGTTGCCCGCGGTGATCGACCAGTCGATCTGCGGGAACCTCTCCTCGTGGAAGTCACTGCGGAAGGCCGGTCGCAGGCCGGCGAGAGCGTCCAGCGTCGTGTCCGGCCGGATGGCCTCGTCGACGCTCAGCTCCGGCAGGACGGCGAGTTCCTTCGCGAAGTTCCCGGCACTCGTTGCCGCCGAGGCCTTCTGATGGCTGCGCAGGGCGAACTCGTCCAGCTGGGTGCGCGAGAGTCCCCACCGGGCGGCGATGAGTTCGGCGCTGATGCCCTGCGGGACGAGGCCGTCGGGGTAGCGGCGCTCGAAGCCGACACCCATCGATTCGCGTCCGATGCTGCTGGACCCCATGGGAACTCGGCCCATCGATTCGACTCCGGCGGCGACGACGATGTCGTAGGCGCCCGACATCACGCCCTGCGCGGCGAAGTGGACGGCCTGCTGGCTGCTGCCGCACTGCCGGTCGACGGTCGTGCCGGGCACGGATTCGGGGAATCCGGCGGCGAGAAGCGCACTGCGGGTGATGTTCTGGCTCTGGTCACCGACCTGGGTGACGGTGCCGCCGATGACGTCGTCGATCAGTGCGGGATCGATTCCCGTGCGCTCGACGAGGGTCGACAGGCTGTGGGCGAGAAGGTCGACGGGGTGCACTCCGTGCAGGGCGCCGGAGGGCTTGCCCTTGCCGATCGGCGTGCGGACGGCCTCGACGATGACGGCGTCTCTCATGATCGTTCCTTTCGGTGCTGTGAGTACTTATCAACCGCGGGCGGTTGACAAGTACTCACGGGGTGGATTCATCCGTGTGGCGGTGAGTGCGGCGACGACGGCGACCGCGGCCACCGCCGACCAGGCGAGTTGGAACGCGGAGTGGGTGTCTTCGTCACCGGCGGTCGTACCGAGGAGGGCGACGAGCATGCTCACGCCCAGCACGGTTCCGACCTGACGGCTCATGGTGACGACGGCGCTACCGGTGGCCGAGCGCGACTGCGGTAGTCCGGCGGTGGCGGACGACAGGATCGTCGGCAACGCCAGACCGACCCCGACACCGGCGATCATCCAGCCGGGCAGTAGTTCCGACGCGTACTGCGGTTCCATCCCGACGGACGAGAGAACGAGCACGGCGCCGGCCGCCCACAGGGCGCTGCCCGCCGCGGTGATCGCTCCGGCCGAGAACCTGCGGGACAGGAACTGGCCGACCACGGCGAACACCGGCACCATCAACGGGCCCGGCGCGATCGCGAGACCCGTCAGCAGCGCGGAGTACCCCCACACCTGCTGCAGCCACAGGATGTTCGCGAGCAGGCCGGCTGCGAAGGCGGCACTGAACGCGAGCGCCGTCACGTTCGACCAGGCGAACGTCCGCACCTTCAGCATGGCGGGTTCGATGAGCGGCTCGCGCTGCCTGCTGTTTCTCCACCAGAACAGTGCGACCGACGCGGCAGCGACGGTGAACGCGAGCGCGATTCGGGGGTCGCCCCAGCCCCAGTCGGGTCCCTGGACCAGCCCGAGTGCGAGGGCACCGATGCCGACGGTCAACAGGGCGGCGCCGAACAGGTCGAGGTTTGTGTCACGGGCGGCCGGGCGGAAGTCGGGGACCAACCGGACGGTGGCGATCAGGAAGGCGATACCGATGGGGACGTTGATCAGGAAGGCCCAGCGCCACGACGCCTCGACGAGCAGGCCACCCACCACGGGACCGAAGGCCGCGGCCGCGGCGCCCGACGCGGCCCAGATCCGGACCGCGCCCGCACGTGTGGCTTCGGGGACCGTGCTGATGAGCAGTCCCAGGCTGGCGGGGGTCAGGGCGGCGGCACCGACGGCCTGGAGCAGTCGGAAGGCGACGAGCAGCCACAGCGAGGGGCTCAGCGCGCATGCCGCGCTCGCCGCGGTGAACAGCGCCAGCCCGAGAAGGAATCCGCGCCGGCGGCCGACGCGGTCGGCCCAGCGTCCGAGCGGAACCAGGAGTGCGGCGAACACGATCGCATAGCCGCCCAGCACCCAGCTGAGGTCGCCGAGGCTGTAGCCGGGGTAGCTCGCCGCGATGTCGCCGAACGCGACGTTGACGACGAACAGATCGAGGCTGGCGACGAACGGCGCGCCGGAAAGGACGGTGAGGAGCGGGCCGAGCCGCACTTCCTCACGCACCTGACTATTGAGAGCCATAGTCAGCAATCTACACCTGACTATGGCCATGGCAAGTCAGGTGTGACGGACGCCTCGGATCGACGGTTTGCGCTGCAGAGATCCCGAGGCGGTCCTAACGTGAGGCATGGCAGTTCTGACCCCCGGATTCCACGGCAGACCTCGCAGCGAGCACTCTCTTCCGCCCGGGCAGTACGAGGTCGGCGATTTCCCGGTCCTCTCGGCAGGACCGACGCCCCGCGTCCCGACCGAGACGTGGACGCTGACCGTGACCGACGAGACCGGCCGGCGCCACGAGTGGTCGTGGGCCGAATTCATGAAGCTCCCGCAGGAGCGGCCGACGGTCGACCTCCACTGCGTCACACGTTGGTCGAAGTTCGGAACGTCGTGGAAGGGGGTCTCGCTCGACACCCTGTTCGCGGACGTCGAGACGTCCGCGGGATTCGTCCTCGCCGGATGCGACGGCGGCTACACCACGAACCTCCCCATCGCCGACATCCTCGGCGGCAAGGCGTGGATCGTGCACACCTACGAGGGGGCGCCCCTCGCGCCGGTGCACGGGGGTCCGGCCCGTCTGCTCGTGCCGCATCTCTACCTGTGGAAGTCCGCGAAGTGGGTTCGGTCGATTCAGCTCGTCACCCAGGACGTCCCGGGCTTCTGGGAGCAACTCGGATACCACGATCGCGGCGACCCGTGGCGGGAGCAGAGGTACCAGGGTGACCAGTGAACTTCTGGGCCGCGCCGTGCTCAGCTGGCGAGTGGCGGAACTCGTCGAGTCGTGGCCCGAGACGGCGAGTGCGCGGGCACTGGTCCTCGAGGTCCCGGACTGGCCGGGGCATCGCGCCGGGCAGCACGTCGATCTCCGCCTGACCGGTCCCGACGGATACACCACCGAACGGAGCTACTCGCTGGCGTCGCCGGCCGAGCGTTCACCGGGTGGGTGGCGATTGCAGTTGGTCGTCCAGCGGGTGGCGGACGGTGAGGTGTCTCCGTATCTGACCGATGTGTTCGCCGCGGGCAATCTGATCGAGGTGCGCGGACCGATCGGTGGCTGGTTCGTGTGGTCGCCGCGCGAGGGTGGCGGCGCGCCGGTGCTTCTCGTCGCGGGTGGGTCGGGGATCGTGCCGCTGATGTCGATGATTCGCGAGCGGCGGTTCCGGCACGACCGCACGCCGTTCCGGCTCGTGTATTCCCTTCGGACGCAGGCCGACGAATTGTTCGCGGACGAGCTGAACCGGCCCGGGAGCGGCGACGGGGGAGTCGAGACGTTCGTCCTCTGCACCCGTGAGGACTCGCCGCGGCGTCCGGCGGGTCGGATCACTGCCGCCGATCTCGCGGCATGGGGATGGCCGGCGGACTTCGCGCCGCGCTGCTTCGTCTGCGGGCCCACCGGATTCGTCGAGGAGGCGGCTCGCCTGCTGCTCTCGCTCGGGCATTCGCCGGACGACATCAAGACCGAGAGATTCGGTCCTTCGGGGCCGTGACCGGAGGAAGGAATTGTCGATGAGTGCGTTGCAGGGCAACGACTTCGAGGACGGGAACGTTCTCGGCGGGCCGTTCGCGGAGATCTTCGTTCACGACCTCACCGCGGCAACCGGGCAGTGCCGGTTCTGCGGTCTCGACGGACCGATGGCGGCGGTGCACGTCTATATGCGTGCGCCCGGTGTCGTCGTGCGGTGCCCGGGATGTCAGGAGGTGCTGCTGCGACTGGTGTCGACTCCGCGCGGGCTCGAGCTCGACGCCAGCGGGTTGTCGCACCTGTCCTGGAAACTGTGAGCGCTGACTATGGAATTTGCAAGTCAGCTATGCTGAGGTGCATGGACGCGGCACGGTTGGACGGCTTTCTGGCAGATCGCGACACCTGGCGGGCGACGCACTGCTCCATCGGCAAGGCGATGGACGTGATCGGCACGCGTTCGGCCGTCCTGATCCTGCGCGAGGCCTACTACGGCACCACGCGATTCGACGACTTCGCGAAACGGGTCGGCATCACCGAGGCAGTGGCGGCGTCCAGGCTGCGTGAACTAACGGCCGAGGGACTGTTCGAGCGGCAACCCTACAAGGAGCCCGGGCAGCGCACCCGCTACGAATACGTGCTCACCGAGAAGGGGCGCGACCTCCTGCCCGCCGTGCTCGCGCTGATGCAGTGGGGCGACAAGTACCTCCAGGGCAAGCACGGTGCGCCCATCGGGATGCGGGACGACGCGACCGGCGAACCCGTGCGCGTCGAGGTCCGCAGCCCCGACCGTGAGGTGCTGCTGGCGGAACTGCGGCTGACCCCCAACTTCACCGAAGAGGATGCGTCCCGCCCGTGAGTACTTCTCAACCGCCCGCGGTTAATAAGTACTCACGGGTCAGAGCCAGAAGCGCATCAGGTAGTTGCCGTACTGCGCGTAGATCTCCGGAACCCCGGACAGTTCGAACAGCCGGTAGATGACGTCGAAGAACACCACGTTGATCGACGGCACGAACAGCAGCGCCACGAGGATCAGCAGTCCGTACGGCTTGAACTGGTCGACGGACCTGCGGGTGCGGGGCGGCAGGAACGGCTCGAGCGCGGCGTACCCGTCGAGTCCGGGTACCGGCAGGAGATTGAGCACGGTGGCCATCACCTGCAGGAACGCGAGGAAACTCAGTCCCGTCCAGAATGCCTGGTGGTCGCCGCCCAGCCCGAACCAGCGGATCACCGCGAGGAGGACGATCGCGGACACCAGATTCACGGCGGGTCCGGCGAGCGACACCCGCGCCTGCACCTTCGGCGAGAACAGTCCGGTGCGCAGGTACACGGCGCCGCCGGGCAACCCGATCCCGCCGAGTGCGATGAACAGCACCGGCAGACCGATCGACAGCAGCGGGTGGCTGTACTTCACCGGGTTGAGCGTGAGATAGCCGCGCACCTCGACGTCGGTGTCGCCGTGCCGCCACGCCGTGAACGCGTGCGCGAACTCGTGCAGGCAGAGCGTCACCACCCATCCCGCGACCACGAGCAGGAACACCCCGACGTGGCCGAGGACGGACTCCAGTTCGGCGCGCCACGCGAGAACACCGCCGGCGACCGCCACGGCGACGACCAGAAGGAACACCGGACTGGGGCGTACCGCGGTGGTCCGCGCCCGGGGCAGGCTCATCGGACCAGCAACCACTCTTGGTCGTGACGGTAGAACGTCGAACGCTTGACTTCGCGCGGGTTCGGCACGCCGTCGCGGGTCAGCGCCGCGGCGGGCGACCCGAGCTGCACGGCGCGGCCCTCCACCCAGCGGCGGGGCAGCCAGCGCCTGCGAGGTTCGACCGACGCCCGCAGACCGGGCATCCGTGGGGTCGGGGTGACGTTCATGCTCGTCGTCGTCCCCGAGAACAACCGGGTGTCGTCGACGTAGGCCTCGCCGACGAGCGGCCCCCCGTCCGGACCCGTGACGGTGGCGCACCCGACGAGCGCGATGCCCGCGTCGTCGCGGATGAGGGGGACCGGCTTGGCCGTCCCCTTCAGCGCGGTGCGGGCGCCGCGGGCACCGGAGGACAGGTGGTAGGCGTCCGTCGCCTCCGAACGATGCTCCGCGACGTACGCGAGTTCGATGTGCAGGCGTTCGGTGCGCATCAACCGGGTCAGGGTGGCCGCGAAGGCGGCGTCGCTGCCCACCACGATCAGTCGCGGATCCACGACGACCTGAAGTTTGGAGAAGACCTCGTCGAAGTCGTCCTTGTCCGGGACGGCAGGTGCGCTCGAGGTCGAAATGGAGCCCAGAGGTAGGGGAAGCGGCACGTCGCCGCAAATGAGCACTACGGGGGTCAACGCCACTCCTCGCCCGGATGTCCCGCCGCGATTTCCGCAGCTTCCCTTTCGGATCATCCTAGTGGCACGCCCGAGATGGCCTCCCCAGCCGTACTGTGGGGTCTGTTCTCCGTGCCCTCGGCTAGACTGTTCCCCCGGCCACTGCCTACGAACGGCAGGACCACGCAGTCGGATACGACTGTACGTCGACCGTAGGAGACAACGTCATGCCGGCAATCGTCCTGATCGGCGCCCAGTGGGGCGACGAGGGCAAGGGCAAAGCTACCGATCTACTGGGCGGACGCCTGCAGTGGGTGGTGCGCTACCAGGGCGGTAACAACGCCGGACACACTGTGGTTCTTCCGAACGGCGACAAGTTCGCGCTGCATCTGATCCCGTCCGGAATCCTCACTCCGGGCGTCACGAACGTCATCGGCAACGGTGTCGTGGTGGACCCGGGAGTGCTGCTCACCGAACTCGCCGGACTCGACGAGCGGGGTGTGGACACCAGCCGCCTGCTGCTCTCGGCCGATGCGCACCTGATCATGCCGTACCACGTTGCCATCGACAAGGTCACCGAACGCTTCCTCGGGGCCAAGAAGATCGGCACCACCGGCCGCGGCATCGGGCCCTGCTACCAGGACAAACTCGCGCGTGTCGGCGTCCGCGTGCAGGACGTGCTGGACGAGAAGATCCTCACCCAGAAGGTCGAGGCGGCACTCGAGTTCAAGAACCAGGTGCTCGTCAAGATCTACAACCGCAAGGCCCTTGACCCGCAGCAGGTCGTCGACGAGGTGCTCGAGCAGGCAGACGGGTTCAAGCACCGGATCGCGGACACGCGCCTGCAGCTCAACGAGGCACTCGAGCGCGGCGAGACGGTGCTGCTGGAGGGTTCGCAGGGCACGCTCCTCGACGTCGACCACGGCACCTACCCCTACGTGACGTCGTCCAACCCGACGTCCGGTGGCGCAGCGGTCGGTTCGGGCATCGGACCCACCAAGATCACCACGGTGCTGGGCATCCTCAAGGCGTACACCACCCGCGTCGGCTCGGGCCCGTTCCCGACCGAACTCTTCGACCAGAACGGCGAATATCTCGCCAAGACCGGCGGCGAGGTGGGTGTCACCACCGGCCGCGCTCGTCGCACCGGATGGTTCGACGCCGTGATCGCCCGCTACGCAACGCGTGTCAACGGCATCACCGACTACTTCCTCACCAAGCTCGACGTGCTCAGCAGCCTCGACACCATCCCGATCTGCGTCGGCTACGACGTCGACGGCGTGCGGTACGACGAGATGCCCATGTCGCAGACCGACGTTCATCACGCGAAGCCGATCTACGAGGAAATGCCCGGTTGGTGGGAAGACATCTCCCATGCCCGGACGTTCGAGGAGCTCCCCAAGAACGCGCAGAACTATGTCCTGCGCCTCGAGGAACTGTCGGGTGCGTACATCTCCTGCATCGGTGTCGGCCCCGGCCGCGACGAGACCATCGTCCGCCGCGACGTGGTGCGGTAGTCCGCGCGCCTGTCGCCGAATGTGACATCGGTTCAGTTGAATTGAACCGATGCGACATTCGGCGATCCGCGATACATTCGAGCCGATGATCAGGACTGTCGAAGCGAGTACCCGGACGCCGGCCGGCCGGTGGTACGACAGCTTCCACGCAGCGGCCGCCGTCCTGGAGGCATTCGGGCACGACACGCCGGACACCGGTAGGTGTGTGGCGGTGGTGTCGACGGATCTGGGCGTCTGGGTGTTCGAGGGTGACCCGAGGTCGACGGTGGACGCGTTCGTCCACGCGGTGGAGCGGGCGATACTCGCCGGCGGGCAGGCGTTCGTGCTGGGATGCGCCAGGGTGACCGGTGCGGATCAGCGGGCCGTCCGGACCCTCCGGGTTCCGGGCGGCGACAGGATGGCGGCGGCCGCGGCGTTGGCGCGCGAACTCGTCGGCGACCCGCAGGCGCTGATCAGAACAGCACCGGGTCGTCGAAACCCGGAGTGTGCTCGAGGGCCAGCAGTTCGCGCTTGGTGAGGGTGCCGCCGCCGGCGGAGAAGCCGCCCACCTGCCCGCCGGCGGCGAGGACGCGATGGCACGGGATCACGATCGGCAGCGGGTTACGGCCGAGGGCCTGACCGACGGCCTGCGCGGCACCCGGCTTGCCGAGTTCCGCCGCGATGTCGCCGTAGGTGAGCGTGGTGCCCGGGTCGATTGCGCGGGTGAGGTCGTATACGGTGCAGTCGAATTCGGGGACTCCCTCGAAGTCGAGGTCGATCCACCGCAGATCGTCGAGTGCGCCGCCCAGATGTTCGCGTATTCCGTCGATGGCCCGCTGGACCGGTGCCGGCGGCTGGTGCTCCACCGCATCCGGGAAACAGTGTTCGAGACGCTGCCGGGTGGATTCGGGTGAACCTTCGGGCAATTGCACACCCACGATTCCGGCGGCCCGCCACGCGATGGCGCAGGTGCCGAGGGCCGTGTCGAACAGGGCGATTCCTGTGGTCACCAATCCAGTATGCCTCCCACATCTGACGTTCACCTTCCGTTGACCGCGGTTGGACATCCTCGAAGCTCGCCGACCGAGGAGATGTTTCCGTGTACCTGTCCCGCCGTGCCCTGCTCCGCTCCACCGCACTCGGGTTGCTGGCCGTGCCCGCCGCCGCGTGCTCCGATTCCGGTAGTGCGGGTCCGGCGCTGGTCCGTGAACGACCCACCCTGACGCACGGTGTCGCGGCGGGGGACGTGCGAGCCGACGGTGCGCTCGTCTGGGCGAGGTCCGACCGTCCCGCCACGATGATCGTGGAGACCTCGGCCACCGAGTCCTTCACCGACCCGATGCGGTTCGAGGGTGGACTGCTCACTCCGGACACGGACGGCACCGGACGGCTGCGGCTGACCGGACTACCCGCAGGGCAGCAGGTGCACTACCGGGTGACTCTCGAAGGCGACGACGGCGCCACCTCGGAGGCGGTGACGGGTGTCTTCCGCACCGCTCCGAGCGCCGCAGGGGACATCCGGTTGCAGTGGTCCGGGGACACGGCTGGTCAGGGGTACGGAATCAATCCGGACATCGGCGGAATGCGAATCTTCGACACGATGGCCGCGCGCGACCCGCACCTGTTCCTGCACTCGGGCGACGTCGTGTACGCCGACGGTCCGCTGAAGGAGTCCTTCACGCTGCCGGACGGACGCGTGTGGCGGAACACGGTCAGTGAGGCGAAGAGCGCGGTCGCGCAGACGCTGGACCAGTACCGCGGCCAGTACGCGTACAACCTCACCGACGACAACTACCGCAGGTTCAATTCCTCTGTGGCGCAGATCGTTCAATGGGACGATCACGAGACCGTCAACAACTGGTACCCCGGTGAGGTCCTCGATCTCGACACGTACACGGAGAAGAACGTGGACGTGCTGGCGCAGAGGGCATTCCAGGCGTACCACGAGTGGCTGCCGACGGAGCCGGCCGACGCGGTCGACGGTCGCGTCTACCGCAAGATCGGGTACGGGCCACTGCTCGACGTGTTCGTCCTCGACATGCGCACCTACAAGGACGCGAACGGGGTCAACACCGGTGCGGCCGGGCAGATTCTCGGTGCGGCCCAGAAGGACTGGCTGATCCGGGAACTCGGTGCGTCCACGGCGACGTGGAAGATCATCGCCAACGACCTCCCGCTCGGGGTGGTGGTCCCGGACGGCGACACCGCGTTCGAGGGCGTCGCGAACGGGGAGCCCGGTCAGCCGTCGGGCCGGGAATCCGAGATCGCCCAGGTGCTGTCGGCGATCAAGGCGGGGCGGATCACCGGGACGGTATGGCTCACTGCGGACGTGCACTACACCGCCGCGCACCGGTACTCTCCCGACCGCGCCGCGTACAAGGATTTCGACGAGTTCTGGGAGTTCGTCTCCGGTCCACTCAACTCGGGCGGCTTCGGTCCGAACGACCTCGACGCCACGTTCGGCCCCGAGGCCGTGTTCGTGCACGCGCCGCCCGCACCCAACTCGTCGCCGCTCGACGGATACCAGCACTTCGGTGAGGTGTTCATCGACGGGCAGACGTCGGAGTTGCGGGTGGACCTCCTCGACGCGGCCGGGACGGTGCTCTTCAGTCAGCTGCTGCCGCCGCCGGCGCGCTGATCGTCTGAACCAGGCCAGTCCGGATCTTCTGGACTGGTCGGCTGGTCGGTAAAGATTCCGCCGAGAGGGGCGCCGATCCGGAACTGCTCCAGGCGAAACACGCCCGTACCTCCCTCTTTGGGGCCGTAGTGCGCGACCGCTGCGGCCAGGAGAAGCATGCACGCGAGGGTGATCAGTGTCGTCATGGATTCGAGCTTCGCCAGAACTGGCTTTGAGTTGAATAGCCAAGAGGTTGATACTGGACTGCATGATGACTCGCGTACTCGGTGCACGCTCCCTGGCCAGGGACCTCGGCAACTGGCAGGACGACAGCAGCCGGCGGTCGGCCGCGCGGCCCGCCTACCGGGCGCTGGCCGACGGGATCCGCCTGCTCGTGCACGACGGCCGCATCCCGCTGGGGGTCGCGTTGCCGAGCGAGCGCGAACTGGCGTCGATGCTGGAGTTGAGCCGGACCACGATCACGTCATCGTATTCGGTGCTCCGGGACGAGGGGTATCTCATCAGCCGTCAGGGGTCGCGCAGCACTGTCGCGCTGCCGCTCGGGGCACGGCAGAACGGGCTGATGTTCCGGGCGCACCAGCCCGGTTCCGACAGTTCGGTGGTCGATCTCAGCTATGCCGCGATGGCCGCGCCCGCGGAGGCGGTCGAGCAGGCCTACGCCTATGCGTTGCAATCGCTTCCGCAGTTCCTGCCGACGCACGGAATGGAGCCGGTCGGGATCGGCGCGTTGCGGGACGTGATCGCCGCCCGCTACCGGGCACGAGGGCTGGAGACCTCGCCCGAGCAGATCATGGTCACCTCCGGTGCCCAGCATGCACTGCGGCTGCTCCTCAACGTGCTCACGGCGCCGGGGGAGCGGGTGCTGGTCGATCACCCCACGTACCCCAACGCGCTGGAGGCGATCCGCAGGGTCGGTGCGCGTCCGGTCCCGGTCCCGGTCCGTCCGGAGGGCGGGGCGTCCGGGGCGTGGGATCTCGACGGAATCCGCAGCGCCGCCCGGCAGACCGCGGCCCGGATGGCGTACCTGATCCCGGACTTCCACAACCCCACCGGACTGTGCCTCGACGGGTCCGGGCGGGCCGAATTGGCGCGGATCGCGCGCGACACCCGCATGACCCTGGTGGTGGACGAGACGATGGTCGACCTGTGGCTGGATGAGCCGTCCCCGGGGCCGGTCGCGGCGCACGGCAGGGGAGCCGCGAAGTCGGAGGTCGTGACGATCGGGTCGGCGGCGAAGTCGTTCTGGGGCGGGCTGCGCGTCGGCTGGATTCGCGCCGATCCGGCCCTGATCACCCGGCTCGCCGGGGCGCGGGCCGCGGTCGATCTGGGCACGCCGGTGATGGACCAGCTCGCGGCGGCGCATCTGCTCTCCGACGACGAACTCGTCCTCGCACGACGCCGGGCGGAGCTGCGGGAACAGCGGAGCGCGATGCTCGACGCTCTCGCCGACCGCCTGCCGGACTGGATCCCGACCATCGGTTCGGGAGGGATGTCGCTGTGGCTGCGCATGCCCGCGCCGGTGTCGACGGCGCTGGCCGCGACGGCCCCCAACTTCGGGGTGCTGCTGGCGGCGGGACCGCGCTTCGGTGTGGAGGGCGCGTTCGAGCGGTTCGTCCGGCTCCCGTACGCGCGGACGTCCGACGAGCTGCGCCGCGGTGTCGACTGCATCGCGGCAGCGTACGACACGCTGGCCGTCGACCGTGAGCTCGCGGAGCCGTCCCTCGTCGTCTGAGCCCGTGAGTGGCGAAGCGTGCCGGGACACGCTTCGCCACTCACGTGGGGATCAGGTCCAGACGGTGTCGATGTCGACGCCTTCGCGGGCAGGCGGGGTGGGTGCGCCGGCAGGGGTGCGGGAGAACCGCGGCGCCGGGGCGTGCTGGGTGACGCCGTCGAGGTCGATCAACGACCCGCGGGCGGCGATGTGCTCGTTGGACGGCGCCTCCGCGAACGTCAGCACGGGCGACACGCAGGCGTCGGTGCCGAGGAAGATGGCAGCCCACTCGTCGCGGGTCTTCGACAGGAACTTCTCGGCGAAGACCTTCTTCATCTGCGGCCACGCCGAGATGTCCATCTGCTGCGGCAGTTCGGCGGGGTCGAGTTCGAGGCCCTGCAACAGCAGGGCGTAGAACTGCGGCTCGATCGAGCCGACGGCCATGTACTTGCCGTCGGACGTCTCGTAGGTGTCGTAGAACGGCGCGCCGGTGTCGAGCAGGTTGACGCCGCGCTCGTCGGACCAGACGCCGCGACCGCGGAACGCCCACATCATGTGCGACAGGGCGAGTGCGCCGTCGACCATCGCCGCATCCACGACCTGGCCCTTGCCGGACGACTGGCGTTCGACCAGCGCCGACAGGATCCCGAAGATCAGGAACATCGAACCGCCGCCGAAGTCGCCGACCATGTTCAGCGGCGGCACGGGACGTTCACCCTTGCGGCCGATGGCGTGCAGGACACCGGTCAGCGAGATGTAGTTGATGTCGTGCCCGGCGGCGCTGGCCAGCGGACCCTCCTGGCCCCAGCCCGTCATCCGTCCGTACACGAGCCGCTCGTTGCGCCCGAGGCAGACGTCGGGGCCCAGGCCCATGCGCTCGGTGACCCCGGGGCGGAAGCCCTCGATCACGACGTCCGCGCGCTCGATCAGGCCGAGGACCTTCTCGACCTGCTCAGGGTCCTTCAGGTTGGCCTCGACGACGCGACGACCACGCTGGATCTGGTCGTACGGGCCGTCCGGCGGAATCACTCCGGGACGCTGGACGCACACCACGTCGGCGCCGAGATCGGCCAGGAGGGCGGCGGCGTGCGGGCCCGGTCCGAGGCCTGCGAATTCGACGACGCGAATGCCCGCGAGGGGGCCCTTCTTCTCTGTAACTGGAGCAGACACGCGAGTTCCTCATTCCGGTGCGAGACAACCTGTCGAATCGACGTTAACTTGCGGGTGCCCGGCCGTGTGCCCCGGGTCACCGGAGCCGCCCCGGGTGACCCCGCGCTCTTGCCTGCCTGCGGGTCCGCGGGGCACAGTTGATTCATGAGTCTTCAGGGTGAGCTCGTGAGTTTCGTGGCCAGCACCGATCTGGACGTCTCGGAGATGTTCTACGTGGAGACCCTGGGGCTGACTCTCGTCTCACGGGACGAGTTCGCGTTGGCCCTCGATTGCAACGGCTCCCTGCTCCGGGTCACGCTGGTGCAGGCGAAGGCCGACACCGGGTACACCGTGCTGGGGTGGAAGGTCGCCGACCTGAACAAGGTCGTCGAATCACTGCGCAGCAAGGGCATCGAGTTCACCGAGTACCCGGGGATGGATCAGGACGAGCATGCGGCCTGGCGCGCCCCGGACGGCATCCGCGTCGCGTGGTTCCGGGATCCGCACGACAACGTGCTGTCGCTGTTCGAGGATCCGAACTGACCGGCGTCAGGGGCGGGCCGCACCGCGGCCGGCGAGTAGTGCCTCGGTAGCGTCCCACAACCGCGCGGCGAGTTCGGCGTCACGTGCGTCCTTGCTCGGGTGAACAACCTTGCAACCCTTGACGTATTCGCCGGTGAACTTGCCGCTCTCCGTCGCGGTGGCGGTCCAGACCACCGTTTCCGCAGCCTTCGCGACGTCGGCCGTGAACGGGGTCAGGAGCGTCCCCACCACCTGGTGGCCGAACAGCAGACCCCGCCCGAGGGAGGTGCCGCGGACGAAGCCGGGGTCGGCGCAATTGACGACCAGCCTCGCGGGATCGGACCGGCGCGCCAACTCCCGCGTGAACAGGGTCAGGGCGAGTGTCGAGTTGTTGTACGCACGCTGGCCGTGGAACGTGTCCTTCGTGCCGTCGAGGTCGTCGAAGTCGAGGTGCCCGCCCCGATGTCCCGACGAGTTGACGTCCACGATGCGTGCCGGATGCCGGTACCCGGCGGCGTCGGCAGTCGACGCCGCAGCCATCGCCGGAGCCAGCGACGTCGCCAGCACGAACGGCGCGAGGTAGTTCACGGCGAACATCTCTTCGATGCCGTCGACCGTCAGCTGACGACGCCCCACGGCGATGCCGGCGTTGTTCACCAGCACGTCGATCCGCGGGAACCGGTGCAGCAGTTCCTCGGACAGCTTGCGGGCCCGATCGAGCGAGGACAGGTCGGCGAGCGCCGAATTCAGCCGGTCGCGATCGGCGCTCTCGGACAGTTCGGCGATCACCGCGTCGATCCTGTCCTGGTCCCGGCCGACCAGGACGACGGTGGCCCCGCGGCGTGCGAGTTGGCGGCAGGTCTCCAGGCCGAGCCCCGAGGTGGCACCGGTGACCACCATGGTGCGGCCTGCGAGATCGTTCGACTCGGTCATTCTCGCCTCCCGAATGCAGGTCTCTACGAGAGTAGGGCAACCGGGAGGGACGCACCGTGGAACGAACCGACGGCGCGGCCACGGGTGAGGCCGTTACGTATGCGGCTCGCCGCGGGTTCGGCCTAGCGTCGGTGTTCGTACCCCAGCCAAGCGCGTCGACGCTCGCCGAGCG
Organism: Rhodococcus sp. IEGM 1351; assembly: GCF_030056875.1. Taxonomy (NCBI): domain Bacteria; kingdom Bacillati; phylum Actinomycetota; class Actinomycetes; order Mycobacteriales; family Nocardiaceae; genus Rhodococcus; species Rhodococcus sp. IEGM 1351. Next base: position 73,449 of record NZ_JASHKU010000017.1, on the reverse strand, counting down.
GATCGTTCTCCACCCGGCTCGTGTCGTCGATGATGAGCGTCTCCCGGCGCTCCGGCGAGTACCGGGGCCATCCGGGTGCCGGGGTCCCGTGCCGGGCGAAGTGCAGCCAGTGCGACTGGACGGTGTCGGTGACGGCCCGCAGCCCGCGGCGGCCCCCGAGCGCGGTGAGCAGCCGCGCCCACGGCCCGGTCAATCCGAACACCGCGTACATCTCCGTGGCGTGGGTGGCGCCCAGCCCGAGGACACAGAGTAGCCGGGGTGCGAAGTCGTACCGGTAGCTGTAGGTCGGTGCGATGGTCGTGTGGCCCTGTGCGCACAGGACGGACGGTTCCCAGAACGTCACGTCGCCGCCGAGGTCCGCTGCCGCACGCCGACCGGGATAACCGGGGTAGGCGGCGATGGCCCGTTCCTTCACCGACGCGTCCACGTGCGAGAACATCTTGTCGATCCGGGTGGGATCGGTGGGCAGGATGTTCAGGAACCGGGGAAATACCCTGCCCTCGTGGCGGTTCGTGCCGATGATCAGCGGCACCGGGTGCCCGGAACCGGAAGCGAAACAGTCGAGCGGATGCGTGGGAAGGAAGAAGCCGTCGACGACGGGCGCGAACGCGCGGGTTCCCGGTTCCTCGTCGGCGCCCCGGTGCGCCAGTGTCGTCCCCGCCTCGACGAAGTCGGCCGGGTCGGCGGTCTCGAGCCACGTCGCGGCGTCGGCGAGCGGGACCCCGGCGATCTCGAGGAATTCGCGCGACCACCGCGCGGCCCGCTCGGGGTGATACGCGGACGCCACCGGAGGGCTTTCCGCGATGGCCCGTGCGAACAGTCCTTTCGCGGCGGGGGTGGTCATCAGTGTGGTGACGGCGTTGGCGCCCGCGGATTCGCCGAAGACGGTCACGTTGTCGGGGTCGCCGCCGAACTCGGCGATGTTGCGTTGCACCCATTCGAGTGCGGCCACCTGGTCGCGGAGTCCGAGGTTGGAGTCGAAAGGCCGTTCGGGGGTGGAGAACTGGGTGAAATCGAGGTATCCGAGCGAGCCGAGGCGGTAGTTGATCGACACGTACACGATGTCGCCGCGGCGGACCAGCGACTCACCGCTGTAGAGCGACGAGGACGAGGACCCGCCGGAGTAGGCGCCGCCGTGGATGAAGACCATCACGGGTCGCGGCGATCCGGATGCGGACCCGGGTGCGAGCACGTTCAGGGTGAGACAGTCCTCGTCGGTCTCACCACCCTGCGGTGCCGGGGACCCGAAGTGGAAGGCCCGCCGGACCCCCGACCACGGCTCGACCGGTTGCGGGGCCCGTAACCGCAGAGGCCCGACCGGGGGAGCGGCGTAGGGGATACCCCGCCAGGCAGTCAGGTCGTCGTCGATCCGGCGCCCTCCGACGGCGCCGGCATCGGTGTGGACCTCGAGAGCGTTCACAGGCCCTGCCCGTAGTAGCCCCGGTACCCCTCCCAGGCCAGCCTGCGCTCCCGGCGCGGATCGTCCTGGACGGTGGTGACGGTGTCGAACACGAGTGTTGCCCTCCTGTCGGTGTCGTACTTCGGCCATGCCGCCAACGGTGTTCCCTGCGAGGCGAAGTGCAGCCAGTGCCGCTGCACGGTGTCCGTCACGTCCTTCAGTCCGCGACGACCGCCCGGTAGGGTGAGGCCGCGGCCGATCAGGGTGTCGGCGATGTCGAACACCGCGAACAGCTCGAATCCGTGTGTGGCGTCCAGTCCGAGCCATTTCATGGCGCGCGGAGCGAAGTCGAAACGGTAGCTGAAGGTGGGGGCGAACGCGGAGTGGGCCTCGGCCAGTTCGATCGACGGCCTCCAGAACGTCAGATCGCCGCCCAGGTCGACGGCCGCGTCCGGCGCCGGGTAGCCGGGATACGCGGCGGTGACGCGGGCCTCGGCGCCCGGGTCGGTGAGGGCGAACATCCGCCCGATCCGGTCGGGGTCGGTCGGCAGCGCGTCCAGGAGTTTCGGGAACAGGGTGCCCTCACGGGCGTTGGTGCCGATGATCAGCGGAACCCGGTGCGCCGAGCCGTCGGCGAACGCGTCGAGCGGCGGCTTCGGCAGGAAGTCGCCGTCGATCACGGGGCCGAACGGGTGCAGTCCCGGCGTCTCCGACAGCACCTTCGCGCCGAGACGATTTCCGGCCCGGCCCAGTGCGCCGACCGGTGACGAGGTGAGCGCCTCCGCGGCGGTGTCGGGTTCGGCCCCGAGCAGCGTCACGTAGTCGGATGCCCACCGGGCGGCGCGGTCGGCGGTGGTGACGAGGCCGGGGGCGGAACTCTCCGAGATCGCCCGTGCGAAAAGGCCTTTCGCGGCGGGTGTGGTCATCAGTGTGGTGACGGCGTTGGCGCCCGCGGATTCGCCGAAGACGGTGACATTGTCGGGGTCGCCGCCGAATTCGGCGATGTTGCGTTGCACCCATTCGAGTGCGGCCACCTGGTCGCGGAGTCCGAGATTGGAGTCGAAAGGTCTTTCTGGGGTGGAGAATTGGGTGAAGTCGAGGTATCCGAGCGAGCCGAGGCGGTAGTTGATCGACACATACACGATGTCGCCGCGGCGGACCAGCGACTGGCCGCCGTAGAGCGCGGTGGCCGACATGCCCAGCGTGTACGCGCCGCCGTGGATGAACACCATCACCGGACGCGTCCCGGACGTGCCGGGCGTGGCCAGCACGTTGAGCGTCAGGCAGTTCTCGCTACTCGGCTGATACTTGCCCGGCCGGAGTGCGGTGAATTTCTTGTGCTGCACGGCGGCGTCGCCGAATTCGGTGGCGTCGAGTTCACCGGACCACGGCGTGACGGGCTGGGGTGCGCGCAACCGCAGCGGCCCGACCGGGGGAGCCGCGTAGGGAATTCCCCGCCACGCGACCAGGTCGCCGACGCGCCGGCCACGGACCACCCCTGCGGTCGTCCTCACCAGCGTGTCGGTCGTGAGAGTGTCAGACGCCATGCCGGAAACTATACGGAGACCGCCTGAGGGGGCATTCACCTCCGCCGACGGTCTTCCGTTCGGCTCAGCGCCGCGCCTCCAGCAGCCGCAGCCACACCTCGCTCACGGTCGGGTACGACGGGACCGCATGCCACAGCGTGTCGAGCGGCACCTTCCCGACCAGCGCGATGGTGGCGGCATGGATGAGTTCGCCGACGTCCGTGCCCGCGAACGTCGCTCCGACCAGGGTGTCGGTAGCCCGGTCGACCACAAGCTTGGCGTGACCGCTGAAATCGTCGCGGGCCAGTGACGAGCCGGCGACGGCGATGTCGACCTCCACGGTCTCGACGTCCACCCCGGCGTCGCGCGCCTCCTGCTCGGTGATCCCGACGGCCGAGACCTCGGGATCGGCGAACACCACCTGGGGAACCTGGCCGTGGTCGGCGGTCGCCCGGAATCGGGACCCCTCCAGCGCCCTGCCCTCGGCGCGGGCGGCGATCACGTCGCCGCAGACGCGGCCCTGGTACTTGCCCATGTGGGTGAGCAACGCGCGGCCGTTGGCGTCGCCGACGGCGTACAACCATTCGTCCGCCGTCGTCAGATGGTCGTCGGTGGTGAGGTATCCGTGGGAGTTCAGCAGTCGGGCGTCGAGGCCGACCGCCGACGTCGCCGGAGTGCGCCCGGTCGCGACGACGACCTCGTCGACGACGAGCGGATCCTGTCCCGCCACGTCCAGAGTCACCGGACCGCCGTGGATTCGGCCGATCCCCGTGTCCCGGGCGTCGGGCCGCTCGACGCCGCGAAGGTCCGCGCCGAACAGGAGTTGCGCACCCTTCTTCTCCAGCGAGCGGGCCACCCGCTCGCCGGCGAACGGCTCGTTCTTCGGGAGCAGGGCCCGGCCGCGCACCACCATCGTCAGTTCCTCGACACCGAGGTCCAGCAGCCACGTCGCGCTCTCACATGCCACGACGCCGCCGCCGATCACGGCGACCCGGCGCGGAACTTCTCTCAGGTTGGTGGCGTCCCGCGAGATCCACGGCAACGCCGCCCGAAGGCCGGGGGTGTCGGGGACCGCGGCGGTCGTCCCGGTGGCGACCACGACGGCGTGCCGGGCGCGCAGCTCGCGGGAATCGCCGACCGTCACCGTGCGGTCCCCGGTGATGCGTGCCGATCCGCGGATGACGTCGATTCCCTGCGAGTCGGCCCACATCACCTGCGACGAGTCGTCGTGGTTGCTGGTGAACGAGTCGCGTCGCGCCAGCACGGCGTCCACGTCGAGCGGACCGGCGGACACCCCGGGCATGTTGCGCGCGGCCCCGAGGACGTCACCCGGACGCAGCAGCGCCTTGCTGGGCATGCACGCCCAGTAGGAGCATTCCCCGCCGACGAGTTCGTGTTCGATCAGCGCCGCGGTGCGGTCGCTGCCCGCGATGGCGTAACTCGCCGCGTTCTCACCCGCGGGACCGCCTCCGATCACGATGACATCGAACTCTTCCGCGCCGCTCCCAGAGTCAGTCATACCTGTAACGGTAAGCCGGTCGGTGCTGGATGTCAGAGGTTCCGGCGGGCCTCTCGCGTTGTTACCCGCGGGTAGATAGTGTGGCGGAATGAGACGGCAGAAGATTCTGATCACCGGGGCCAGCTCGGGACTCGGCGAGGAGATGGCTCGTCGGTTCGCCGCCCAGGGACGGGACCTCGCGCTGTGCGCGCGACGCGTCGACCGGCTCGAGTCCGTGCGCGACGAGTTGCAGGCGGCGCATCCCGGGATCACCGTCGCCGTCCGCGAACTCGACGTCACCGACCACGACGCGGTGGTCCGGGTCTTCGGCGAACTGCGCGACGAGCTGGGCGGACTCGACCGCGTCGTCGTCAACGCCGGACTCGGCAAAGGGGCCCGGATCGGAACGGGCCGTGCCGACGCCAATCTCGCCACCGCCCGCACCAACTTCGTCGGTGCCCTGTCTCAGTGCGAGGCGGCGCTCGGGATCTTCCGCGAACAGAACTCCGGACACCTGGTGCTCGTGTCCTCGATCAGTGCCGATCGGGGTCTGCCCGGCCCGAAGGCGGCGTACTCGGCGAGCAAGGCGGGAGTGTCGGCCCTCGGCGAGGCGCTGACCGCGGAACTGGCGAAGAGTCCGATCGTGGTGACCACGCTGCTCCCCGGGTACATCGCCACCGACATGTCGGGCAGGGCCGGGGACAGTGCCAAGATGACGGCCAGTCTCGACGACGGCGTCGATGCGATGGTCGCGGCCATCGAGAAGGAGACGAACCGCGCTGCGCTGCCGGGAATCAAATGGCGAGGAATCGACCTCGCGTTGAGGTTCCTTCCTCATGCGTGGACATCCCGGTTCGTGTAGGACTGACCTATGACGACCGCCCAGGAATCCTCGTCCCTCGGCCTGCAGCGTTCGAGGCCCCGTGTCGTCATCGTCGGGGGAGGGTTCGGCGGGATCCACGCCGCCCGGCGGCTCCGCGACGTCGACGTGGACGTCACCCTGCTGGACCGGGGAACCAGCCACCTCTTCCAGCCGCTGCTCTACCAATGCGCGACGGGGTTGCTCTCCGAAGGGGAGATCAGCAGCCCGCTGCGGCACCTGCTGCGCGGCAACCGCAACGTGCACGTCGCCCTCGGGGAGGCGCACGCGGTCGATGCCGTCAGCAGGGTCCTGACCGCCAGTCGCTTCGACGGATCCACGTTCGACCTTCCCTACGACTACCTGATCGTCGCGGCGGGAATGCGTCAGGCATACCACGGGCACGACGAGTACATCCAGTGGGCGCCGGGGATGAAGACCCTCGACGACGCGCTCGCCATTCGCCGAAAGCTGATCTCCGCCTTCGAGATGGCCGAATCGCTGCCCACCGCGGAGGAGCGCAGGCCGTGGCTGACCTTCGCCGTCGCAGGCGGCGGACCCACCGGAGTCGAACTGGCGGGCCAGATCCGGGAACTCGCCGTGCACGCTCTCGCCCACGAGTTCCAGTCGATCGACCCCTGCGAGGCCCGGGTGCTGCTGTTCCACGGCGGCGACCGTGTTCTGCAGTCGTTCAACCGGAAACTGTCCGCGGCGGCGCAGAGGACCCTCGACAAGGTCGGCGTCGAAACGCATCTCGGTGTCCACGTCACCGACGTCTGCGAGACCAGCATCGAGACGACGGCCAAGAACGCGGCCCGCACCAAGAAGCGCTACGGGGCTCGCACGATCCTCTGGACCGCGGGCGTCGAGGCCGTGCCGTTCGCGGGAGCTCTCGCGAATGCGCTGGGCGTGAAGCAGATTCAGGGCGGACGCATCGCCGTCGAACCCGATCTCACCGTGCCCGGACACCCGAACGTCTGGGTGATCGGCGACCTGATGTCGCTGAACGAGCTTCCCGGCGTTGCCGAGGTCGCGATGCAGGGTGGCAGGCACGTCGGTGGATGCATCGCCCGCACGGTCGCGGGGGGAACGCCCGACCGCAAACCCTTCAAATACCGCGACCTGGGGAGCGCGGCCTACATCGCCCGCAGGCACGCGCTGCTCCAGGCCGGCCCGATCCGGATGTCCGGGTTCATGGGCTGGGTGTCGTGGGGTGTCATCCACATCGCGTTCCTCGCCGGGTACCGGAACCGGTTCGGCACCCTGCTCAACTGGGGCGTCACGCTGGCGTCGCGGACGCGCCGGGAGCGGGCGATCACCTACGGCGATCCGCAGTCGGCGCGTCAGCCCTACGCCGAACCCGCGTCCGAGTCCTGACGTCACCAGCTCCGTGCGTCGAGATCGTGGCGGGCGAGGACGTTCGCCGCTCGCTCCCGGAGCGCGGCGTGGTCCGGACTGTCCAGCGACTCGAGCGCGAGGGTGTAGCTGCCGCCGAATCGGCTGAGATAGGCGGAGAGCCGGGTGCGGCTGGTCACGACACCCGGATGCACGGCTCGGGTGGCGATGCCGGTGGCGCGGTGACCGCCGATCGAGACGAGCGCCTCGGGTAGCGGTCCGATGTTGGAACACAGCACGTCCCGTTCGCCGGGGTTGCCCGTGAGGGCATGCGCCACCCGGTCGGGGACCAGTTGCAGCATCTCCTCCGGGAACCCGGCCGGACTCGTCATCGCGGGCGCGGAGAACGCCGCGCGGCTCGCAGCCCGCACGTCCGCGACGGTGTCCTGCGGGCCGACGTCCACCTCGACCATGGCGACGGAGTTCGCGGTGCCCGACGAGGTGGCCGCGCCCCGCAGGTCCATCGGCACACTGATCGTGAGCGGCCGGGATTCGCCGTCCCGCCGCGCCAACTCGGCCACCACGGCCAGGAACAGGCTGTTCGGGGTTCCGCCTGCCCGCTCCGCGGCGGCATCCCACCGTTCGGCGTCCACGTCCAGCACCGCCGACACAGGTGAGTGGCAAAGTGTGCCGGGCGACGCTTTGCCACTCACGTGCAAGAAGCGCCGGAGTTCCGCGCGCCGGGTCCCGCTCACCACGAGGCCGGCGACCGCACGCGCGGTTCCCTCCGTCACGCGGCGGGCGAGCCGGGTGGCGTCCCACATGTCGGCGACAGCGCCGTCCGCACCGCCCGGAGTCGACGGGGGCAGGCCCTGCAGCGCCGCGGCGATGGCTGTCGCCAGTCCGCGCGCATCCGCGAGCACGTGCGAACACACCAGCGACAGCACCGTGCCCCCGTCAGCGGGTCGTGCGCACGCCAGACGCCAGCCGGGACCCCGCTCGGGGTCGACCGACAAAGAGCCCTGCTCGTCCGCCCACGCAAGGACCGTCCCGGCCTCGATCTCCGCGTATTCGACGGGGAAGGCGCCGGTGCTCGGCTCGAACCGGGGCCGCGCGCCGGGAATTCGCGGACGCACCACGCGCCTGCCGAGCGGTCCGCGAGCGAACTCTGCGCTCAGGGAATCGAGGGTCGAGGCATTCACGTGCCCGTCGGTACGCCACAGTCCCTGCATCACGATCGGCGTTCCCCACCCCCGATGGGTGCGCAGGAACATCTCGTCGACGACGCTCAATCGGGCGCTCACCAGCGAAGTGTACGACCGGTCGTGGTGAACCGCGGACGCCGGCCTCTGGACAGCCGGCGCATACTGGAAGTGCAGCGCTGCACAGACCGCACACGGAGAACACCATGGTTAGCGTCGAGAAATGGAGGGTGTGGGGTTCGGTCGTGGAAGTCGACGTCACCGAAGGTGCCGCGCTTCCCGAGGCCGCAGCGCTGATCGCGGCCGTCATCGACGAGGCCGAATCGGTCTGCGACATCCACCGCGGCGACGCCGAGATCCACGCCGTCAACCTCTCGCAGGGCGCGCCGGTGAAGGTCAGCCGGCGGATGTCCGCACTGCTGCGTTCGGCGCTCTGGGCCGCGCGGATGACCGACGGGGTCGTGAACCCGCTCGCCACCGAATCGCCCGACGAGGACCTGATCCCCACCGTGCACCCGGAACCGAGCTTCCTCGACGTCCAGATCGACGACGACGTCGTGTTCGCGCCGTGGGGCGCCTCGTTCGACATCACCGACACCGCCAAGGCCGACACGGTGGACCGGGCGGCGGAACTGGTCGCCCGCCAACTCGAGTGCGGGGCCGCCGTGCGTATCGGCGACGTCATCGCGACGGCCGGGCACTGTCCCGCCGGCGGCTGGCAGATTCCGGTGCCCGGCGACGGCGAGGTCGAACTGGTGAACGGGACTGCGATGGCGACGGCGTTCGCGCCCCCGGCTGCCGAACCGCCCACCGCCACCGAGTGGGAGACGGTGACGGTGATCGCCGACGACGCACTCTGGGCGTACGCGGCCAGCATCGCCGCCCTCGCCCGCGGTATCGGTGCGATCCGCTGGATCGAACAGCACGAGCTGCGGGCCCGGCTGGTGGACCGGTCGGGCCGGGTCTACACCACGGAGAGCTGGTGAATCACGCCCGTCCGCGCTGACGGCGGTACCAGCGCACCAGGCTGTCCGTCGACGAATCGCTTTGCGCGGCCGGTTCATCCGCGGCGGTGAGCACCGGCTGCAGCTCCACAGCCTGCGTCTTGCCGAGCTCGACACCCCACTGGTCGAACGAGTCGATGCCCCACACGACGCCCTCGACGAACACCTGGTGCTCGTACAGTGCGATCAGCTGCCCGATCACCGACGGGGTGAGCTTGGGCGCGAGAATCGTGGTGGACGGCCGGTTGCCGGGCATGACCTTGTGCGGCACCAGATTCTCCGGCGTCCCCTCGGCCGCGATCTCCTCGGCCGTCTTGCCGAACGCCAGGACCTTCGTCTGGGCGAAGAAGTTGCTCATCAGCAGGTCGTGCATGCTGCCGGTGCCGTCCGCGGTGGGCAGGTCGTCCGTCGGTTCGCCGAAACCGATGAAATCGGAGGGGACGAGCCGGGTGCCCTGGTGCAGGAGCTGGTAGAAGGCATGCTGCCCGTTGGTGCCGGGTTCGCCCCAGAAGATCTCGCCGGTGGACGTGGGGACGGGGGAGCCGTCGGCGCGCACCGACTTGCCGTTCGATTCCATCGTCAACTGCTGAAGATAGGCCGGGAACCGCACGAGGTCGTTGGAATACGGCAGCACGGCACGGGATTCGGCGCCGAAGAAGTTCGAGTACCAGAGTCCGATCAGGCCGAGCAGGACCGGCGCGTTCTCCTCGAGCGGCGCCGTGCGGAAGTGTTCGTCCACGGCGTGGAAGCCGGCGAGGAACTCCGCGAACCGCTCCTTGCCGATCGCCGCCATCACCGACAGCCCGATGGCGGAATCGACCGAGTACCGGCCACCCACCCAATCCCAGAATCCGAACATGTTGGCCGTGTCGATACCGAACTCCGCCACCCGATCCGCGTGCGTCGAGACGGCGACGAAATGCTTTGCGACCGCTTCGTTTCCGAGGCCGAGACCGCCGAGCAGCCAGCGTCGCGCGGCGGTGGCGTTGGTGAGCGTCTCGAGCGTCGAGAACGTCTTGGACGCCACGATGAACAGCGTGGTGGCCGGGTCGAGGCCCTGCAGGCTGCGCACCAGGTCGGCGGGGTCGACGTTGGAGATGAACCGGACGCTGATGCCGGCGTCGGCGTAGTGCCGCAGCGCGCGGTACACCATCACCGGACCCAGATCCGATCCGCCGATGCCGATGTTGACGACGGTCTTGATTCTCTCGCCCGTCGCGCCGCGCCATTCACCGGAGCGCACCCGATCCGTGAAGTCGCCCATGCGGTCGAGGACGTCGTGGACGTCGGCCACGACGTCCTGCCCGTCGACGACGAGAGACGCGTCGGCGGGCAGCCTTAGCGCGGTGTGGAGGACGGCGCGGTCCTCGGAAGTGTTGATGTGCTCGCCCGCGAACATCGCGTCCCGGCGTGCCTCCAGGTCGGCGCTGCGCGCCAGTTCGAGGAGCAACCCGATGGTGTCGCGGTCGATGCGGTGCTTGCTGTAGTCGATGTACAGGTCGCCCGCCGAGACGGTGAGTTCCTGCCCGCGTGCCGGGTCCTTCTCGAAGAGTTCTCGAAGATGGACGGACTGAATTTGAGCGTGATGATCACGCAATTTCTGCCAGGCAGCGGTTCCGGTGATGTCTGAGCTCACGAGATTTGAGCTTAATGCCCGCGCGTCGAAACTTCCGTGCGAACTTCGGTGCGGCGCATGATGGACGTCATGGATGCTGTCGAACTCATGCGAACCGTTCCCACAACCCTCTTCCTCGGCGGCGAGAAGCGTGACGCCGAGAACGGCGCCACGTTCACCGTTTTCGACCCGGCCACCGGTGACGCCCTGACCGAGGTTGCGGACGCCAGCCCTGCCGACGCGATGAAAGCGCTCGACGCCGCGGTGGCGGTGCAGCGGGAGTGGGCGGCGACCCCGGCACGTGAGCGGGGGGAACTGCTCCGCGCGGTGTTCGAGAAGATCACGGCCCGGGCCGACGACTTCGTGCTGCTGATGACGCTGGAGATGGGCAAGGCGCTGCCGGAGAGCGCGGCGGAGGTCAAGTACGGCGCCGAGTTCTTCCGGTGGTTCAGCGAGGAGGCCGTGCGTATCGCCGGCCGATACACACCGGCGCCCGCGGGGAACGGACGCATCCTGGTGACCAAGCAGCCCGTCGGACCGTGTCTGGCGATCACACCGTGGAACTTCCCGCTCGCGATGGGCACGCGCAAGATCGGACCCGCACTGGCCGCCGGCTGCACGATGATCGTCAAACCCGCCTCCGAGACGCCGTTGACGATGCTCCTGCTCGCCGAGGTGATGGCCGACGCGGGGCTCCCGAAGGGCGTGCTGTCTGTGCTGCCGACGTCGAAGTCGGGGGAGGTGACCGGTCCGCTGCTCGACGACCCCCGGCTGCGGAAGCTCACGTTTACGGGCTCGACCGGGGTGGGGCGGATGCTCGTCGAGAAATCGGCGAAGGGACTGCTGCGCACGTCCATGGAACTCGGCGGGAACGCGCCCTTCGTCGTCTTCGACGACGCCGACGTGGACAAGGCGGTGGCCGGCGCCGTCCTCGCCAAGATGCGCAACGGCGGCGAGGCCTGCACCGCGGCCAATCGCTTCCACGTCGCGAACAGTGTGCGGGAGGAGTTCACCGCGAAGCTCGTCGACAAGCTGTCCTCGTACACACTCGGACCCGGCACGGATCCCGACACGACGCTCGGCCCGCTGATCAACGCGGACCAACTCGAGAAGGTCGGGGAACTGGTGCAGGACGCCGTCGGTGCCGGCGCCCGGGTGCGGCTCGGCGGGGTCGCCCCGGAAGGTCCCGGTTACTTCTACCCGGCGACCGTGCTGGACGAGATCCCCGCGCAGGCGCGGATCCTGAAGGAAGAGGTGTTCGGACCGGTGGTCGCGATCGCCGGGTTCGACACCGAGGAGGAGGGGATCGCCGCGGCCAACGACACGGAGTTCGGCCTGGCGTCGTACATCTTCACCCGCGATCTGGACCGTGCACTCCGGGTGGCCGACGCTCTCGAATCGGGCATGGTCGGCATCAACCGCGGGGTCATCTCGGACACCGCTGCCCCCTTCGGCGGCGTCAAAGCGTCAGGCTTCGGGCGCGAAGGGGGCAGTGAAGGCATCGAGGAGTACCTGGAGACCAAGTACGTGGCGCTCGAGCCGTAACGACCGCCGTCGGGGGGCGGGCAGGCCGTTTCGGGAAATCAGTGACCGAGGCGGCCGCGCCCGAGGCGCAGCAGCAGCATGGCGAGTGTGTGGCCTTCCTGGCCGAGCTCGTTGAACCGCTCGAGCACCTTCATCTCACGGCTGTGGACGAGGCGGGGACCGCCGGACGCCATCCGCGTGCGCCCGATGAGCTGCGAGACCTCTGCACGGCGCTTGATAGCGGCGAGAATCTCGGCGTCGAGCTTGTCGATCTCCTGGCGGAGAACCTCGATCTCGGCCTCGCTGGTGGGCACAGCGGTTTCCTTGGCGGCTGATGCGACGGTCTGAGTGCTCATTGGTTCGTCTCCCTCTTGTCAGAACTTGGATCGTTGTTTCGGCTCGAGTCGTTACCGATCCAGGCTCGTTTGACGAAAAAAGCCCCGGATCCGGTGCGGACCTCGGGGCTCGTGAGCTGTTCAGTTCACGGGCACCGGAGGCCGGTACCCGTAAAAAAATCGCCACAGGGGGCGCGACGGCGGACTGAACATGTGTACCAGTTTGCCATGGCGGTACCGCGCAGGCCAAGCGGCTGTGACGCTGTCGGTACACGCCGGTAAGTTTGATAGTTGATGAACACTATCTCCGGCACCGCTTCTCCTCTGAGCACCACGTCGCCTTCACACGCCGCCGCACCGGCGCGCGCAGGGTCGGACGTGCTCCTCCAGGGCCTCAACCCACCGCAACGGGAAGCGGTCGTGCACGCCGGGTCTCCGCTGTTGATCGTCGCGGGTGCGGGCTCGGGCAAAACGGCTGTGCTCACCCGCCGTATCGCATATCTGCTGGCCGAGCGGGGGGTGATGCCCGGTCAGATCCTGGCCATCACGTTCACCAACAAGGCTGCCGCGGAGATGCGGGAACGCGTCGCCCACCTCGTAGGCCCCAGGGCCAACAGCATGTGGGTGTCCACGTTCCACTCCAGCTGCGTGCGGATCCTGCGAGCCCAGGCGGCGCTGCTCCCCGGCCTCAACTCGAACTTCTCCATCTACGACGCGGACGATTCGCGGCGGCTCCTGACGATGATCGCCAAGGATCTGAACATCGACACCAAGCGCTATTCGGCGCGGCTGCTCGCCACCCACATCTCGAATCTCAAGAACGAGCTCGTCGACCCGGAGCAGGCGAGCGCCGACGCCGACAAGGATCCGGCGGAACTGCCGCGGCTGATCGCCAAGGTGTACGGGCACTACCAGCAGCGGTTGCGTTCGGCGAACGCGCTGGACTTCGACGACCTGATCGGCGAGACGGTCGCGATGCTGCAGGCGTTCCCCCAGGTGGCCGAGTACTACCGGCGGCGGTTCCGCCACGTGCTGGTCGACGAGTACCAGGACACGAACCACGCCCAGTACATGCTGGTGCGTGAACTGGTCGGCGGCACCGCCGACGGCGAGGACGCGGACCACCGGGTCGCCCCGGCCGAGCTGTGCGTGGTGGGTGACGCGGATCAGTCGATCTACGCGTTCCGCGGCGCCACGATCCGCAATATCGAGGAGTTCGAGCGCGACTACCCGGACGCCCGCACCATCCTGCTGGAGCAGAACTACCGCTCCACTCAGAACATTCTGTCGGCGGCCAACTCGGTGATCTCGAAGAACACCGGCCGGCGTGAGAAGCGGCTGTGGACCGATTCGGGCGAGGGTGAGCTCATCACCGGCTACGTCGCGGACAACGAGCACGACGAGGCGTCGTTCGTGGCGTCCGAGATCGACAAGCTCGTCGATTCCGGCGACGCCAAGTTCGGTGACGTCGCCGTGTTCTACCGCACCAACAACTCGTCGCGTGCCCTCGAAGAGATCTTCATCCGGCTCGGCGTTCCGTACAAGGTCGTCGGCGGAGTGCGGTTCTACGAGCGCAAGGAGGTGCGCGACATCGTCGCGTATCTCCGTGTCCTCGCGAACGAGGACGACACCGTCAGCCTGCGCCGGATCCTCAACACGCCCCGCCGCGGCATCGGCGACCGCGCCGAGGCCTGTGTGGCCGTCCACTCCGAGCAACGGGGCATCAGCTTCGCGGAGGCGCTGCGGGACGGCGGTGAGGGTCGCGTACCGCTGCTGAACACCCGTTCCCAGAAGGCCATCGCGTCGTTCCTCGAGCTCATGGACGGACTGCGGGTGATGCTCCCGCCGGAGACCACTGTGGATGACGTCGTCCCCGACCAGCTCGGCGACATCGGCGACGTCGTCGAGGCGGTCCTGGAGCGGACGGGCTACCGCGCCGAGCTCGCGGCGAGCAGTGACCCTCAGGACGGGGCGCGTCTCGACAACCTCAACGAACTCGTGAGCGTGGCGCGTGAGTTCAGCTCCGACGCGCGGAACGCGGCGGGCCTCGTGGAACCGCCGGAGGACGGCGACGTCGACGCCCGGGACGGTGAACCCGATCCCGGTTCCCTCGCCGCGTTCCTCGAACGGGTGTCCCTGGTCGCGGACTCCGATCAGCTGCCCGACAACGACGAGGGCGTCGTCACGCTGATGACCCTGCACACCGCGAAGGGGCTCGAGTTCCCCGTCGTCTTCGTCACCGGGTGGGAAGACGGTCAGTTCCCGCACATGCGGGCGCTCGGCGACCCCACGGAACTGTCGGAGGAGCGCCGGCTCGCGTACGTCGGCATCACCCGTGCCCGGCAGCGGCTGTATCTGACACGGGCCGTCATGCGGTCGGCGTGGGGCCAGCCCATCCAGAACCCGGAGTCGCGGTTCCTGCAGGAGATCCCGTCGGATCTCGTGCACTGGCGCCGTGAGGACCCGGGCACCGGTATCGGTTCCGGTGGTGCGATCGGCGGTGGCCGTGCGCGTGGATCGGGATACGGCGGTCAGGGCTTCGGCGGCGGTTCCGGTTACGGCGGCGGGTCGGCAGGCACGCCGAGCTTCGGCGCCGCCCGTTCCCGCAACAACAACCTGGTGCTCACGGTCGGCGACCGTGTCAGTCACGACAAGTACGGCCTCGGCACGGTCCTCGAGACCAAGGGCGCCGGCCCGACCGCGACGGTCACCATCGATTTCGGCAGCGCGGGCAAGGTCCGGCTGATGCTGATCGGTGGCGTTCCGATGGTCAAGCTGTAGCGACGACGAAACGACTGCGGCGCATGCAATGCATGCGCCACAGTCGTGTGTTCGGGTGGAGCCGAAGGGTTTCGGTCAGTCCATCTCGGTGCCGAGACTGATGCCGCGGGAGGCCAGCCAGGGGAGGGGATCGATCTTGTTCTCGCCGGCGAGGTGGACCTCGAAGTGCAGGTGCGGGCCGGTGGAGAAGCCGCGGTTGCCGACGGTGGCGATCTGGTCGCCCGCCATGACCTTCTGGCCGACGGTGACGGTGGAGGTGTTGATGTGGCCGTAGACGGTGATGGTGCCGTCGGCGTGCTTGAGGCGGACCCACATGCCGAACCCGGAAGCAGGACCCGAGTCGATGACCTCGCCGTCGGCGACGGCCACGATGGGGGTGCCGATGGGGGCGGCGATGTCGACGCCCGCGTGCAGCGTGCCCCAGCGGCTTCCGAAGTTGGAGGTGAAGGTTCCCACGGCGGGGAGGACGAACAGGGGGCGGCGGGCAGCGGCTTCGCGGGCGGCGCGCTCTTCGCTGAAACGCTGTCCCTTGGCGAGAAGGTTGCTGAACTGTGACAGGTCGGTCGGGTTCGCGATGTTGAGGACCTGCGGGGCGTTCGACTCGGACGCGGCGGTGTCGGCGACCGTGGAGAACTGCGCGGCCTGCGGCTCGGCGGTGGTTCCGATGGTGCTCGACTCGTCACTGGCGAGGGCGACCTCGGAGTGGTCGGAGGAGCTGGACGATCCGCTGGTGACGGCGGCCTGGCCTGCGGCGACTACGGCGCCCGCTGCGACTGCGAGGACTGCGGCGCGACCTTTGAGAGCTGAGGGGGGAGTCGGGATGCGGTGGGCTCCGCGGCGGGAGTGGGAGGGTGCGCCCTCGAAGGACTCGGAACCGCTGCGGGGGGTGAAGCCGGGAATCTCGGACTCGGTGTCGACGGTCTCGAAGCCGTTGCCGGCGTCGACGCTGTCGGGGGTGGAGCGTGTGGACTGCGAATTGCGGAAGAGCATGCGTGAAATCTCAGAACTATCGGTCTCGGGATAACGCTCGACCGACCTCGAGGGGTACGTGGGCGCGACTTCGTCGTTGTGACCCCGCAACTCGTCATCGTGGTGACTCACAAAACGGCTGGCCGTGAACTGGCTGCGATGGTGCATACGCCCGTCCCCCTCCTGCTCGTGACCTGCCTGTGACTTGGACCCTGGCGACGGTAACGAAACGGTTGCGATGCGCGCAACCTGTAACGCGGAGGAACGGCTACATGTGACGGGCATCACAAACTGAGCTGGGGAAACGTCGAACCCACTTTTCGTCTCGGTTCAATCTCGCCCCTGAATGCGCGTGTCACAACGCGGGGGAGGCAGTGGGTTAGCGCTAGCGTCGGCCTGTGGCGTCATCAACTCGATCTCCGGACGGGCGTAGGGCCGAGCCCGAACGTATTCCCTCGTCCGGCGGCACCGGTCGGACGGCCGTCGAGGAGCCCGATCCCGCCCGTGCGCGCCGGGGGTGCGTGCTCGCGGTCGTCCTGGGTCTCGTCGGGGGTGTGGGAGTGGCCTCGGCGCCCGTGCTGCACGCCGTCCGTTCGGCCGACGGGGTGGCCGCGCCGTCGGCGATCGGCGCAGCCGCGCTGTGGGCTGCGGTCTTCGCCGTCGCGGCACCCGTTCTCGCCGTCCTCGCGCTTGTCGCCCGGCGCACTGCGGTGGCGGGTGCGCTGCTGGCCGGTGCCGGTGCGGTGTCCCTCGGCGCTGCCGTGCTCGACACACAGCTGTGGACGGACGCCATCGACGCTAATCGACTCGAACTGTTCCGGCCCGAGACGGCGGCCGAGCTCGCCGCCGGGCCCGGCGCGTACGCCGCCCTCGCCGGACACCTGCTGATCGCCTTCGCCGGCCTCCTCGGCATGGTCGCGGTCCACCGGGAATCGCTGATGGACGGTTACGGCGACGCCCGCAGCTCCGAACAGGTCGGACGGGCGACGGGCGCCCGTGTCGGATTCCTGCCGTCCGCGGTCGCGGTGGTCGCCGCCGTCGTGCTCGTCGGCGCGCTGTTCGCGCCCGCCTTCGTATCCGAGGATCCGGTCATCCTCGTCCCGACGGTCGTGGAGTCGGATCTGGCTGCGTCCGCGGGCGCCGGGGTCCTGGCGGCGGCCGTTCTGATCGTGGTCGCCTCCGCACTGGCGTCCATCTCGCCGCCCGTGGCGTCCGGTGCGCTCGTCGGGGCAGGTCTGGCCGCGCTCGGCGTGGTCGGGACGCGCCTGGTGGCCGGACTCGCCGCGGGCGAACGGATCCAGCCCGGGCCCGGCGCGGTGTGGGGGACCGTCGGCGCCGGTGTCCTCGTACTCGTCGGTGTCTGCATCCCGATGGTCGACCGGGCTCGCGACACCAGGATCCTGAAGACGCTCGCCACACCCTCGTCGTCCGCGCCTGCTCAGGGCGGCCAGGCGAAGAAGGGGGCCGTCACCCCGTCCGCGAAGGGCGTCGCCAAGGCGGCGCTGCGAGCCGAGGCCGCCGCGGCCCGCGCTCGGATCGCCCGCTGGCACGTCGCCGCCGGGACCACCGGAATCGTCACCGCCGTGCTGGCCGCCGCCGGTGCCCTGCTCCCCGTCCTCGACATCCCGGCCGACGCCGTGCGCCCCGACATCTACGCCACCCGGGTCGTGCTCGTGGCCGCCCTCGTGCTCGTCGTCGGCTGCGTCTGGCTGCTGCTGTCGGAGTTCGCCTCCACCGTCCGGCCCGCGGTCGGAGTGCTGTGGGTGACGATCCCGTTCTCCGTCGCCTCGGTGTCGCAGTCCGTCGTGCTCGCCACCGACGTCCCCGGAATCGGCGCCGGAATCGGTGCCGCGCTGCTGTGGTGTGCGGCCGTCACCGCCGGCGTTACCGGCGTGCTGACGTGGTTCGCCGGTTCGGCGGAACGCGAGGAGATCGACACGTCCGAGGAGCCGTCCACCTCGATCGCGGTCCTCGCGGTCGGGGGTCTCGGGGCGGTCGCCGCGTTCGTCGGACTGGGACTGCCGCTCTTCCACGGGACCGATGCACGCGGCGACGACTACGCGCCCGCGTCGTTCGCGGAGTTCCCGTGGAACCTCGACGTGTGGGGGCGCGTCCTACTGGGCGTCGCGGTGGTCCTCGCAGTGATCGTCGCCTCACGTGCCCGCCCGGCCCGGGCGGTGGCACTCCTGCTCGGTTCGGCCGTTGTGGTGGGGGTATACCTCCTGTCGTGGCCGCTCACCGCGGCCCGGGTGACCGATCCCTCAATGGGGGCCGGTGTCGTCCCGACAACCGTGGGCATAGTGTTGATTGCGGCTGCCGCGGCCCTCACGACACGCAGCAGAAATCGGTGAGGTCCGCCCCGTCGACCGCGGTGAGGCTCGCCTCAGTACTTCTGGTGAGGCTCGCCTCAATGCGTGTTATCGCGTGATGTGGACCACATAGCAGACACGCGGCCGCAGACCGGGCCCGGCAACTGGTTAAAGTCCAAAACAGACCCGCTCCTACCCCTCGAGCGGGTGTCAACGCAGACGAGACGGTGAGCAGATGGATCTCTTCGAATACCAGGCGAAGGAACTCTTCGCCAAGCACGAGGTGCCGACTTCGGCTGGGCGTGTTACCGACACGGTCGCCGGCGCACGCGAGATTGCCGAAGAAATCGGCAAGCCCGTGATGGTCAAGGCGCAGGTCAAGGTCGGAGGCCGCGGCAAGGCCGGTGGCGTCAAGTACTCCGCCGACGCCGATGCCGCCCAGGCCAACGCCGAGGCGATCCTGGGCCTCGACATCAAGGGTCATGTCGTCAAGAAGCTGCTGGTCGCAGAGGCGAGTGACATCGCCGAGGAGTACTACATCTCCTTCCTGCTCGACCGCACCAACCGCACCTACCTGGCCATGTGCTCGGTCGAGGGTGGCGTCGAGATCGAGGTCACTGCCGAGGAGAACCCCGACGCTCTCGCGAAGATCCCCGTGGACGCCGTCAAGGGTGTCGACCTCGCGTTCGCGCGCAGCATCGCCGAGGCAGGAAAGCTGCCCGCCGAGGTGCTCGACGCAGCGGCCGTGACGATCCAGAAGCTGTGGGAGGTCTTCATCAACGAAGACGCTCTCCTCGTCGAGGTCAACCCGCTCGTCCGCACGCCGGACGACCAGATCCTCGCACTCGACGGCAAGGTCACGCTCGACGAGAACGCTGCGTTCCGTCAGCCCGGCCACGAGGCGTTCGAGGACAAGGACGCCACGGACCCGCTCGAGCTCAAGGCCAAGGAAAACGACCTCAACTACGTCAAGCTCGACGGTGAGGTCGGCATCATCGGTAACGGCGCCGGCCTGGTCATGTCGACCCTGGACGTCGTCGCGTACGCCGGTGAGAAGCACGGTGGCGTGAAGCCGGCCAACTTCCTCGACATCGGTGGCGGCGCCTCCGCAGAGGTCATGGCGAACGGCCTGGACGTCATCCTGAACGACGCGCAGGTCAAGAGCGTGTTCGTGAACGTTTTCGGTGGCATCACCGCGTGTGACGCGGTCGCCAACGGCATCGTCGGCGCCCTGAAGACGCTCGGTGACGAGGCCAACAAGCCGCTGGTCGTCCGACTGGACGGCAACAACGTCGAAGAGGGTCGTCGTATCCTCGCCGAGGCCGCCCACCCGCTGGTCACGGTCGTCGGAACCATGGACGAGGCCGCCGACAAGGCTGCCGAGCTGGCCTTCGCCGCAAAGTAAAGGGACTCAAAAAACATGGCTATCTTCCTGACCAAGGACTCCAAGGTCATCGTCCAGGGCATCACCGGCGGCGAGGGCACGAAGCACACCGCGCTGATGCTCAAGGCCGGCACCCAGGTCGTCGGCGGTGTCAACGCCCGTAAGGCCGGCACCACCGTCACCCACGACGGCGGCGTCGAGCTGCCCGTCTTCGGCACCGTCGCCGAGGCCATCGAGAAGACCGGCGCGGACGTCTCCATCGCGTTCGTTCCCCCGGCCTTCGCCAAGGACGCCATCGTCGAGGCCATCGACGCGGAGATCCCGCTGCTCGTGGTCATCACCGAGGGCATCCCGGTGCAGGACTCGGCGTACGCCTGGGCGTACAACGTCTCCAAGGGCAACAAGACCCGCATCATCGGACCCAACTGTCCCGGCATCATCACCCCCGGCGAGTCGCTGGTCGGCATCACCCCGGCCAACATCGCGGGCACCGGCCCGATCGGTCTCGTGTCCAAGTCCGGCACGCTGACCTACCAGATGATGTTCGAGCTGCGTGACTTCGGCTTCTCCACCGCCATCGGCATCGGCGGCGACCCGGTCATCGGCACCACCCACATCGACGCCATCGAGGCGTTCGAGAAGGACCCCGAGACCAAGGTCATCGTGATGATCGGTGAGATCGGTGGCGACGCCGAGGAGCGTGCCGCCGACTACATCAAGGCGAACGTCACGAAGCCGGTCGTCGGCTACGTCGCGGGCTTCACCGCTCCCGAGGGCAAGACCATGGGCCACGCAGGCGCCATCGTCTCCGGTTCCTCGGGCACCGCGCAGGCCAAGAAGGACGCCCTCGAGGCTGCCGGCGTGAAGGTCGGCAAGACGCCGTCCGAGACCGCTGCGCTCGCTCGCGAGATCCTGCAGAGCCTGACCGTCCAGGCCTAGGCGCTCCGCGCCCGTGCGCCTTTTTGGTAGCTCCCGCTACCGGAAAGGCGCACGGGCCGTTCAGGCATCGACCCACATCTCCCCGGCCGGATCGAGTGTCCCCGTCCCCGACGTGACGGCAGCGACCAGATCGGCCAACTCCGCCGAGTCCCGCGCCGCGAGGGTGAGGACCGCGGATTCCCCGTATGTCGTGTCCACCACGACGACGCCCCGCCCACGCAACTCCGACTCGACGCGTCCCGCCTCGGCGTGGCCGACGGCGAGGGTGTGCAGGTGGCGAAGTTCCCTCCGCACGAGGGGTGCGGCATCGACCGCTGTGGCCACCGCGCCGGAGTAGGCGCGCACCAGTCCGCCCGCGCCCAGCTTGATTCCCCCGAAGTACCGTGTCACGACCACCGTGACGTCGACGAGATCACGGGCCTTGAGTACCTGCAGCATCGGAATGCCCGCGGTGCCACCGGGTTCGCCGTCGTCGCTCGCGCGCTCGACCCGGTCGCTGGGGCCGTTTCCGATGATGTACGCCGAACAGTGATGTCGCGCATCGGGATACGCCCGCCGCCGATCCTGGACGAAGGCCTGCGCCGCCTCGGCGTCCTCGACGCGCCGCAGCGCGGCGATGAAACGTGAGTGCTTCACCTCCGTCTCCAGGGTGAGATCGGCGGTGTGGGGAGCGAGGGTGTACGGCACCGAACCATTGTCTCCTGCGCTGTTCCCGGCGCCGCGGGCCGCGAGTGACGGCAGTGACCGACGGGTATACGTAGGCTAGCGTCGGAAGAGCGCACGCAGACGACCACTTGTCGACTAGGAGAAGTCATGACGTTCACGCCCGGAGGACCGAGTTACGGTCCGCCCGCGCAACCGACTGCAGGGGGAGAACCGAAAGGCCTGGGCTTCTTCCTTCTGATCGGTGTCGCAGTTCTCGGTGTCCTCAACCTACTGCTCGGGTTCGCCCCGTACGCCACGTTGGCGCGAGAGTCCGTGAACTCGTTCGAAGCCAACACGGACGGGCTCGGCCTCCTGTTCCTCGGTGGTCTCCTCGCGGCAGTCTCGCTCCTTCCGAAGCAGTCCTACGCGGGCGCGGCAGCAGCGGCGTCCGTCGCGGGCTGGGTTGTCGCGTTGTTCGTTTTCCTCAACGTCGACGCGGATTCGGGTTGGGGCGCAATCCTGATCCTCGTTCTCGGATTCATCCAGTCGGCCGTGGCCGTCGCGGCCACGCTGTTCGACATCGGACTCCTGAAGCAGCCGGCGCCCAAGCCGGCCGCAGCCGCGGGCTTCGGTCAGCCCGGTCAGCCCGGTCAGCCCGGTCAGGCGCCGCAGGGTTACGGCCAGGGCGCCCCGCAGGGCTACGGGCAGGGCCCGCAGCAGTCGTACGGACAGCCGCCCCAGGGCTACGGTCAGAGCGCCCCGCAGGGCTACGGGCAGAGTCAGTCGCAGCCCGGCTACGGCCAGCAGAACCAGCCCGGCTACGGCCAGCAGGGTTACGGCCAGCAGGGTCAGCCCTCGCAGAGCCAGACCGGCTACGGTCAGGGCTACGGGCAGCCCCAGCAGCCGGGTTACGGAGCCGCGGCGGGTGCCGGGTCCGCGTCGTACGACGCCCCGACCGCCGCCTACCAGCAGCCGCAGTACCAGGGGTACTCGCAGCCGTCGAGCCCGTCGCAGTCCACCGGAACGCCCAGCTCGCAGTACCCGGCCGGCACCAGTTACGGTTCCGCGCAGCACGCGGCGCCCGCGTACGGCTCGCAGTCCGAGTCGTCCCCCGTGGAGCGCACGCTCGAGTACGGCGAGCAGCCTTCCACCGAGGCGAAGTCGGCAGACTCGGCCGAGAAGTCCGAATCGGAGGGCTACAGCGCGCCGACCCAGGCGTTCGACACGCGCGCCGACAGGGACGACAAGTAGCGGCCCAACCAGCAGGTGGCCTCTGACCCAACGTGGTCGGAGGCCACTTCTGTGCGGCGCGCCTGACCGCCGCCGCGGCGTCGGAGTGCCACTCTCGAGGGGATGAGTTCTTTGGTTGATCGTGCGCAGCGCGTCGCACAGGGTGCACGACGGCGAGCCGTCGGTGATGACGAGCGGCAAGTCCCGCGACAGCGACCCGTGCCCGACGCCGACGAGATGCGGGCGCTGCTCGCGGTCGCGTTCCGGCCCGCGGGCGTCACCGTCGTCCTGTTGTCCGCACTCATCGTCGTCACGCTGGTGGCGGCGAACAGCGACCTCACCGGAACGTTCGGTGCCATCGCGGCGTCGTGGCTGGCGATTCACCAGGTGCCGTTGACGATCGACGGCACGTCACTCGGTGTCCTCCCTCTGATCCCGACAGCCGGGATGATGTGGGTCGTCGCCCGCGGATGCGCCGCTGTGGTGCACCCGGCGTCCTCGCGGCGGCACGCTCTGCAGGTGATCGGCGCTGCGGTGGCCGGACCGCTGGTCGTGACGGCCATCAGCCTCGCCGTCATCGCGGACGCGTCGGCGGTCATCCCGTTGTCCTCCCCGAACGCGCTCGCCGCGTTCGGGTGGGTGCTGTTCGTGCACCTGCTTGCATCGGCGATCGGTGTGACGGTCGCGATGCGGCCGACGCTCGGTGCGCAGGTTCCGTCGTGGGTCCGGGACGCGGTGCGGCCGGGACTGCGCGCGTTGACGGCGATTCTCGGTGCCGGCGCGGTCATGGTCACGATCTCGCTGCTGATGGAGTGGTCGACGGTCGGCTCGCTGCTCGAACGCGGCGACGGCGTCGTCGGAATGCTCGGACTGACGATCCTGTCGGTGCTGTACCTGCCGAACGTCGTGGTGGGTGCCGCGGCCGCGGTCATCGGAGGGACTGCGCAGATCGGGGACGTCTCGGTCAGCGTGTTCGGGAACGTCGGTGGTTCGCTGCCGCCGTTGCCGCTGCTCGGCGCCGTTCCCGACGGGGTGTCGGGTGGTGCCTGGCCCGCGCTGCTGGTGATTCCGTTGCTGATCGGTGTGATGCTCGGACGCGACTGCGGGCGTCGCGTCGCCGGGCAGGAAGCGCTGTTCACCGTGCTGACCGCCGCCGCGGGGGTGGGCGTGGTGACGGCGGTGCTCGGCCTCGTGTCCGGCGGCAGACTCGGCGCATTCGGAACGGTCGAGCTGCACTGGTGGGCGTTCGGACTGCTCACGTTCGCGTGGCTCGGACTCGCGGGCGCGGTGACAGCGGTGGTCGTGGCCTGGCATCGGAGCCGGGGCGCCGTGGACGAGGACGACGCCGACACCGAGGACGAGGAGCCGCATCTTCCCGGCGCGGAGGAGGTTCCGGCGATCGCCGCCCCGATCACCGAGGAACCGGTGGTCGCCGAACACGTCGCGCCGAGTCGGGTGATCGAAGCCGAACTCGTCGACGAGACCGAAGCGCCGGCAGCGCCGGTTGCACCGCAGGACACCGGCGCCGAGGCCGAGGTCGTGGTGGACGCAGAGGTCGAGGAAGACACGCCGACGGACGAACCCGAGGGGGCCGCAGACGCCGCCGAGAGCCCGGAAGCCGACCTGCCCCGAGGGCCCGCAACCCCCAGCGACTAGGCTCTTGGTCGGTCGACGATGCGACCGCCCCCATTTTTTGCCCGTCTTTCGATTCACCCGGCCTTTCGATTGTTCAGGAGTAGTGCGCTGACTTCCTCGCGTGACCACCTGAGGCCCACGACCGGTTCGCCGGCGCGGATCGTCGTACTCGCCTCCGGTGCGGGAACCCTCCTGAGGTCGCTGATCGAAGCAACACACACGGACGGGTATCCCGCCGAGATCGTCGCCGTCGGCGTCGACCGCGACTGTGATGCGACCTCCCACGCGAACGCGGCGGACATTCCCCACTTCCGGGTGAGCCTGCGCGACCACGCCGACCGTGCCGCCTGGGACGTCGCGCTGACCGAGGCCGTCGCGTCCCACCAGCCGTCGCTCGTCGTGTCGGCGGGTTTCATGAAGATCCTCGGTCCCGCCTTCCTGGAGCGCTTCGGCGGTCGCATCATCAACACGCATCCCGCGTTGCTGCCCGCATTCCCCGGCGCGCACGCGGTCCCGGATGCCCTGGCCTACGGCGTGAAGGTGTCGGGATCGACCGTCCACCTCGTGGACGCCGGTGTCGACACCGGCCCGATCCTGGCGCAGGAACCCGTGCCTGTGCTCGACGGCGACGACGAGTCGACCCTGCACGAGCGCATCAAGACTGTGGAGCGACGGTTGTTGGCGGACGTCATCGCCGCTGTCGCCACCCGTGGAGTTGTTTCCGATGGACGAAAGGCCGTGATCCCCAGTGAGTGAACGCAAGGCAGTACGCCGAGCGCTCGTCAGCGTCTACGACAAGACCGGTCTGGTCGAACTGGCTACGGGCCTGCACAAGGCAGGCGTCGAGCTGGTGTCGACAGGGTCGACTGCAGCGAAGATCGCCGACGCCGGCATCCCGGTCACCCCCGTCGAGGCGCTGACGGGCTTCCCCGAATGCCTCGAGGGCCGGGTCAAGACGCTGCACCCGCGGGTGCACGCCGGCGTCCTCGCCGACACCCGGAAGCCGGAGCACCTCGCGCAGCTCGAGGAACTCGGCATCGAGGCGTTCCAGCTGGTGGTCGTGAACCTGTACCCGTTCACGCAGACCGTCGCATCGGGTGCGACCCCCGACGAGTGCGTCGAGCAGATCGACATCGGCGGACCGTCCATGGTGCGTGCCGCCGCGAAGAACCACCCGTCGGTCGCGGTCGTGGTGGATCCCGCCCGCTACGACGACGTGCTCACCGCGGTCGCCGACGGCGGTTTCACGCTGCCCGAGCGCACCGCCCTCGCTGCGCAGGCGTTCCAGCACACCGCGTCGTACGACGTCGCGGTCGCCAGCTGGATGACGTCCACGCTGGTCGAACCGGGTGACTCCCAGTTCCCCGAGTGGGCAGGCGCCACCTGGGACCGCTCGGCTGTCCTGCGGTACGGCGAGAACCCCCACCAGGCCGCGGCCCTCTACGTGAACCCCGCCGCCCCGGCCGGTCTGGCTCAGGCGGAACAGTTGCACGGCAAGGAAATGTCGTACAACAACTACACCGACGGCGACGCCGCCTGGCGCGCGGCGTTCGACTTCAGCGAGCCGGCTGTCGCGATCATCAAGCACGCGAACCCATGTGGCATCGCGGTCGGAGCCGACATCGCCGAGGCACACCGCAAGGCGCACGCCTGCGACCCGGTCAGCGCATACGGCGGAGTCATCGCCGCGAACCGCGAGATCACCGTCGAGATGGCCGAGCAGGTTGCCGAGATCTTCACCGAGGTGATCATCGCCCCGTCCTACGCGGACGGTGCGCTCGGAGTGCTGCAACGCAAGAAGAACATCCGCGTCCTCCTCGCCGAGGCACCGACCGCGACGGGTATCGAACTGCGTCCCGTGTCCGGTGGAGCGCTCCTGCAGGAGCGCGACGTGCTCGACGCCGAGGGTGACGACCCGGCCAACTGGACGCTGGCCGTCGGCGACGCCGCCGACGAACAGACCTTGAAGGATCTCGAGTTCGCGTGGCGCGCGTGCCGATCGGTGAAGTCCAACGCGATCCTGCTCGCTTCCGACGGCGCGTCGGTCGGCGTCGGCATGGGCCAGGTCAATCGCGTCGACTCGGCGCACCTCGCGGTGCAGCGGGCCGGTGACCGGGTGGTCGGGTCGGTGGGCGCGTCGGACGCGTTCTTCCCGTTCCCCGACGGACTGCAGGTGCTCGCGAACGCCGGCGTCAAGGCGGTCGTGCAGCCGGGTGGTTCCGTCCGCGACAACGAGGTGATCGATGCGGCCAAGGAAGCCGGCGTCACCATGTACCTGACGGGCGCGCGGCACTTCGCGCACTAGCGTTCGGCAACTCTCGAACGGGCCTTGGCATCATGCCGGGGCCCGTTCTGCGTCGTCAGGCGGCTGCGGCCCCGTGTGCTCGGGCCGTGCCCTGGAGTTCGCGCGGCGAACCGGTGATGACCACGCGGGCGGCGCCGCGGCTGCGGACCTCGCTGATCAGCTCACCCAGGCCGGCCTCGTGGGCGGCATCGCAGTGCGACAGGTCGAGGGTGACGGCGTACCCGGTGAGGTCGTCCGGCAGGTCGAGATACGGGGGAGAGGTGGACAGCTGGTTGATGCGAAGTTTCATGGGGTGCTCCTGAAAGTGAAAGGTAAAAGAAAAGGCACCCGAGGGGTTTGCCCTGGGTGCCCGAGAATGACGTGGTGTGAGTCTCAACATTCTCGGGGTGCGCCGAACTTGGTGATGTGCTTGTCGGCGGAGCAGCGACGCCATGCGGGTACGGATGCGAAGAGCGCGTGAAGCTGCATCATGTCCGTACCTTTCTGCGTGTCGTTGCTGGTTGGTAGATGACCGTACAGCACCGGTTGAGGGTTTGCACTTCCATTATCCGGCCGCTGCGCCGAAATGCAGGGTTGAGCAGCGGCTCTTGGCCCAGAGTTGCCGTCCCGTTCACCTCCGCGCACGGATTCGTATGAAGCACCGGCGATTGCGTCGGCGTGTGGCTGATCGGTGCGCATCTGTCGAATCCCACACTTTGGTCACAGCTTGCTTTCGATCCGGCCTCGAGCTGCCCGCACGTACGGTGCAGCTGATTCACTCGGGGCTGATGTGACTCGAGTGGCACCTGTGGAAGGAGAGTGGCGCCCGGACTGCGACGGTGCGCCCATTCCCGTTATGAACCGATTTGCGATCAAGGCCGGCCTCGGCGCCTGCGTCCTGGGTGCGTCCGTGCTCATCCCTGCTCAGGCTTCGGCAGAACCCGCGGCGACGGCGACCGGCACCGAACTGTCCGGGATGACGGTGTTCCTCGACCCCGGACATCAGGGTTCGAGCGAGGGCCACGACCTCGCGCAGCAGGTGAACGACGGCCGGGGCAACACGAAGGACTGCCAGACCAGTGGCATGACGTCGCTGGGCGGGGTGCCCGAGCACACGATCAACTGGAACGTTTCCCAGCTGGTGAAGAGCAGCCTCGAGAGTCTCGGCGCGAAGGTCGTCCTGAGCCGTCAGGACGACACCGGCTGGGGCGGATGCGTCGACGAAAGAGCGCGTGCGGCAAGCGAATCGAATGCCGACGTCGCGGTGAGCATTCACGCGGACTCGACGGCGCAGGGCGAGGACGCGAGCAAGCACGGGTTCCACATGATCATCCCGTCGCTGCCCATTCCCGACGAGAAGGCGGACGCGGCGCAGTCCGGTGGCGGCCTCGAGGCGTCGAAGATGATGCGCGACGCCTACAAGTCGGACGGATTCGTTCCCGCCAACTACGCCGGCGTGAACGACGGCCTCCAGACCCGCGCCGATGTAGCCGGGCCCGCGCTGACTCAGGTGCCGCTGGTGTTCGTCGAGATGGGCAACGGTTCCAACAAGGAAGACTCCGCCCAGCTGGAGAGCACCGACGGCCAGTTGAAGCACGCGATCACCATCACGACGGGCATCGTCACCTACCTGCTGACGGGGTCCCAGTCGGCGCCGGCCGAGGAACTCGCGGCAGCACCGGCGGCCACCACGACGACGCCCGAGGCGAGCGAGGACAGCGCGTCGTCGACCACCACCACGATGCCGAAGGCGACCACCCCGAAGGCCACCCCGCAGTCGACGGCCCCGGAGTCGGCGGAGTTCTCCGAGTTGATGGAGATGCTCGCGCCGCTGCTCGAGGTCGAGGGCCTCGACGGGCTCGAGGATCTCGTCAACGACAAGAACCTGGGGCTCGTGTCCGAACTGGCGAGCACACTGATGGCCGTGATCACCGGAGCCGGCGGGAACTGATCACAGAGCGGCGATCCACCTGCTGAACGGGTCGGTGAACTCCGCCGAGTAGGGGAGCGGTTCCACGTAATCCGGTCCGGTGGACGGACGGTCGCCGACGTCCTTGAGGACGTGATTGGCGTTCGTCATCCGCACCGGCGTCAGCGCGGTGTGCGCGAGGGCGTCGTTCAGGCCGTCGACGTCCGCGAGCTGTACCTGGATGTCCTTGGCGGAGCAGCTGGTGAGGACGGGGAACCCGGCGGGCAGCCGGCCGGCCAGTGCGCGCGGGTCGAGAGCGTCCTCCTCCGCGAGGGCCTTCGCGTTGGCATGGACCAGCCCGGCGTTCTGCAACGGTTCCGGAAGGTCGTCGGGGATCGTGCCCGACGTGCGGAGCGATTCGACGGTGTCCGCGAGCGCGAGCCGGAGTTCGTCGGCGAGTTCCACCGGCAGCTGGCCGGTGCCGACGACGGCGTCGAGCTGACCGTGGATCTGTGTGGTGAGCAGGTCGAGGAGCCGGACACTCAGCGGTTCGAGCAGTCCGACGGCGCGCACCCGCGACTCGTCTTCCGCGGTGGCGAGCGCGAGGGCGACGAGTCCGCCGTCGCTGTGACCGATGACGATAAGCTTCGACGGGTCGACCCCGGGTTGGGCGGCCAGGAAGTCGAGGCCCGCGGACGCGGCGTCGACGAAGGTGGTGAATCCGAGACCCCCGACTTCTTCCACCTCGTAGGGGCCGAGGGCGGTCTCGCCGCTGCCGATCTTGTCGTAGCGCAGGCTGGAGATGCCGTGCTGTTCGAGCACGTCGGCGAGATGGCGGAGCGTTCCGATGTCACCGGGGAGCAGGGCGCTGTCGCCGTTGCGGTCGGTGGGACCACTGCCGGCGAGCAGCAGCGCGGCGGGTGCCGACCCGTTCGCGTGGTCGGGGGTGCGCAGGCTGCCGTAGTACGTGACGGCACCGCTGTCGAACGTGATCTCGGTGTCAGGCATGGGGACTGTCTACCAGTTCACGTCGCGCGCAGTCGCCGCACCCGTTGCACCCCTCGCCACGCGAACCACAGCAGGAATGCGAGTAGCGGGATGACGAGCAGCGGAAGCAGCAGGGCGATCAGGGATGTGACGAACGAGACCACGTCTTCGATCACCGACACCACGGGATTGGCCAGTCCGCCGGTGGAGGCGGTGCTCACCGCCCGGGTCCCGGTCTGCGCGGTGCTGAACGCCAGAGCGGTGGGCGCGCCGATGACGATTCCGGCGATCGCGGCGGTCGACGGGTCCACGTCCGCGAAGGCCGCCCAGGTCGCGATGACACCCGCCGCGGGACCGGTGACGTTGCCGATCACGGACAGCGCGTTGTCGACGAACGGGATGAGATCGGCGGTCAGTTCCACCGCTGTCGCGATCGACAGCGCGACCAGCGCCCCGGTCGAACCGAGCCACCGCATCGACTCGTTCAGGGTGATCCCGAGCACCTCGAAGTGCACCGCGGCGCTGAGCATCAGCAACGGCAGGAACGTGCGCAGTCCCGACGCGGCGGCGAGGCCGAGGCCGAGCAGTCCGGGCAGAACCCACGTCTCCATGCACGGAGTGTAGAAGCTCGGCTATCACGGCAGGCGGGCATCGCGGCCGAGATCTCAGAGAAGCATCACAGAACTCACACAATCGGCGATTAGCGTCTGCATCACCAGTTGTTCCAACGGATTACGTCCGAGAACAGCCCCCGACTCCAGGAAGGTGCCGCACCATGAACGTCGTACAGCTGACCACCGGTGATGTCGTCGCCGCCATGTTCTCCCTCGACTTCGTCGACGGCGGATTCCGCCGGGAGGCCGTCGAGCGGATTCACCGGGGAGCGATCGACGAGTGGGTGTCCGCGCTCACCGGGTCGGGTCTGTTCTCGAACCGCGCGGTCGCGGACGTGGTCCGGGCATGGCGCGACGATCCGCGAGTCCTGCTCGATTCCCTTCTGGCGGAGGCTGATCCGGTGACACTCGAGCGCTACCGCTCCGCGTGGTACGAGTTGGACGCCCTGGTCTCGTATGGTGTCGCCGCGTAGGCGCACTCTCAGGGAATGCTGAAGACGTCGGCGAACGTGGCGAGCAGCGCCGGATCGCCGGTGACGGACACGCTGCCGACGGCGATGGCGTCCTCCGGGGTGATCTCGCGTGCCATCAGTGCCTTCACCGCCGGCCCGGTCTCGATCACGAGGTCGGGCTGGTCGGCTGCGCTCTCCACGACCTCGAGTGCGCCGCGGTCGATGCGGGCGGACAGCACGATCGGCCCGAGCCGCAATTCGTAGGTGAGTGTGACGTCCCGTGCGGCGTCGGGGTGGAACGTCGATCGCAGCGCCATCACCATCGAGTCGACGGTCACGGCATCGTCCGGGTCGGGTTCGCCGAGGGTGCGGGCGCCCCACCGGCCCAGCGACTTCACGGCGTCCTCGAGGGCGTTGCCGTAGTCGGTCAGTTCGTAGACCACCGCGTTCGACGGCCGGGGCAGCGCGCGGCGCGCGATCACGTCGGCGTCCTCGAGTTCCTTCAGGCGCGCCGACAGGATGTTGGACGGGATGCCCGGCAAACCCTGCTTGAGATCCGTATATCGCCGCGGTCCGACCAGGAGATCTCGGACGATGAGCAGTGCCCAGCGTTGTCCCACGATGTCCAGGGCATGCGCGAGTCCGCAGTACTGCCCGTAAGTCTGCCGTGCCATGGTTTCAACTATAGACCGAAGTTGCCTATTGACATCAATAGGTTTCTTTTTGCAACATTGATACGTGATCTGCTCCACAAGGTCGCACGGCTCGTCACCCGAAAACACTCAGCTCCACCGACGGAAAGAGAATTCGATGTCGACCATGATCTTCGTGAACCTCCCCGTGAAGGACCTCGGCAAATCGACGGCCTTCTACGAGGCGCTCGGCTACCGGAAGAACCCCCAGTTCTCGGACGAGAACGCGTCGTCGATCGTCGTCAGCGAGCAGATCCACGTCATGCTGCTGACGGAGAAGTTCTTCTCCACCTTCACCAAGAAGGCCGTCGCGGACGCCACCACGACCACCGAATCCATCATCTGCATCTCCGCGGACAGCCGGGAGGCCGTCGACGCGCTGGCCGACAAGGCGCTCGCGTCGGGCGGATCCTTCTCCAACGATCCGATGGACGAGGGAT
The DNA here is from genome assembly GCF_030056875.1 of Rhodococcus sp. IEGM 1351. NCBI lineage: Bacteria > Bacillati > Actinomycetota > Actinomycetes > Mycobacteriales > Nocardiaceae > Rhodococcus > Rhodococcus sp. IEGM 1351. The sequence goes on along the minus strand of NZ_JASHKU010000017.1, from coordinate 41,882 downwards.
TCATGTACGGCCGCAGCTTCCAGGACCCGGACGGTCACCTCTGGGAGGTCATGTGGATGGATGTCGATGCAGCGCAGGGGCAGGAGTCGTGAGCACCGCGACCACACCCGTGATGGCGGAGTCGGGAACCGCACGCACGGTGGGCTGGGTTCTCAGCGGACTCGTCGGCGCCTTCCTCCTCTTCGACGCGGTCGGCAAGCTCCTGAAGATCGGACCGGTGGAGGACTCGGCCGCCGAACTGGGATTGCCGATGCACATCATCGTGCCGATCGGAGTGGTGCTGCTCCTCTGCACGGTGCTCTACCTGGTGCCGCGAACGGCCCCGCTGGGGGCGGTGCTGCTGACCGGCTACCTCGGTGGGGCGGTACTCACCAACTGGCGCGTCGAGAAGCCGTTGTTCAGCACGGTGCTGTTCGCGGTGTACGTCGGAATCGCAGTCTGGGCGGGGCTGTACCTGCGCGACCGCAAGGTCCGCGAACTGCTCCCGCTGCGCCGCGAGGACTGACCCGGGCGGGTCGGCGCGCGTTAACCGCGTGCCGATTCGCTCGAATCCTCGTAGCGTGGAGTGGTGACGTCATCGGAACACAGACCTTCCACCGTCGGCGAGCTCCGCGAGTCGGGCCACATTCAACGCACCGTCAAGGAAGAGATCCGCGAGAATCTGCTCGCGGCCCTACGCGACGGCCGTGATCCGTGGCCCGGCATCGTCGGTTTCGAGGAGACGGTGGAACCACAGCTCGAACGGGCTCTCATCGCCGGTCACGACGTGGTGTTGCTCGGCGAACGTGGTCAGGGCAAGACCCGCCTCCTCCGCACCCTCAATCTGCTCCTCGACGAATGGACCCCGGTGATCGCCGGTTCCGAACTCGGGGAGCATCCCTATGAGCCCATCACCCCGGCGTCCATCCGCCGGGCGCAGGAACTGGGCGACAGCCTCCCCGTCGCATGGCGGCACCGCAGCGAGCGGTATTCCGAGAAACTCGCGACCCCCGACACGTCGGTGGCGGACCTCGTCGGCGACGTGGATCCGGTCAAGGTCGCGGAGGGCCGGAGTCTCGGCGACCCGGAAACCATTCACTTCGGGCTCGTTCCCCGTGCGCACCGGGGCATCGTCGCCATCAACGAACTGCCCGACCTCGCCGAGCGAATCCAGGTGTCGCTGCTCAATGTCATGGAGGAACGCGACATCCAGGTCCGCGGGTACACGCTCCGGCTCCCGCTGGACGTCCTGATGGTGGCCAGCGCGAACCCGGAGGACTACACGAACCGCGGTCGCATCATCACCCCGCTGAAGGACCGGTTCGGCGCCGAGATCCGGACGCACTACCCGACCCGGCTCGACGACGAAGTCGCGGTCATCCTCCAGGAAGCGCACCTCACCGCGGAGGTGCCCGAGTACCTCCTCGAGATCCTGGCCCGGTTCACCCGTCTGCTCCGCGAGTCAACGTCGGTCGATCAGCGATCGGGTGTGTCCGCCCGCTTCGCGGTGGCAGGCGCCGAAACCGTCAGTGCCGCTGCGGTGCATCGCGGCGCCGTGCTCGGTGAAGCCGACCCGGTCGCGCGGCCGGTCGACCTGGAGACCGTCGTCGACGTCCTGCGGGGCAAGGTGGAATTCGAATCCGGCGAGGAAGGGCGCGAGATCGAGGTCCTCGAGCACCTGCTCCGGCGGGCGACGGCCGACACCGTCCGCACCCGGCTCGGCGGCATCGACCTGGCGGAACTCGTGGACGCGGTCGAACAGGGCGACCCGGTGGTGACCGGTGAACGGATCACGGCGAAGGCACTGCTGAACGAGCTGCCCGAACTCGAGGTCCTCGACGAGCTGGCCGAGCGTCTGGGCGCGGAGTCCGACGGCGAGCGGGCCGCGGCCGCCGAGTTCGCCCTCGAAGGCCTGTACCTGGCGCGGCGGATCTCGAAGAACCCGGACATCAACGGGCAGACGGTGTATTCGTAATGTCCCGCAAGGCGGAGCGCGGACCGCACAACGCGCGGTACGGGCCGTACGAGGGCGGTGATCCGCTGGCGCCGCCGGTGGACCTGCGTGAGGCCCTGGCCGCGATCGGCGACGACGTGTTCGCCGGCACGTCGCCGCGGCAGGCGTTGCGCGAGATGCTCCGTCGCGGCAACCGGGACATGCGCGGCCTGGACGAGCTTGCGGCCGAGGCCAATCGGCGTCGCCGTGAACTGCTGAAGCGGAACAACCTGAACGGCACACTCGAAGAGGTCCGGGAACTCCTCGACCGCGCGGTGCTCGAGGAACGCAAGACACTGGCCCGCGCGCTCGACGACGACGCCCGATTCTCGGAGATGCGCCTCGAGGAACTGTCGTCGTCCACCGCGCAGGCCGTGCAGGAACTCGCCGACTACGACTGGCGCAGTTCGGAAGCACGCGAGGACTACGAGAAGATCCGGGACCTCCTCGGCCGCGAAATGCTGGACCAGCGGTTCGCCGGCATGAAACAGGCCCTCGAGGGTGCCACGGAAGAAGACCGCGAACGCATCCGGGAGATGCTCGCCGACCTCAACGACCTGCTCGACAAGCATTCGCGCGGCGAGGACACGCAGGAACAGTTCGACGAGTTCATGGACAAGCACGGGGAGTACTTCCCCGAGAACCCGCAAAACGTCGAGGAACTGCTCGATTCGCTGGCGCAGCGGGCGGCGGCGGCGCAGCGCCTGCGGAATTCGCTGTCGCAGGAGCAGCGCGACGAACTGGATGCGCTGGCGCAGCAGGCGTTCGGCGATCCGTCGCTGATCGGACAGCTGGACCGCCTCGACCAGCACCTGCAGGCCGCGCGCCCGGGCGAGGATTGGCAGGGCGCGCAGCGGTTCCGCGGGGACGACGGCATGGGCCTGGGCGAGGGCACCGGGGCGTTGCAGGACATCGCGGAACTCGAGTCGCTCGCCGAGCAACTGTCGCAGCAGTACGCGGGCGCACAACTCGACGACATCGACGCGGAGACTCTGGCCCGGCAACTGGGCGACGAGGCGGCGGCCGACGCGCAGACCCTCGCCGAACTCGAGAAGGCCCTGCGAGACCAGGGCTTCCTCGACCGCGGGGCGGACGGCCAGTGGCGCCTGTCGCCCAAGGCGATGCGCCAACTCGGTCAGACGGCTCTGCGGGACGTGGCGCAGCAGCTGTCTTCGCGTGGCGGGCAACGGGAGACGCGCCGCGCCGGGTCGATGGGGGAGCCGACGGGCGCGTCCCGCGAGTGGGCGTTCGGCGACACCGAGCCGTGGGACGTCACACGCACGATCACCAACGCCGTGCTGCGGGCGGCATCCGATCCGGTCGAGCGCGGTCGCGTCCCGGTCCGATTGTCGGTGGCGGACGTGGAGGTGATGGAGACCGAGCAGCGGTCGCAGGCGGCGGTCGCGTTGCTGGTCGACACGTCGTTCTCGATGGTGATGGAGGGCCGGTGGGTGCCGATGAAACGCACCGCCCTCGCCCTGAACCACTTGGTGAGCACCCGGTTCCGCAGCGACGAACTGCAGCTCATCTCGTTCGGCAGGCACGCGCAGGTGCTGACGCCGGCGGAACTGGCCGGCCTGGACGGCGCGTGGGACCAGGGCACCAATCTGCACCACGCGCTGCTGCTGGCGGCCCGGCATCTGCGCCGGCACCCCAACGCCCAGCCGGTGGTCCTGATCGTCACCGACGGTGAGCCGACTGCCCACCTCGAGCCGGACGGCTTCGCGTACTTCGACTACCCGCCGAGCGCCCGGACCCTCGGTCTGACGGTCCGGGAACTCGACACCCTTGCCCGCCTCGGCGCTCACGTCACGTTCTTCCGGCTCGGTGAGGATCCCGGTCTCGCGCGGGTGGTGGACCGGATGGCCGAGCGGGTCGGCGGACGCGTCGTGGCGCCCGGGCTGGACGGTCTCGGCGCCGCCGTCGTCAGCGACTACATGCGTCGCCGCCGCTAGGTGCGGCTCCGCCACCCGTGAGTACTTATTAACCGCCCGCGGTTAACAAGTACTCACGGGCGCGTCAGCGCACAGCGGGCTGGTGCTGGGTGATGCAGTGAATTCCGCCGCCGCGCGCGAAGAGCGGGCGGGCGTCGACCGACACGACCGTGCGGCCGGGGTAGGCGGCCGACAGGATCGCGACCGCTTCCTCGTCCGCGGGATCGTCGAAGCTGCACGCGATGACGCCGCCGTTGACGACGAAATGGTTGATGTAGCTGTAGTCGACGAAACCCTCCTCGTCGCGCAGGACTGTCGGCGCGGGGACGGTGATGATCTCCCACGACTCACCGCGGGCGTCGGTGGTCTGCTTCAGCACGTCGATGACGGCCTTGCTGACCTCGAAGTCGGGGTGTTCGGGGTTGCGCTGGTCGTGCACCAGGACGACGCCCGGTGACGGGATGGCGGCGACGATGTCGACGTGCCCGCGTGTGCCGTACGTGTCCTGGTCCCGGGTCAGTCCGCGCGGCAGCCAGATGACCTTCGTGGCACCGATCGTCCGGGCGAGCTCGGCCTCGATGTCGGCTTTCGACAGTTCCGGGTTACGGCCGGGGTCGAGTTGCACGGTCTCGGTCACCAGCACGGTGCCGAGGCCGTCGACCTGGATGCCGCCGCCCTCGTTGACGATGGGCGAGTCGACGAGCTCGGCCCCCGACCGCTCGACCACCAGTGCGCCGATCTTCGAGTCCTTGTCCCACTGGGCCCAGTCCTGGCCGCCCCAGCCGTTGAAGATCCAGTCGACGCCGCCGAGGCGTCCGTCCTCGGACAGTACGAATGTGGGTCCGATGTCGCGCATCCAGGCGTCGTTCAGCGGCGCCGCGACGATGTCGATGTCCGCGGACAGGTACTCCTCGGCCGCCGACACCTGTCCGGGGTCGACGACGACAGTGACGGGCTCGAACCGGGACACCGCGTGCGCCACCTCGGCCCACGTGGTGCGGGCCTCGTGGTGTTCCTCGGGGGTGTCGCCCAGGGAGTAGCCCTCACTGGGGTAGGCCATCCAGGTGCGTTCGTGCAGTTCGCCTTCCGCGGGCATGCGCCAGGTCATCAGGCCCTCCCGAACGGGGAGGCGTGATCGACCGGCTCGGTGAGGACGCCGTAGGTGTCGGGGCGCCGGGTGGCCAGGAACGGGAACAGGGCCAGCCAGTCTTCGCGCTGCTGGAGGTCGAGGTCGGCGACCAGGACCGCGGATTCGTCGCGCGGGGCCTGCGCGAGGATCCGGCCGTAGGGGTCGGAGATGAACGACGAGCCGTAGAACGTGATGAGGCCTTCGCTGCCGTGGCGGTTGGGCACCACCATGAACGTGCCGTTCGCGATGCCGTTGCCGACGATCACCTGCTGCCACAGCGGCTGGGTGTCGAACTGCGGGTGGTCGGGCTCGGAGCCGATCGCGGTGGGGTACACCAGGATCTCGGCGCCGCCGAGCGAGTACGCGCGGGCGACCTCGGGGAACCACTCGTCCCAGCACGTCGGCAGTCCGAGCTTCGCCCCGCCGAGTGCCTCGGCGGTGTGGACGGGGTACGGATCGGTTGCGGGACCGCCGCGGAAGTAGGTGTCCTCGTAGTAGCCGGCGGTGACGGGGATGTGCAGCTTGCGGGTGCGGGCGAGCAGTTCACCGGAGGGGGCGACGAGGATGGCCGTGTTGAACCCGAGCCCGTCCTCGTACTGCACACCGTCCTCGGAGTCGTTCCGCTCGTACAGCGACGAGTGGACGAGGACGCCGTGTTCGGCGGCGGCCTTGGCGGCGAACGTGAACGTGGGGCCGGTGAGGAGGTCCTCGGCGGTCCGTCCCGGGTTGTCGCCACCCGGCGTCGACGCGGGGTAGCGGCTCAGTGTGAGTTCGGGGAGGAACACCACGCGCGCCCCGAGTTTCGCTGCCGCGGCGATGCCCTCGTCGAGTTCGGCCCGCAGGTCCTGATCGTTCTCGTGCCAGCGGTGCTGGACGAGACCGACACGGAGCGGGGTGCGTCCCGTCTCGCGTGTCCTCGACAGGGACTCGGGAGGGGTGAGGGCGGTAATCGTCAACATTGTGTTTCCTCGGATGTTCGGTTCGGCGAGCGCCTAAAACGAATTGGATTCGTTAAGTATGGTGGGTGAATGCTCGGCGATCAAGGGGTGGGGCGTGACGAATTCGATTCCTTCGGTATCCACCCTGGTCGCCGGTGACACACACCGACCAGGAGGGCACCCATGCCACGGCCATCACAGCGACTGCTGTCGCCGGAGATCATCACCGAAGCTGCCATGCGCATGGTGGACCTCTCCGGTGACTTCACGATGCCGGGTCTCGCCGAACGGCTGAAGGTGCGGCCCTCCTCGCTGTACAACCACGTGTCCGGGAGGGCGGAGATCATCGAACTGATGCGTGCCCGCATGATGGCGGGCATCGTGGTGGCGGACCCCGACGGCAAGTGGAGCGAGACGGTGGCCGGCCTCGCGCGCGAGTATCGGCGCAATTACGCCGAGCATCCTCGGCTGATTCCTCTGTTCACCGCGCACACAGTGCAGTCCGGTGTGGCATTCGGGCTGTACAACGCGCTGGCGCAGGCATTCTCGGACGGCGGCTTCACGCCCGAAGAGATTCTGCACGCCATCACGACGGTCGACAGCTTCGTGCTCGGGTCGGCGCTGGACCTCGCCGCACCCGAAGTGGTCTGGGCGACGGCGCCGGAGGCGAACGAGGCCATGCTGGCCGCCCTGGCCACGTCCGGGCCGAACCCCGGACGGGCGGATGCAGCATTCGAGTTCGGGCTGCGGACGCTTATCGCGGGCTTGGTGGCGCAGGCTCCGTTCGAGCCGTGAGATCGCCCTCGTCCCGCAACGCCGACGTGTCGCGGTTGAGGGTCTCGCCGCGGAAGAAGGCGGGATTGCGGACGCGCATGACCATCATCAGCACGGCGCCGAGCAGGAGGATGCCGAAGCCGAGGAAGAAGACGAGGCCGATTCCGCCGATGGACGCACCGCTCGCGTTCTCCGGGTCCATGCTCTCGTCGATCGAGATGACGAACACGGCGAACAGCATCAGCCCGCCGAGCAGCGGGAACGCGAACCGGAAGACGGCGTTGCGCACGCTCGTGAACAACCGGCCCCGGAAATACCAGACGCAGGCGAACGCGGTGATGCCGTAGTACCAGCAGATCATGATGCCCAGCGCGGCGATCGTGTCGAGCAGCGTGCGCTCCGACAGGAACGTGACGACGGTGTAGAAGACCGCGGTCACGACACCGGCGACGACGGTCGCGTAGGACGGCACCAGGAATCGCGGCGACACCTCGGCGAGCTTCTTCGGGAACGCGCCGTAGGCGCCCATGGCCAGCATCGTGCGCGCGGCGGGTAGGAACGTGGTCTGCAGGCTCGCGACCGAGGAGACGAACACGGCGAGGAACAGCAGCATGCCGCCCCAGTTGCCGAGAACCGGATCGGCGAGGGCGCCGAAGACGTTCTCGGAGTTGTCCGGGTTGCCGAGGCCGAGACCGTCCTCGCCGACGCCCGCATACATCATCGCCGCGACCGACACGAGCAGGTAGGTCAGCAGAATCGTCGCGACGCACAGCAGGCCGGCGCGACCGGGGGTCTTCTTCGGGTTCTTCGACTCCTCGCCCAGTGTCAGGCAGGTGTCCCAGCCCCAGAACGCGAAGATCGAACCCGTCAGGCCGATCACGAACGCACCGAGGGCCAGTCCCGTGAACGGGTTGAACCAGCTCAGGTCGAACGAGAGCCCGGCGGGGGCGGACCCGTTGCCGACGTGAACCAGTGCCACCACCGCGAAGGCGATGAGCAGGACCATCTGGAAGCCGACCAGCGCGAACTGCAGCTTCTCACTGGTGGTGATGCCGCGACTGGCGATCCACGTGGCGAGCGCGATGAAGAGCAGTGTGGTGCCCACATTCACGAATTTGTTGCCCGGCAGATCCGCGATGCTCGGGGCGTCGAAGAGTTTCGCGATGAACAGATAGAAGAACTGCACGGCGATCGCCGCGAGGTTCGAGAGCACGATGATCGTGGCGATCACCATGCCCCAGCCGCACATCCAGCCGACGTACGGACCGAATGCCTTGGTCGACCACGTGAACGACGCACCGCAGTCGGGTGATTCGGAGTTGAGCTCACGGTAGGCGTACGCCGTGAGGAACATGGGAATGAAGCCGGCGATGAAGATGGCGGGCATCTTCAACCCGACGGCCGCGACGATCAGCCCGATGCTGGCCGTCAGCGTGTAACCCGGTGCCACGGAGGAGATTCCGAGGATCGCTCCGGAGAAGGTCCCGACCGCACCGGTGGCCAGCCCCTTGGCGCTCACGGCGCCGTCGGCCGACGCCGGCGCGCCTTCGCTGTTCGTCATGTCTGAACCTCCGGTCGGGAACGAGCGTGGATCCGGGGCGGGTGTCGCGGACGGTTTACTCACTGTTTTCGAACTCCTGCTTGGGGACGACCACCATGGGCACCGGCAGGACGCGGAGCATCTTGGCCGCGGTGGATCCCAGGAACAGTCGATGAGGTTGGGCGAGCCGGCTGGAGCCGACCATCACGAGGTCGCCGTCCTGCCAGTCGAGTGTGCGGACCGCCGATTCCACGGAGGATCCGTCGGCGATCGTGACGGACACGGGAAAGTCTTCGGGAAGAGCGGATTTCGCCACTTCGAGGGTGCTCTGCGCGTGGGCGACGGCCCGGTCGCGGATGTCGTCGGGGGTGTCCCGGTGATCGCGGAGGTCGTTCTGCGGGTCGAGTGCGACGAGGGAGACTAGGCGGAGCGGGGTCTGCATCCGCTCGCACGTCCGCACCGCCGTCCGCAGCAGCACATCCGCCCCGGTCCGGGTCCCGAGCGCGCAGGTGACCTCGCGGATTTTCTTCGCGGAGGAATGCCGATAGCCGCGGGGCGCGAGGGCCAGCGGAACGTGCGCCGAGTGCAGCAGTTCCGTCGACACGGAGCCGACGGAGTGCCGCCCCAGCAGGCCGTCTCCGGCGGCGCCGACGACGATTGCCTGCGCCCCCAGCCGGGACACCTCGTCGATGAGACCCTGCGCGAACGAATCGTGGAAGCTCAGGTGGACGTCCACGTCGATGTCGCTCGGCACCGACGACTTCGCCTCGTCCAGCCAGCGCTGGGCACGGGAGGCGAGGATGTCGTCGTAGCCGGTCTCTGCCGGAACTCTCGCCGGGACCGTCCGGTCCGGCGGGAGCACCATGCAGATGTCGAGCTGTGCGCCGAGACTGCGGGCGAGCTGCGCCCCGAGGGCAAGACCGTCCTCCCCGCTGGGGGTGGCGAGATATCCAACGACCAAACGCATGGTGACGGTTCCGATCTGTCTCGGGGCGGGTGGTTTACGCGAAGCCGACGTACTTGGTCTCGAGGTACTCCTCGATGCCTTCGGTGCCGCCTTCGCTGCCGAGGCCGGACTGCTTGACTCCACCGAACGGTGCGGCGACGTCGGAGATCACTCCCCGGTTGACGCCGACCATGCCGCTCTCGAGCTTGTCGGCGACGCGGAACGCACGGTCGACGTTCTGTGTGTAGATGTATGCGGCGAGACCGTATTCGGTGTCGTTGGCGGCGGCGACGCCCTCGGCCTCGGTGTCGAAACCGGTGATCGCGGCGACGGGTCCGAAGATCTCCTCGCGGACGATGCGCGCGTTGGCGGGCACCTCGTCGAGGACGGTGGGCTGGAAGAAGTAGCCGGGACCGTCGACGGACTTGCCGCCGGTGCGGACCCGGGCGCCCGCGGCGACGGCGTCGTCGACGAGGGACGCCACGTTGCGGCGCTGCTTCTCGTTGACGAGGGGGCCGACGTTGGTGCCGTCCTCGCTGCCCGGTCCGACGGTGAGTGCGGCGATCCGGTCGGTGAGCTTGGTGGTGAATTCCTCGCGCACCGAGTTGGCCACGATCAGGCGGTTGGCGGCGGTGCAGGCCTCGCCGCCGTTGCGCATCTTCGCGGCCATCGCGCCCTCGACCGCGGCGTCGATGTCGGCGTCGTCGAAGACCACGAACGGGGCGTTACCGCCGAGTTCCATCGAGGTGCGCAGCACCTGCTGGGCGGACTGCTCGATGAGGATCTTGCCGACCCGGGTGGATCCGGTGAACGTCACCTTCCGCAGCCGCGGATCCGCGAGCAGCGGTTCGGTGACGGCGGCGGCGTTCGACGCGGGCAGCACCGACAGCACACCGGCGGGCAGGCCTGCCTCGGCGAAGATCTCGGCGAGCAGCAGCATGGTGAGCGGGGTGTCCTCGGCGGGCTTGACGATGATCGTGCAGCCGGCGGCGAGCGCGGGGCCGATCTTGCGGGTGCCCATCGCGAGCGGGAAGTTCCACGGCGTGACGGCCAGGGTGGGTCCGACCGGAACCTTGGTGACCATGATCCGTCCGCTGCCGGACGGTGACGTGGTGTAGCGGCCCTGGATGCGGACGGCTTCCTCGCTGAACCAGCGCAGGAACTCGGCGCCGTAGTTCACCTCGCCGCGGCTTTCCGGCAGGGCCTTGCCCATCTCCATCGTCATCAGCAGCGCGAGGTCGTCGGTGCGCTCGATGACCTTCTCCCACGCCGAGCGCAGGATGATCGACCGCTGCCGCGGCGCGGTCGCCGCCCATTCCTCCTGGACCGCCGCGGCGGAGTCCAGTGCGCGCATCGCGTCCTTGCCACCGGCATCGGCGACGTCGGCGATCAGGGTTCCGGTGGCCGGGTCGTAGACCGGGAACGTGCCGCCGTCGATCGGGTCGGTCTGGGCGCCGTCGATCCACAGACCGGTGGGCAGGGTGGCGCGGAGCCGTTCGAAATCAGTCATCGGAGTCCTCGTGGTGGGAATGGTGGTGATCGCACGCCTCCGGGGTGGGGGCGACGTCGAGGGCGGGGTTGCGGTCGAAGAATCCGACCGGCTTCAGCCAGAAGGACACGGTGTCCGCAGGCATGATCGGCCAGTCCTCCGGCCGGGGAATGTGGTGGATACCGAACGTGTACCAGAGCACCACGTCGGTGTTCTCGATCGGGCGGTCGGCCGCGGTCCAGGCGGGAAGTCCGTCATCGACCTTGCTCTGGTTCACGAATTCCCCGGCAGGCCAGCGCTCGTCGGGTGAGTTGGGCGTCACCCAGACGGTGTGGCCGATCGCACCGGTGCGCTGGAAGATCGGCGACGCCGGGTCGAACATCGACGGGATTGCGCCGCCGGGAACGAGCTTGTAGGCGGGGGCGGTGCCGAGCCCGGTGGTCGTGTTGTCGTTGACCACCTTCCACGCCCGCTGGCTCTGCCAGTCGAAGTCCTGTCGGCCCTCGAGTTCGGTGCGCAGCGGGGTGTTCTTCTGGCGCAGCGCGAGACCCAGAGGGTTGTCCGGGCCCATCGGCACCACTTCGGTCTCGGTCGCGTACACCGTGTTCTCGGTGCCGTCCACGTCGAGATCGAGGCGGGCGACCAGGAAGTGCTGGTGGAACGGCGCGTACGTGCGGTTGTCGACGAGCGTCCCGCTGGGGTGCTCCCCGCCTTCCGGGAAGTGGCTGACCACCATGATCCCGGTGGCGCGGACCTCGCATTCGATGTTGCCGTCCTGGTAGAACCGCCAGTAGACGAGATATTCGTAGTTCGCGACCGTCACGTGTGTCGACACCGTCAGCCGCCGCATGCGGCGCACCTCGGCGCCCGCATCGTGGTCGACGTGCTTCCAGAGGACGGCGTTGTCCTCCTCGTGGATACAGATCGCGTTCTCGATCGTGAACGGCACACCGTGGCTGTCGTGGAGTACGGCGTCGAGATACCGGATCTCGCCCAGGCAGTCGCAGCCCAGGGTGAGTGAGGTGGTCATGAACCCGATGCCCCACTCGCCGATGTCGAAGGCGGTGCGGCGGTAGTGATCGGTGCTGGTGTCGCGATACGGCACCGCCATTTCCGCGAACGACATCCGGTTCGCGATCGAGCGCACCCGGCCGTTGTCGTTGTAGGTCACCGCGTGCAGGGTCATGCCCTCGCGGTAGTTGAACCCCACCCGCAGTGACCAGTTCTGCCACTCGAGCTTGTTGCCCTCGAGCGTGAACGACGGTCCCTCCGGCTGGACGATGTCCAACGGCTTCAACGGCGGCCGCGTGCTCGCGTCGCGGATCCGTTCCGGGATGTGCCGGGGCACGTACTCGCCCATGACCTCAGGACGTTCGACGCTGAACGTGTCCTCGATCTCGAGCAGTTCCATCTTGTTGACGTCGATCACACAGTGGAAACCGTTGACCGGGCCCGCATACGGGTTGGCGCCCTCGGCCGCCCGGACCCAGGTGTCCGACCAGCCGAGCCGGCGCCCCTTGTACTTCTCCGGGGTCACCGCGTCGCCGTACGTCCACACGTCCATGAACACCAGGCTCATGTCCGTGACCCCCCGCTTCGCGAGCGCCGCGATCACGTCCGGGTGCCCGCGGAGGAAGGCGTCCGCCTCTTCCCATTCGTCCACCGTGAAATTCGCCTGGACGTCCGGGATGTGCTCCCAGGAGACCACGTTGTCTCCCGTGAGCGAGACGAGCGCCTTGTAGGTGTCTCCGCTGTTGCGGTCGAAGCACACGACGACGGCCCGGCGGTCCGGGACGGTACCCGACGCGTCGAACTCCGACACCTCGGCCTTGCCCGGCTCGGCCAGTTCGATCGACGCGAACCGCCAGCCGTCCCCGACCCCGTGTTCCCGGGCGAGAACGGCCGCGGCCTGCGCGAATTCGTCCGCCCCCAACGGGTCCAGAGGATGGAACGTGCCGGTGGTCGTCCGGGTCATGGTGTCTCCTCTGGTCGTTGGGGTGGGCAGTTCGTGCTCGTGCGCCTTTTCGGTTGCGGTGACTACCGAAAAGGCGCACGGGTCAGACGAGCGAGCGCACGATCTGCTCGATGACGGTCAGGGCGTCGTCGAGCAGGTCGTCGCTGATCACCAGCGGCGGAAGCAGTCGGATGACGTTTCCGTAGGTACCGCACGTCAGCAGAATGACACCTTGTTCGAGCGCATGTGCGGCAATCGCCTTCGTCAGTTCGGCGTCCGGCTCGTCGGTGCCGGGCTTGACGAACTCCATCGCGAGCATCGCGCCGCGTCCACGCACGTCACCGATGACGCCGACGTCGGCGGCCAGTGCCTTCAGCCGCGGCAGGGCCAGGTCGCCGATGTGCTGTGCGCGAGCGGGCAGGTCGAACTTCCGCATGCTGTCGATCGCGGCGAGCGCGGCGGCACACGCGACGGGGTTGCCGCCGTACGTGCCACCCAGACCGCCGGGGTGCACCTTGTCGAGGAGTTCGGCGCGGCCCGTGATCGCGGACAGCGGCATGCCGCCCGCCATGCCCTTGGCCATCGTGATGATGTCCGGGACGATCTCCTCGTGCTCGCACGCGAACCAGGCGCCGGTGCGGGAGAACCCGGTCTGCACCTCGTCGGCGATGAACACGACGCCGTTGGCGCGGGCCCAGTTCACCAGGGTGGGGAGGAATCCCTCGGCGGGAACGATGAATCCGCCCTCGCCCTGGATCGGCTCGATGATGATCGCCGCGAGTGAATCGGCGCCGATCTGCTTCTCCATCTGGCTGATGGCGCGCTGGGCGGCCTGCTCACCGGTCAGTCCGTCCTGGTCCCGGTAGGGGTAGGACATGGGGAGCCGGTACACCTCGGGCGCGAACGGACCGAAGTGGGCCTTGTAGGGCATCGACTTGGCGGTGAGGGCCATCGTCAGGTTCGTACGACCGTGGTAGGCGTGGTCGAACGCGACGACGGCGTCGCGGCCGGTGGCGAGGCGAGCAACCTTGATCGCGTTCTCCACGGCCTCCGCGCCCGAGTTGAACAGGACGGTGCGCTTCTCGTGGTCGCCGGGGGTGAGGGCGGCGAGCTCCTCCGCCACGCGGACGTAGCCCTCGTACGGGGTGACCATGAAACAGGTGTGGGTGAAGTGCCCGACCTGCTCCCGAACCGCCTCGGCGACGGCCGGATCGGACGCGCCCACGCTGGTGACCGCGATGCCCGAGCCGAGGTCGATCAGGGAGTTGCCGTCGACGTCGACGACCACACCACCGTCGGCATCCGCCGCGTACACGGGGACGCTGGAGCCGACGCCCGCGGCCACGGTGGCGCGGCGACGTGCGGTGAGGGCCGCCGACTTCGGGCCGGGGAGCTCGGTGACCAGGGCGCGCTTCTGCGGCAGCCGGTACTGGATGTCGTTCATGTTGGTGCAGTCCTCAGGGTCGTGACGTGGATGGGTATGGGGTGGGCGACGTCAGTCGTGGGAACTCATGACGTGCTTGATGCGGGTGTAGTCCTCGACGCCGTAGCCGGAGAGGTCCTTGCCGTAGCCGGAGTACTTGAATCCGCCGTGCGGCATCTCGGCGACGAGCGGGATGTGGCAGTTGATCCATACGGCGCCGAAATCGAGTGCGGCCGAGAGGCGTTGCGTGACGCCGTGATCGTTGGTCCACACACTCGACGCCAGACCGTACCGGACGTCGTTGGCGAGGGTGACGGCCTCCTTCTCATCGGAGAAGCTCTGCACGGTGAGGATGGGGCCGAACGTCTCCTCCTGCACGATGTCGTCGCGCTGGTCGACGCCGGTGATCACGGTGGGTTCGAAGAAGAATCCTTGCTCTCCCGAACGCTTTCCGCCGGTGACGATCTTGGCCGAGGTGGGGAGCGAGGCGATCTTGGAACTGACCGCGTTGAAGTGGTTGATGTTGTTGAGCGGGCCGTAGAACGCGTCCGGGTCGTCCGGCAGACCGGGCACGAGCGTCTCGGCCTTGCGGACGAGGGCGTCGACGAGCTGGTCGTGGATGGACTCGTGGACGAGGACGCGGGTGGCGGCGGTGCAGTCCTGGCCACCGTTGAAGAAGGCTGCCTCGGCGATGCCGCTCGCGGTCTTCTCGATGTCGACGTCACCGAAGACGATGGCGGGGGCCTTGCCGCCCAATTCGAGGTGCGCGCGCTTGAGCTGGCGTGCGGCGGAGACGGCGACGGCGATACCGGCGCGCACGGATCCGGTGATCGACACCAGTCCGAGGGCCGGGTTCTCGACGAGGGTCGCGCCGGTCTCGCCGTTGCCGAGGACGACGTTGAAGACGCCGTCCGGCAGGATCCCCTTGGTCAGCCGGGCCAGGACGAGCGTGCTGTTCGGGGTGGTGTCGCTCGGCTTGAGCACGATCGTGTTGCCTGCCGCGAGCGCGGGGCCGATCTTCCACAGCGCCATCATGAACGGGTAGTTCCACGGGGTGACCTGACCGACGACACCGATCGGCTCGCGGCGCACGTAGGACGTGAAGCCGTCCATGTACTCGCCGGCGGCCTTGCCTTCGAGCATCCGGGCCGCGCCCGCGAAGAAGCGGAGCTGATCGGCGCCCACCTTGATCTCTTCGTCGGCGATGACCTGCTTGGGCTGCCCGGTGTTGCGGCACTCCGCCTCGACGAGTTCGTCGCTGTGCGCCTCGATCGCGTCGGCGAGCTTCAGCAACGCGGTCTGCCGCACGCTCGGGGTGGTCTTGCCCCACGAGACGAAGGCCCGCTCGGCTGCCTCGACGGCGGCGTCCACGTCGGCCTTGGTGGAGACGGGCGCACGCCCGACGACGCTCTCGTCCACGGGGTTGATCAAGTCCAGCGTCTCCGTCGCGGATGAGGCGACGAACTCACCGTTGATGTAGTTCTCGAGTACGTCGATCGACATTCGTACCGGTTCCTCTCGTGGGGTCGAAACTCGTGGTTCGGAACGGACCGTCGGTCGAACAGTCCGACCGGGGTCCGGAGTTGCAGAGCATCTGAAAACAAGTGTGCGCTGCCTCACAAGCCAGGGGCAGCTGACAAAATGGTGAAAGACGCGCCCCCCGCCGCGCCGAGTTGTCCAATCCGGAGTCACCCGTGCGAGCAGGTGTGGCCGGCCGCGCCGGAGCCGGCGAACGGCACGTCCGCAACGGCGCTCGCGGAGGCGGCGTCGTACACGATCGCGCCGCCGACGAGGGTGAGGTCGGCCCGCTGGTCCAGCAGTTGCCCGGGCTCGAGCGTGTAGAGGTCCGCCGACCAGACGACCAGGTCGGCGCGGGCACCCGGACGGATCACTCCGAGCTCGTCCTCGGCGTGCCACGCCCACGCGCCACCCCGGGTGTATGCCCGCAACGCCGAATCCAGGTCCATCCGCTCGCGCGGAGTCCAGTCGGTCCGGCCGTCCAGACCCGAGCGGGTGAGGGCGGAGTACAGGCCGACGAGCGGATCCATCTCCCCGACCTGCCAGTCGCTCGAGAACGCCAGCGCCGCCCCCGACTCGGCGAGCGAACGGAAACGCCACGCCCGGTCCCACCGGTCCTCGCCGACGTTCTCCATCCACGTTCCGGCGACGAGGTCGGGGGAGCAGTGCCGCGGCTGCATCGCCGCGACCACGCCGAGCTCCCGGAAGCGGGGAAGGTCCTCGGGATGGAGGCATTCGACATGGACGATGCCGTGCCGCCGGTCGACCGTGCCGTTCGCGCGGCCGGCGTGCTCGATCGAGTCGAGCGCCAGCCGGATACCCCAGTCGCCGGTCGCGTGGGTGTGCGTCTGGAAGCCGAGGCGGTCGAGTTCGGTGAGCATCGCGGTGAACTCCTGCGGCGGCAGGCTCGGCGCGCCGCGGTGCCCCGGCCGGTTCGCGTAGTCCGACAGCATGGCCGCGGTGTGCGGTTCGATCACGTCGTCGGCGTACAGCTTGACCGGCCCGAGCCGGAGCATGTCGTCGACGGGTGCGCCGTCGACGGCCTCCCGCAGGTCCCGGCGGAACGCGGCGTCGGCGCCGACCGGGTGGAACAGGGCGGTGATCACCCGCGTGTTCATCCGCCCCTCGGCGCGCGCCCGGTACATCAGATCGAGTTCGGCCAGCGGGACCTGCGGTTCGACGACGGTGGTGATACCGCTCGCGGTCGCCATCTCCAGGCTCGACGTGATGCGCCGATAGCGGCGGTCGGGGGAGTACATCGGGATGTCGCGTTGCAGACCGGCCAGACCGGCCCGCGTCATCGCGCTGGTGTAGAAGTCCGTGACCCAGCCGGTGGGGACGCCGTCGTCGTCGAATTCCGGCCGTCCCCAGGGGATCTGGGTGCCGCGGTCGATTCCGAGCACACGCAGTGCGGCGTCGTTCAGCCACACCGAGTGCTGGTCGTAGGTGGTGATGAAGACCGGACGGTCCGTGAGGCCGCGTAGGTCGGCGGCGTTCGGGCGGCGCCCGGTCACCACGGAGTAGACGGCGTTCTCGGCGCAGATCCAGTCGAGGTCGGGGCGGGTGGCCGCGTGCGCGCCGATCCGTCGCCGGACCTCGGTGAGGTCGGGTGCGCCTTCGAGGCTCACGGCATCGGGATCGAATCCGAGGAGAAGGTGGTTGTGGCTGTCGATGATCCCGGGGGTGAGCAGTCGCCCTCGCAGGTCGATGGTGCGCCGGGCGGCGGGGGCGTCCTCGGTGGTCCCGACGTACCGGATGTGGCCGTCCGCGATGCCGACGGCCTCGGCCCGGCCGGTGGTGTCGAACGTCCGCACGACGCCGTTGGTCAGAAGCAGGTCGAGCATCAGCAGTTCTCCTCGGGGGCGGCGTTCAGCAACAGCAGGTGGGTGTTCTTGCGCGGTCGCAGGTACAGGGCGAAGTAGACGAAGCCGGCGGTGACGAGTCCGAGGGAGATGCCGAGGCTGAGCCACTGCTCCGGGTCGAGCAGCGTGACGACGAAGACGAGGCCGAGCGCGGCGATGCAGATTCCCGGGGCCAGCGGCCACAACGGCATGCGGTAGCCGGTTCGGGTGGTGCCGCCGCGACGGTGGTTGATCGCGGCCAGCGCGATGAACAGGTACGTGAACGTCAGGGTCGACCCGGTGGCGGTGAGCAGGACGTCCAGCGGGACGAAGCACGCGGCGAACGCGATGGCGCCCATCACGACGGTGGCGAGGACGGGGACGCGGCCCTTGGTGCTGACGGTCTGCAGCGGCGCGGCGACGGTCTCGGGGAGGGCGCGATCGCGTGCGGCGGCGTAGAGAAGCCGGCCCGCCTGCAGCGTGATCGCGATGATCGCGTTGATCACGGCGAGGGCGATCGAGAGCAGGACCACCATGGCGACGGCGTGACCGGCGCGTTCGGTGAGGAATGCCTCGACGGGAAGGCTGGAACCGAAGAGTTCGGTCTGCGAGCGGGCGCCCACCAGGATCGCGATGAGCGGGACGAGTTCGGTGGCGACGGTGATGACGGCGCTCCAGATCACTGCCTTCGCGATCGAGCGGGCGGCGTTCTTGGTCTCCTCGGCGAAGTAGACGGCGCCGCCGTAGCCGTTGTACGCGAAGATTCCCTGGGTGACGGCCAGCATCAGTCCGGAGATCGCCAGTGGTGCGAGGTTGCCGGTGCTCGGATCGAGAACCTCCGGGCTGAGGAGGCTGGTCAGTGGCCGTTCCATGTGGACGAAACCGAGGACGGTGAGCAGAGCCAGCGCCGCCATCTCGACGCCCAGGAAGACCCCGGTGAGCCATGCGTTGGTGCGGATGTCGAAACATGCGGTCACGGTGGTGATCACGACCACGACGAGCGCGGTCTGCTGCGGCGACAGGCCGTGGATCGCGACGCCCAGGTAGTCGGCCACTCCGAGGGCGAAGACGGCGATGATCAGCGGCAGGGAGATGAGGCTGATGAAGAACGTGGCGACGCCGAAGGCCGGTCCGAGTGCCCGCGACACGAGTGAGTAGTCGCCGCCGGCAACGGGATACGCGGACGCGAGTTCGGCGTAGCAGAAGGCGATGAGGATGCTCACGATGCCGGCGATGAGGAATGCCCAGAACACGCCGGTGCCGAACAGGGCGAGCGCCGAACCACCGAGGATGAAGACGCTCGACGCCGGCGAGATCGACGACAGGGTGATCAGGATGTTTCCGCCGACGCCGATGCTCCGGGAGAGCGAGGCCTCGTAGGTGCCGGGTGCGGCGGGGGGAGTGGCGGTGGGTGGCCGGGCGGTCTGGTCCATGAGCTGTCCGTTCGGGGAGGGGGAGGGGCGAAATAGTTTTTTGACAGGTCCGTCAAACAACTGGGCCGAGTGTCACAGATCACGTCGGCTAGTGTCAACGGCATGGCGCGACCGAACACTCAGAAGCAGCGGCGTTCCGAGCTCATCGAGGCGACACTCCAGGCGGGATCCGCGCACGGGCTCAGGTCGCTGTCCCTGACCGATGTCGCGAAGCGCGCGGGCCTGACGCGCGGCGCGCTGCTCTACTACTTCGACGATCTGGATTCGCTTCTCGTCGAGGCCCACCGGGCGGGCACCGAGCGCTACTGCGACCTGCGCGACGAGGCGGTGGCCGCGCAGTCGTCGTACGCCGCCAAGCTGCGGACGGCCATCGACGCCGGGCTGCCGAGCGGTCCCGACGACACCCTGATGCGGCTGTTGTACGAATTCGACTTCATGACAGGCACTTCGGCGCTGCACGACGAACTTGTCCAGAAGATGTATCTGCGTCAGTTCGCGACGTACCGCGCCATCCTCGGCGACGGGCACGCGGCGGGGGAGTTCACCGTGCGCGGCGACATCGACCAGGCGGCAATGAATCTGGTGGCCCTCGAGGACGCCTACGGGCTGCACATCGTCGGGGGAAACAGTCTCATCACCGTCGATGCCGCGCGCACGGCGATGCTGGGGTTCTGTGAGCAGATCGGCTGCGGCGTCACGGAAGACGCCGCAGCCGAACGGGACTGACCGGGCCGGCTGCGTCGGCTACGCCGGGTGGCTGCCTGCCACCTCCGCTTCGTGGCGCACCGAGCCGGCCACCACGGTCAGCTGCACCCGCGCGGTGAGGAGGGAATCGGCGCCGGCGGTGAACGGATCACCGTCGAGGACCACGAAGTCGGCGGCCTTGCCCGTGACGAGTTGACCGGTGAGGTCGTCCCAGCGGCACGAGTAGGCGGCGTCGCGGGTGGCGTGCGCGAGCGCGTCGGCCATCGGCAGTGCGTACTCGGGCAGGTTGGGTGCGAGCGCCGGATCGATCGCGGACTTGCGCGTCGTCGCGATGTACATGTTGGGCAGCGGGGGATGCGGCGCCGTGGGGGCGTCGGACCCCAGCGCGAGGACAGCGCCCGCGGCGGTCATCTCGGGCCACGGGAACGCCCGCTCGACCCGATGGTCGCCCAGCATCGCCCGCCAGTTGTCCTGGATCGCCGGATCGGCATGGACCGGCTGCATCGACGCGACGACGCCGAGGCGCGCAAGCCGCTGCACGTTGTCCTTCGTGATCGTCTCCAGGTGCTCCATCCGGTGCCGACGCGGTCGAATCCCGTTGGCGGCGATCGCCTTTTCGAGCGCGGCGAGCGCGATCTCCGACGCCTCGTCGCCGATCGCGTGCAGCGCCACCTGTAGGCCGGCGGCATCCGCTGCGACGACCACCGGTGCCAGCGAGGCGAGATCCCAGATCGGTTCGGCGTTCGTGCCGTCCGAGTACGGCTCCTTCATCGCCGCGGTGCAGCTGTCGATGACGCCGTCGATGATGATCTTGATCCCGGCCATCCGCAGCCACGGACCCTGCAGTCGCCGGTGGTGCTCCA
Organism: Rhodococcus sp. IEGM 1351; assembly: GCF_030056875.1. Classification (NCBI taxonomy): domain Bacteria; kingdom Bacillati; phylum Actinomycetota; class Actinomycetes; order Mycobacteriales; family Nocardiaceae; genus Rhodococcus; species Rhodococcus sp. IEGM 1351. The sequence goes on along the minus strand of NZ_JASHKU010000017.1, from coordinate 21,423 downwards.
CCGCCTCGTGCACCTGGCGGACGTTGTCCTCGTCCGAATCGGTTCGTTCGATCAGCCAGTGCCCGGCCACCCGGAGCGGCAGCGTCTCCCCGCCGGCGGCCAGTGCGCGTTCGAGCGCCTCGAGTTCGTCCGCGCCGAGCGCCATGTCGACCGCTCCGGTGACGCCGTCCGCGAGATACTGCTCGAACGCCGCCGCGAGGGCGACATCCCGCTCGGTGTCGCTGACCAGCTTCGCGAGGGCGGGCCACACGATCTGGGTCACCGCCGTCTCGTAGAGCATGCCGGTGGCCTCGCCGGTGACGGGGTCGCGCTCGATCCGGCCGCCGATCGGGTCGGGAGTGTCCGCGTCGATGCCGAGTTCGCGGAGCGCGGCCGTGTTCACCCACGCCGAGTGCACATCGTTGGAATCGAGGTACACGGGACGGTCGGCCTCGGCCGCGTCGATCATCTGCCGGGTCGGCGGGTGCCCGTCGAGTGCCGAAAACAGCCAGCTGCGTCCCAGGAGCCGGGGTGCGTCCGGGTTCTCGGCGGCGAATCGGCGGATGCGGTCCTGGATGTCGTTCAGATCGGCGGCGCTCTGCAGGTCCACCTTCTGGAGGGCCTGGCCCATCATCAGCAGGTGGGTGTGGGCGTCGATGAAGCCGGGCAGGACGAAGGCCCCGCCGAGTTCGACGACGCGGGCGTCGCCGGACAGCGTGTCGGCGGTCGCGGTGTCGCCGACGTAGGTGAGGCGATCGCCCTCGACGATCATCGACTCGGCCCAGGCGGGTTCGGCGGCGGTGAAGATCCGGCCGCCGCGGTAGTGGGTCGTCGTGTCGGTGTTCATGGTGTTCTCTCTTTCCGTCAGACGACGACCGAAGTGGTGTACCGGGCAGTGGGGTCCTGTCCGGGTGACGCGGAGGCCCGCTCGGTGCGCGTCGACAGGCGGGCGATCGACACGATCGGGACGAGCAGGACGAGGCTGATGCCCGCCAGGACGAAGCCGAACGCGACGTAGCCGACTGCGCCGGTCACGAGGGTGCCGAAGAGCGGGGCGAATGCGGACCCCACCAGATACGTCCCGAGGAGCGGGGCGGACCAGCGGCCGGATGGGTCCAGCGCGGCCGCGATGGCCACCACGTAGATGAAGGCCGCGGCGTACACCGTGTTCCAGGCGATGATGAGCACCAGATACGTCGTCGAATCGGTGGCCAGGCACGAGCCCAGTTTGAGGGCCGCGCCGAGCACGAGGAGGACGGCGGTGGGGACGGTGCGTCCGAGGCGTGACCCGAGCGCGGTCAGGACGAGGGCGGCGCCGATGCCGCCCGCGGTGGAGAGGCTGAGGGCCAGACCCATCTGCTGTTCCGTCAGGGCGGCGTGTTCGGCGCCCATGATGCCGGACACCGCCCACAACGAGTCCTCGCCGATCGCCCAGATCGCGAAGAGCACGAGCAGGGTGAAGCCGGCAACGGCCAGTTTCCTCTCGGTGACGCCCTCGGGCAACGGGGTTGGTGTGTGCGCGGTGCTCGCCGAGTCGTCCTCGACGGCGGGGGCGGACGGCAACCAGCTGATCGTGAAGACCGTCGCCAGCGCCAGTACCGCGACGATCCCGAAGGCATTGGTCATGTGCAGGCCGAGGATCGGGATCAGTGCCAGTATTCCGGTGACCGCGGTGCGGTTGACGAGCCCGTTGATCCCGGACACCCGGTTCGGATTGTTCAGCGCGGCCAGAGCCGCCCCGCCGACCGCGACCGCGCCACCGGCACCGATCCCGCCGACGATGATCGCGACGCACGCGATCGGGGCCGAGTGGACGGTGGCGGCGACGGCGAATCCCGCGGCCATCACGACGAGGCTGACGCGGCCGAGCAGGTGGCGCGAGCGCCCCGCCGCCCACCGGGTCGTTGCGAGGCAGACGAGTGCGGTGGCCAGCAGGGAGCCGGTGAGGACGGCGCCGGCGACGGTCTGGGTGATGCCGAGATCGTCCACCATCGCGATGATCATGAGCGGGATCAGATTGGCCGTGATGTAGCCGACGACGAAGACGCTGAACGTGGCGATACCTCGGCCGAGTGTCAGTGGGACGCGGACGGCGGTGGTCACGTGGGATTCCTGGGGTGGGTCAACGACAACTCCGTGTCTCGGGTGGCGCCCGCGTGAGACGTGGGTCACTTAGCGAATGGGATTCGTTAAGTATGCGGAGGGCGCGTCCCGTACGCAAGGGGTCAAACGAACTCAATTCGTTAATGTTGGGTTTCGGCGTTGCCCGAGGGTCGACGTCTGACACAATGGAGTAGTCGTCCGTGCTCCGCTGGCCAATTTGTCCAGCGCTATCCCGATCCCGACCGGTCAGGGTGGCACGGACCCGACCGCAATGCGCAGGAGCCGACATGACCGTTCCCGTTCGCTGGATGTTGTCCCAGCCGGACCTGGCTCTCGAGCTGAAGGGTGGCGCCGCCGGTCTCGGCAACGAGATCACATTCGCCCACACCACCGAACTGCAGGACCCCTTCCGGTGGCTCTCCGGCGGAGAATTACTCCTCACCACCGGCATCCGGCTTCCGCTGACCGCCGCCGACCGGGCCCGATACCTGCGCGGCCTCGGTGAAGCCGGGGTGGCGGCGGTCGGGTTCGGCACCGGTCTCTCGCATCCGGAGGTCCCCGAGGACCTCGTGGCCGTCGCCGACGAGATCGGGCTGCCGCTGCTCGAGGTGCCGTTGCCGACACCCTTCGCGGCCGTGGTCAAGCGGGTCATGAACCGACTCGCGGAGCAGGAGTACGAGGCGGTGCTGCGCGCGTCCCGGGCCCAACCGCGGATGACCCGCGCCGTCATCCAGGGCGGCACCGGCGCCACCGTGCGCGAGCTGGCCGTCGCAACGTCGGCCACCGTCCTGCTCCTCGACCTGTCCGGCCGGGTGCTGGAGTCCCATCCGGCGCAGCCGGCGGAGGATGTGATCGGGGAACTGCGGGAAGTGCTGGAGGCGGGCACCGGCGGGGCATCGAGCAGCGTGTCGCTGGCACGGTCGGGCGCGTCGATCACCGTGCAGCAGATCAGCGTCGGCAGCACACCGCACGGGCACCTCGCCGTGATCAGCCCCACCGCGCTCAGCCACGTCGACCAGATTCTGCTCGGTCACGCGAACTCGTTGCTCGCGCTGGATTTCGAGAAGCCGGTGCGGCTCCGGACCGCACAGAACCGGCTCAACTCGCACGCCCTCGGCCTGCTGCTCACCGAGGACCGCGATCTCGCGCCCGCCTGGTCGCAGATCCGGCACGCCGCAGACGCGGACGGGATGGTCCGTGGACTCACGGTCGTGGCCGAGACACCGGCGCTCGCGGAACGGGTGGAGTCGGCGGTCGCGGTCGCCATGAACAAGGCCGGGCGGCAACTCTTCTCGCGCCGTCACGACACGCGGGTCACCGTTCTGCTGCGGGGCACCGACGACGTGGACTTCGCGCGGGCGATGCTACGCGGACTGTCCGGGCCGGCGCGGAAGGCGATCCGTGCGGGGCTGAGCGGGAAGCGGGAGGTCGCCGGTCTGGTGGCGGCCATCGAACAGTCCCAGCTCGCCGCGTCGGCCGCCGAGGCCGGGGCCGAGCCGTTGGAGTTCGCGGCGCTGACCGGTAGCGCGCTGCTCGCCTTCAGCTCGACGCGGGAGGTGCTGAACTCCCTGGCGGACACGATGATCGCGCCGATCGACGACTACGACCGCACCAACGGAACGGAACTGCTGGGATCGCTGCGGGCGTTCCTCGAGGCGAACGGGCACTGGGAGTCGGCGGCCGCGGCGATGGGCGTGCACCGGCACACCCTGCGCAGCCGCATGGCGCGGATCGAGTCGTTGATCGACTGCAGGCTGGACGTGGCGCGGGTGCGCGCCGAACTGCTGCTCGCGATCATCGCCCGGCAGTCGTGACTGCCGGGCGATGATCGGACGGGATTACTTCCCGAGGCGGGCGACGATGTCCGCGGCGGTGCGCTGACCCATCCGCACGGCGCCGTCCACGTGCTGGTAGCCCTCGGCGGCGATGTCCGAGCAGGAGAAGTGGAACGGTCCGACCGGCGTCCGCGTGTCCTTGCCGTACCGGTGCAGGCCGCCGAGGTCGAAGCTCGCGGCGTACGCGCCCCGGGTCCATTCCTCGGAGCCCCAGTCGGACTCGTAGTAGACGACCGGCTCGGCGGCCTTCGGTCCGAGGTAGCGGGCGAGCGAACCGAGGATGGTGGCCCGACGCTCCTCTTCACTCAGTTCGAACATGGCGTCGGCCTTCTCGTCCGACACGAACGCGACGAGGGTTCCCCGGCTGTCCTCGTAGTTGGTGTTGTCGTACACCTCCTGGACGACCTCGGACGCGCCGAATCCGGTGCCGGCGAGACCGTCTTCACGCCAGAACGGGGTCTCGTACACGGCGTGCACCTTGATGACGAGTCCCAGCGACTGGTGCTGGTGCATCTGGTGCTGGCGGCGCGGCAGCGGCGGGTCGTAGGAGATGCGGGAGTACAGGTTCGGCGGGACGGCGAGCACGACGCGGGACGCCTCCACGCGAATGTCCCCGTCCGCCAGCACGACTGCACCGTCCTCGCTCCACTGGACGGTGCGCACCGGCGCGTTCAGGAAGACGTCGTCGCCGAGGGCGGCCGCCATCCGGATCGACACCTGCTGCATGCCGCCGATGACGCGCTTGTCGAGGATGAAGTCCTCGTCCACCAGGTGCGAGAACGATCCGGCGGACGCGGCCATGAGCACGGCCTGCAGCGCGGAGAACGAGTGTGCGGGCTTGGTCAGCATGCCGCCTGCGATGAACAGGCCGATGTTGTCGCGGGCCTCGGCGTCGTCGGACTGCTCGATCAGCCAGTGCTTGAACGAGATCGTGTCCAGTTCGCGGGCCAGCGGGTGCGCCCAGGGCTCCTCGGCGCCGACCTGCGCGGCGAGGTCGTCGAGGATCTGGATCAGCCGGTCCATCTCCTTACGGGTCGTCTCGTCGACGGGGAAGGATTCGCCGGTGTAGCGGGTGCGTTCGCCGGCGGCGGAGATGTAGACGGACTCACCCTCGCGGTACCGGTCGAACGTCTCGAGTCCGAGTTCGTCGAGCAGGGAGATGAGCGTCGTCTGGTCGGGGGAGACCCACTGGCCGCCGATCTCCAGCATCGCGCCGTCGATGGTGTCGGTCCAGGTCCGGCCACCCACGCGGTCGCGCGCCTCCAGGACCGCGACGGACAGCCCCGCCTTGCGCAGCGCGGTGGCTGCGGCCAGGCCGGACGGGCCGGCGCCGACGATGGCGACATCACGTTGGAGAGTAGGCACTTTCGAGCTCCTTTGGTTGAAGTGCTGACGGGTTCGTGAAATGTGGTTCGGTAGGGCATGTCTCCCAATCCCCGTTTCGGCGCTCCTGGCGCCCAATCGCCGCCCTGCTGCGTTGTCGTCGGCGCCGATACAACAGCGGTATCGGCTTCTCCTCCGCCTTGCCGGACGACGATTGTTTCGCCAGGTGCATCCGAGAGAGATTGGGAGACACGCCCTAACAGCGGGTGAGCGCGAGTGACAGTTCGGCATCGATGACGCAGATGCTCGAGTTGTCCACGCGGTCGTGGCTCCGCAGCTCGCCGAGCATCTGTGCCAGGCGGTCCGCGGCGGTGGTGTGTTCGGTCAGCCAGGCGGCGACGGCGTCGGCGGCGGACGTCGCGGGCGAGGCGTCGCGCAACACCAGTCCGATCAGGCCGTGCCAGTGCTCCTGCAGGTTGTCGACGAGGACGGCTCCCGCCATGGCCTCCCAGTAGGCGGTCCCGGTCTCGCCGACGGAGAACCGTTCCGACAGCCAGTCGAGGCCCACCACCCGGCCGAATTCGCGGTACGTCTCGGCGACCTGGGTGATCGGCAGGTCGAGCGACTGCGCGGTGGTCTCCAGGGCGAAGCCCTGCGCCAGGATCCGCAGCGTGCCCAGGTCCTGGGCGGGCACACCGGTGAGGCGCGGCAGTGCGGCGGCGAGTTCCTGGACCGGCTTCGCGAAGCGCTCGATCAGCGCCTGCGCATCCGTGCCGGCGGTGCGATGCCGCAGCAGCCACGACGTGGTGCGCTCGATCAGGTCCTGGATGCCGAAGTGCAGGTTCAGCCGGGTCCGGTGGGATGCGCCGGGCAGGGTGAGGACCTCGTTCCACAGGCGGTCGATGTCGAACACCTGCCGCACCACCGCGTACGCGACGGTGATCTCGGGGGTGCCGACGCCGAGCCGCTCCTCGAGGCGGTGGATCAGGCCGGGGCCGACACGGTCGATCATGTCGCCGGCCACGATGACGGCCACGATCTCCCGGGCGAGCCGGTGACCGCTGATCTGCTGGGGGACGCGTTCGCGGATGGATGCCGGGAAGTAGTCGGCGAGAACACCGTCGAACACGGCATCGTCGAGCACGGGGGAGGCGAGCAGTTCGGTGACGACGAGGTTCTTCGACTGTGCGAGCAGAACCGCGATCTCCGGCCGGACCAGTCCCTGGCCCGCGCGGTGCCGCGCCGACAGTTCCGCCGCCGACGGCAGGACCTCCGCGGACCGGCTGATCCCGGCGTCCCGCTCGAGGTTCTCGATCAGCCGCTCGTGGCGTCCGAGCAGGAACGGTGCGTGGACCTCGGCGAGGCTGATGGCGAGGGTCTGGGAGGCGGCGTCGGCGAGCACCGATTCGCCGATCTCGTCCTGGACGCGGGCGAGCAGCGTGTTCCGTTCCTCGGCGGGGAGTTCGCCGGCCGCCACGGCCGCGTCCAGCGCGACCTTCAGGTTCACTTCCCGATCCGACGTGGCGACCCCGGTGGCGTTGTCGATGAAGTCGGCATTGATCCGGCCGCCGTTCAGCGCGTACTCGATGCGGGCGCGCTGCGTGAGGCCGAGGTTGCCGCCCTCACCGATCACCGCGGCGCGCACATCGCTCGCCGCCACCCGGACGGCGTCGTTGGCCGGGTCGGCGGCGTCGGCGTGCCCCTCGGCGGAAGCCTTGACGTACGTTCCGATTCCGCCGTTCCACAGCAGATCCACGTCCGCGGTCAGCAGCGCCTTCACCACCTCGTGGGGCGGGAGTTCGGTGGCGGTGACGCCGAGGCGTTCACGCACCTGCGGCGACAGCGGGATCTTCTTCGCCGTCCGCGGCCACACGCCGCCGCCCGCCGACACGAGGCTCCGGTCGTAGTCGTCCCAGCTGCTGCCGGGCACGGACGCGAGGCGCTCGCGCTCCCGGTAGGACGCCTCGGAATCCGGTTCGGGATCGAGGAAGATGTGCCGGTGGTCGAACGCGCCGACCAACCGGATGGCGCGGCTGAGCAGCATCCCGTTGCCGAACACGTCGCCGGACATGTCGCCGATGCCGACCACCGTGAACGCGTCGGTGTCGACGTTCTTGCCCATCTCGGCGAAATGCCTGCGGACGGAGACCCATCCGCCGCGCGCCGTGATGCCCATCGCCTTGTGGTCGTAGCCGGCGGAGCCGCCGGACGCGAACGCGTCGCCTAGCCAGAAGCCGCGACGCGTCGCGATGCTGTTGGCCAGGTCGGAGAATCGGGCCGTGCCCTTGTCGGCGGCCACCACCAGATAGGGGTCGGCGTCGTCGTAGATCACCGTGTCGCGGGGGTGGACCACCTCGCCGTCGACGATGTCGTCGGTGACGTCGAGCAGTCCGTCGATGAAACTCGTGTATGCCGCGCGGACCGCGTCGGGCGTCGTCTCGGTGCGCACCACGAACGCGCCCTTCGCGCCCATCGGAACGATCAGCGAGTTCTTCACGTGCTGTGTCTTCATCAGACCCAGAACCTCGGTGCGGAAATCGTCCTTGCGGTCCGACCACCGCAGGCCGCCGCGCGAGACCGGACCGCTGCGGACGTGGCTGCCCTCGACGATCGGCGAGTGCACGAAAATCTCGCGGTACGGGGTCACGGCCGCGGACAGCGACAGCAGCGACGGGTCGATCTTGAACGCGGCGGGGGCGGCGCTGATCGTGCGGTCGTGCTGGAACCAGTTGGTGCGCAGCACCGCCGACGTGAACGACAGCAGGCCGCGGAGCAGACGGTCCTCGTCCAGCGTCGCGGTGCGGTCGATCGCGTCGAGCAGCACGCGCTCCGCGTCCGCGACGGCGCTGTCCCGGTCGGGGCCGGTGACGGCGGGATCGAAACGGGCGGTGAACAGGTCGCGGAATCCGCGCACGAAATCACTGTGCCGCAACAGGATCGCCACGATGTTGGGTTCCGACAGTCCCAGCCCCACCTGACGGAGGTAGCGGCAAGCCGCCCGGACCAGGACGGCGTCCGTCCACGTCAGGTTCGCCGCGGCGACGAGGCGGGTGAATCCGTCGACCTCCAGATGTCCGGCGGCCGCGGCCTCGAACGCGTCGGACAGCAGGCCCGGAGTTTCGGCGTCCCAGGCGAAGTCGCCGGTGCTGAAGTCGAACCGATGGACCAGCGGGCTGCCGGGCTCACCCGCGGGCAGCTGTTCGTGGGACGCGACCCGCAACCCGAGGTCCGCGAACAGTGCGACCAACTCGGCGAGCAACGGGGTGCCCTGCGGCCAGACCATGACGGCGGCCGGCTCGGGCAGTGCATCCGCGGTGTCGACGAATCGCAGCCGCGGAGTGGTCCCTCCGGACGCCAGGACCGCGCTCGACACGGCGGCCTCGTCCTGGCGTGGACGGGGTGTGTCGGTCGTGCTCGGAATGACACCGGTATAGCTCATCGTGTGGCTCCTGACCCCTGATCTGGCAAACGCGTGACTTGGGAACCAGTGTGTCGAGAAGAGACGCACGCCACATCCGACGAAGTGGAGCGTCGTGCGGCGACGGACGCGACGTTTCGGAGCCGTGAGTATTTGTTAACCGCGGGCGGTTAACAAGTACTCACGGCCAGACGAGAACGCGGACAGTGTGACAGACGGCCTGGGGGAGAGCAGTGGCAACGCAGACGTTGAGGAACCAGTGCTTCACCAGGTCATCCGTTGATGACCCGGCGATCGCCGAGCGGTGCCTGCAAGGGGACTTCGAGGGTGCCGAACACGGCGACGAGAATGCACATCTTGTCGGCGGCCTCCGGGAGGGTGCCGGTGCGCAGCGAGATCGTGACGGTGGTGTCGGTCTCGGTGACGGTCGCGTCGGCGCCGTAGCACTCCGGGGTTCCGGTGACGAAGTGGATCGCCACCTTGTTGCCGTCCGCGCGGGACCACGACTCGAACGGCGTCGGATTCGCCCGGACGATGTCAGGGCGCGACTCGAAGACGGTGCCGAACTCGTCGCCGGGCACTTCGGAGGGAATCGGCATACCCGACGACGGATTGGTCGGGCTGGGATCCACTGCGGACGCGATCTCCGGGGGAATCGTCGGTTCGTCGGTGCTCGAACCGGACCCGCATCCGGCGAGGGCGAGGCAGGCCAGCACTGCGAGGGCGATTACGCGCATATGCCACGGTAACCTCATCCCGCGAGCAGGCCGGAGACCAGCGCAATCCCCGGAATCGCAGCCAACGTGGTGACGAAAGCCGTGTCTCGCGCCAGCACCGTTCCCACCCCGTACCGGCTGGCGTAGACGAAGACGTTCTGGGCCGTGGGCAGCGTCGCCACCACCACGATGGCGAACAGTTCGTGGCCGTCGAGCCCGAGCAGATAGCGCGCCATCAGGTAGGCCAGCACCGGTTGCACCACGATCTTGAGCACCGACGCCAGCGCGACGTCGCGTCGCGGGCTCGTCCCCTTCTCGAGCACCCGCACCCCGTACAGCGAGATGCCGAACGCGAGCAGCGCACCCGGCACCGACGCGCCACCCATGAGCCGGAACGGCTGCATCAGAGCTTCCGGGGGTGTCCAGCCGAGGAGTGCGATCAGCAGTCCCGCGGCACCCGCCACGACGATCGGGTTCTTGAACGGCGCGGTGATCGTGTCGAGCCGCGACGCGCCGCGCCGGAGCGTGGTGACGTCCAGGATGGTGAGGGCGATGGGGGAGTACGCGATGATCTGGAACAGCAGCAGCGGCGCCACGAACGACGCGTCCCCCAGCACGAACACCGCGATGGGAATGCCGAGATTCGCGGAGTTCACGTACGACGCCGACAGAGCGCCGATCGTCAGTTCCGGAAGGGACCTGCGTAGCCACACTCTCGCGACGACCATGTACAGTGCGCCGACCGTCAATGCCGTGACAGCCGCGACGGCCAGAGTGGGCGAGAAGATCACGGAGAGGTCGGACGATGCGAGCGAATCGAACAGCAGCGCCGGTGTGGCGACGAAGAACACCAGCCTGCCCAGGACGGTTTCGCCCTCCGCGCCCAGCGTCCCGCGACGGCCGAGCAGGTAGCCGATCGCGATGATGACGAATATGACGGTGAATCCCGCAACCACTCCCGACACGCTGCGGGGCACCTCCTCGACAGGTAAGCCTCCTGTCGGCAAACCTTCCGAAGTCTAGTGCTCGGCGTTCGGGTGGGTGACAATAGCGTCCGGTCGGGGAGATCGTCTGTGCGCGCGTTCCGCCGCGCTCGAGGAGTCGCAATGCTGCGTCGAACGACCGTCCTCTGTGCGCTGTTCTGCGCGTGGACCCTCGCCTGGGGTGCCGCCCCCGTGGCGTCGGCGCTGGCCCCGCCGTCGAGCGGCGATCCGCAACTGATCGCGCTCACCGGGCAGGTCCTCGGGCGCAGCTACCGCGAGAACGCGAGCGTCGCGTACATCGACGCGTCCGGTACCCGGTTCGCGAATTTCGGGGCCACCGAGGGTACCGACTTCGAGATCGGTTCCGTCACCAAGACGTTCACCGCGGAACTGTTCGTCGACGCCGTCGCCCGGGGTGAGGTGCGCGAGGACACGAAGGTCGGAGATGTGCTGCCGTTGCAGGGCGCACCGGTCGGCGACGTGACGCTACTCGAGCTGGCGTCCCACACGTCCGGGCTGGCGCAGTTCCCGATGAGCACCGACACCGTGGTGGCCGTCGGGCACTGGGTGGTCGCGTCCAACCCGTTCACGTACGACGGGGACACCCTGCTGCAGCAACTGCAGTCGGCGCCCCTCACGACCCGCGGCACGTACTCGTACTCGACCGTCGGCTTCGCGCTGCTCGGCCAGGCGCTGGCCGCGGCAGCGCACACGGACTACCCGTCGCTGCTCCGCGAGCGCATGCTCGTCCCCCTCGGACTGTCGCAGTCGTGGATGCCGCTCACCGCCGCCGACCTGCCGCCGAACGTCACCCGCGGATTCGACGTCCTGCACCGGTCGCAGGACCCGTGGCCGCTGGACGCCTACGCCCCGGCCGGCGGGTTGCGGTCCACCGCGAACGACATGTCGACGTACGTCCGGGCGCTCCTCGACGGGACGGTCCCCGGCGCCGCGGCCATGGACCCGCGGTGGATCGGCGACAACTACCGCGCGCTGACGTGGTCGATCGTCCCGTTCGAAGGTCGCGACTACACGCTGCACGGCGGCGCGACCGGTGGTTTCCAGTGCACGGTCGTGCTCGACCGGGAGAACGACCGCGGACTCGTCATCCTCACCGACACCATCGGCGGACTCGAGCAGCAGGGTCTGGAGATCCTCGCCCACACTCCCATGTGAGTGTTTTCGCGTCCCGGGGCACACATTGTCACGCACGTGTCCAGGTACCCCCGCTGGGTATGTCCGGTTACAGTGGTCGTGTGGAGACGGCAACCGGGCGGAGGCGCACATTCGTGGCGCGTGCCGCGCTGCTGATCGCCGTCGCCGCCGGGGTGCTCCTCATGCACAGCCTGATCGCGCCGACCGCGATCGCCGCGGCACACGAGCAGCCCTCGGTCACCGCGTCCCACTCCGAAGACCCCCACGGTTGCGGGGACGGCTGCGAGCAACCCCATGTCACCGGACATCAGTGTGCCGGTGTGATCGTGGTGATCGCCGCGCTGACGTCGGTGATGTTGCTGTGGTGGCATTCCGTGGATCCCGCCGCGCGACGGTCGCGGGTGAGCGCCGACCGTGTGCGGTCGGGGCGCGGACCACCACCGTGGACGGTGCTGTCGTTGGCGGAACTCTCGATTCTGCGGGTGTGACAGGGAGCCCGGGGCGTGTGCCCCGGCGGATCCGACTGTCATTTCCCGAATCGATCTCGAGGAGTTCCTCATGCGTACCACCATCACTGCCCTGATCGCCGCCGCGGCAGGCGCGGCTCTCGTCCTGACCGGCTGCGGCACCGACTCGGCAGGCACCTCGTCGACGTCCGGCGCCTCGACGTCCGCGGTCGAATCGCAGGCGCAGTTCAACGACGCCGATGTCGTGTTCCTGGAAGGGATGTACCCGCATCACGCGCAGGCGGTGCAGATGGCCGACATGGTCGCCGGCCACACCGACAACGCCGACGTGGTCGCTCTCGCTGCCGCGATCAAGGCGGCGCAGCAACCCGAGATGGACCGGATGACCACCTGGCTCCAGCAGTGGGGGCAACCGGTTCCGACGCCCGACATGTCCGGCATGCATGGCATGAACCACGGTGCCGGCATGATGTCGGCCGATCAGATGGACGCCCTGACGGCACTGTCGGGCACGGAGTTCGACCGGCAATGGCTGACCATGATGATCGAGCACCACGAGGGCGCGATCGACATGGCGAACACCGAACTGGCCGACGGTGAGAACCCGGAGGCCAGGCAGATGGCCACCGACATCGTGACCGCCCAGCAGAAGGAGATCGCCGACATGCAGGCCGCGCTCGGCTGACCGGAATGACGAAAAGGCCGCGTAATCCGAGGATTACGCGGCCTTTTCGGTGCCTACGTGAGTTACCGGCTCGTGAAGGGCAGCAGAGCCATCTCGCGAGCGTTCTTGACGGCGACGGCAACCTGACGCTGCTGCTGCGGGGTCAGGCCCGTGACGCGGCGGCTACGGATCTTGCCGCGGTCCGAGATGAACGTGCGGAGGAGGTTGATGTCCTTGTAATCGACGTACTCGATCTTGGCCGCGAACAACGGGTTCTTCTTGGGCTTGCGGCCCTCGACGGGACGCGGCTTCTTCGACGGTGCTCTCTTGACTGCCATCTGTTTCCTTTACCAGCTCGACTTGTGGACGCCTGGCAGCTCCCCGCGGTGCGCCATCTCGCGAACACGCACGCGAGAGAGCCCGAACTTCCTCAGGTGGCCGCGCGGACGTCCATCCGCAGCGTCTCGATTGCGCAATCGTACCGGACTCGCGTCGCGGGGTAGACGCTGCAGTGCCGCCCGGGCCTCCGCGCGCTCGTCTTCGCTGCTCGACGGACGGCGGATGGTCTCCTTCAGCTCCGCGCGGCGCTCCGCCCAGCGTGCCACGACGATCTTGCGCTGCTCGTTCTTCGCGATCTTCGACTTCTTGGCCATGTGCGGTGTCTTCTACTTCTCTTCTCGGAAATCGACGTGCTTCCGCACGACCGGGTCGTACTTCTTCATCACCAGACGATCGGGGTCGTTGCGGCGGTTCTTGCGTGTCACGTACGTGTATCCGGTACCTGCCGTCGACTTCAGCTTCACGATCGGGCGGATCTCGTTGCGGGCGGCCATCAGATCTTCTCCCCACGGGCGCGGATCCGGGCGACGACGGCCTCGATACCGTCGCGGTCGATGGTCTTGATGCCCTTGGTGGAGAGCGTGAGGGTCACCCGCCTGTCCTCACTGGGCAGGAGATACGTCTTCTTCTGGATGTTCGGATCCCAGCGCCGGTTGGTGCGCTTGTGGGAGTGCGACACGGACTTGCCGAATCCTGGCTGGCGTCCGGTCACCTGGCAGTGGGCCGACATGGGCGTTCCTCCCTGTACCCCTCGCAAGAGGTTATGACAATCATTTTCGACAATGGCGAGATTCCAATGTAGCGTTCCGTCCACGTAATGACAATCGTTATCGAAAGGGTGCTCGTGAGTGAGATACTCGACGGCCGGACGCCGCTGATCCTGGTTTCCGGCTGGAACGGCCCCACCGAGGACACGGCGCGGTCGCTGCTCCGCGACGGCACCGTCGTCGTGCATCACGACCTCGACCTCGTGCACGAGGGCGTCGTGCGCCGCACCGTCACCACGCTGGAGTCGGGGGCGCCGCGCGAGCGCCTCGGCATCCTCGAACTGGCGCACGGCTGCATCTCCTGCACGCTGCGCGAGGACCTTCTCCCGCTGCTCCGCCGCCTGCACACCCGCAGTTCGGTGCAGCGCATCGTCCTGCACCTCGACCGCCGGCTCGAACCCGAGGCGGTGTGCTGGGCGGTCGAGCACGTGGCGGTGTCCGGTGTGGTGGGCCAGATCGACGGCCCGGCATCGCGGGACGTGCGCGTCGACGGCGTCGTCACCTGCGTCGACGCGGGATCGTGGCTGACCGACGCCACCGGCGACGAAGCACTCGACGACGACCGCACCGTCGCGCAGGTAGCGGTCGGGCAGGTGGACTTCGCCGACGCCCTGGTGGTGTCGGGCAGTGCCGGCGACGGCTGGCACCAGGCCCGGCTCCACGCCGTCCTGGCCCGGCTGGCACCCGGCGCGCCGATCATCTGGGACGGGGACGCGCCCGACGTCGAACGCCTGCTCCGCGACATCCCGGCCGGCGCCCGGCGCGGTGAGCCGTCCCACGCCCACTCACCGCTGCTGCGCGGGCAGCCGCCGCTGTCCCACGACTGCGGCGTCATGCTCGTCGAGTTCACCGCCACCCGGCCGTTCCATCCGGAACGACTGCACGAGGCCGTCGACGTCCTCCTCGACGGGGTCGTCACGTCTCGCGGCCGCGTCTGGGTTGCGACGCAGCCGGACGAGGCACTGTGGCTCGAGTCTGCCGGTGGGGGCCTGCGGGTGGCCAGTGCCGACCGCTGGCTGGCCGCGATGACCCCGGAGGAACAGGAACAGGTCGGGGTCGCGCGCCGCGCGATGGCCGCGCTGTGCTGGGACGAGCGCTTCGGCGACCGGCACACGTCGATGGTGGTGCTGGTGCATGCGGCCGACCCCACCGAGATCGACCGCACGCTGCAGTGGGCGCTCGTCACCGACGACGAACTCGCGGACGAAGCCACCTGGCAGTCGTGGCCCGACCCGTTCGGGCAGTTCCACGAAGACCCCTGCGAGAGCAGCGAATCACCCTACGCAGAACCCGAATCGAGAGAGGGACACGAATGAAGGCGAACATCCACCCCGACTACCACCCCGTGGTGTTCCAGGACGCGAGCACCGGAACCACGTTTCTCACGCGGTCGACGGTGACCAGCGACCGCACCGCCCTCTGGGCGGACGGCAACACCTATCCGCTGGTGGTCGTGGATGTGACCAGCGAGTCGCACCCGTTCTGGACCGGCGCGCAGCGCGTGATGGACACCGCGGGCCGCGTCGAGAAGTTCGAACGCCGCTACGGAGTGCGCAAGCGCCCGTGAGTACTTATTAACCGCGGGCGGTTAATAAGTACTCACGGGTCGACGACGAAGGAGGAGACACACCATGGCAGTACCGAAACGCAGAATGTCGCGGTCCAATACGCGCAGCCGCAGATCGCAGTGGAAGGCCCAGGCACCCGACCTCGTCGAGGTGACGGTGGGCGGCGCGACGCATCGCGTGCCGCGCCGGCTGGTGAAGGCCGTGAAGCTGGGATTGGTGGACCCGGCCGGGAAGTGACGCTCCCCGTGCGAACCTTGGCGGGTGCTGCTGTACATCCTGGAACTGGTGGGCATCGCGGTGTTCGCGGCGTCGGGCGCCCTGGTGGGGGTGACGAAGCGCCTCGACATCTTCGGTGTGTGCGTGGTCGGTGTCTTCACCGCTCTCGGTGGCGGCATCGTCCGCGACGTCCTGCTGGGCATCCAACCGCCGACGTCGCTGGGTAGCTGGCCGAACCTCGGCACGTCGTTCGGCATGTCGTTGCTGGTGTTCTTCCTGCACTCGACTGTCGGGCGACTCCGCCGGGAGATCCTGGTGCTCGACGCTCTGGGCATGGGCCTGTTCGCGAGCACGGGCGCCGTGATCGCGCTCGACCACGGGGCGAGTCCACTCGCGTCGTGTCTGATCGGCGGGACGGCGGCGATCGGCGGCGGGATCCTGCGCGACGTGCTGGTGAACGAGGTCCCGTTGCTGCTGCAGCGGGACTTCTACGCGGTTCCGGCGCTGCTCGGTTCGGCGCTGGTGGTCGTGGTGAGCGAGTGGGGTTTGGGCACCGACGTGGCGCTGGTGGTGGGAACCGTGTTCGCGTCGGCGCTCCGGGTGCTGGCGCTGTGGCGGAACTGGGGTCTGCCGGGTCCGCGGGTCCTCGAGTGATCGCCGCCAGGGCATGTCGATGATCCCTTCTCAGACATATCTCAGTTGATCGGGCCAAACTGTCGGGTATGCGCATTTTGGTGGTCGACGACGATCGCGCCGTGAGGGAGTCCTTACGGCGGTCCCTCAGCTTCAACGGGTACTCGGTGGAACTGGCCGTCGACGGTATCGATGCTCTCGAGAAGGTGGCGAACGCGCGCCCCGACGCGCTCGTGCTCGATGTGATGATGCCGCGCCTGGACGGTCTCGAGGTGTGCCGACGGCTGCGGAGTACCGGCGACGACCTGCCGATCCTCGTCCTCACTGCGCGCGACTCCGTGTCGGAGCGGGTGTCGGGACTGGACGCCGGAGCCGACGACTACCTGCCGAAACCCTTCGCCCTGGAGGAGTTGCTGGCCCGGCTGCGCGCACTGCTGCGCCGCGCTGCGCCGGAGCCGGGCATCGACTCGGAGAAGATGACGTTCGAGGACCTCACGCTCGACCCGGTCACCCGCGAGGTGACGCGTGGCGAGCGGTCCATCAGCCTCACCCGCACCGAGTTCTCGCTCCTCGAGATGCTGATGGCCAACCCGCGCCGGGTGCTGACCCGCGGCCGCATCCTCGAGGAGGTGTGGGGTTACGACTTCCCGACGTCCGGCAACGCGCTGGAGGTCTACGTCGGGTATCTGCGCCGCAAGACGGAGGCGGACGGCGAGACCCGCCTGCTGCACACCGTCCGCGGAGTCGGCTACGTGCTGCGGGAGACTCCTCCGTGATGGCAGTTCCGTTCCACAAGACCGCCGACAAGTCGGGGTCGGCGAAGCACAACTCGCACCACGTTTCCCGGCACCCCACTGGCCCGATCCCGTTACCGCCCGAGATGCGACCTCCGATGCCGTTGACGCGGTCGGTGTCGTTGCGGTGGCGGGTGACGTTGCTCGCCGCGTCCGTGGTGGCCATCGCGGTTGCCGTCATGGCGATCGCGGCGTACGCCGTGGTCTCGCGGGCGCTGTACGCGGATGTCGACAACCAGTTGCGCACCCGCGCGTCGGCGCTCATCGACAGCAATCTCGTGACGTTCGATCCGCGCTACATCGCGGGCGCGACGCTGTACACGACGGACATCAGTGTGGCGCTGATCTTCCCGGACCTCGACACGTACACTCCGCCGGGGTCGAGTGTCCCCATCGGTGAACCCGAACTGTCCGTGGCCCGCGGCGAGCGCGACACGTCGTTGCGTACGGCGGACAATCAGCGGGTGCTGGCCGAGCGCACCCAGGACGGCAGCACCCTGGTGATCGCGCAGCGCTTGGCGCCGACGGGCGCCGTGCTCGACCGGCTCGCCTGGGTGCTGTTCATCGTCGGCGGGTGCGGAGTGGTCCTCGCGGCCGCCGCCGGAACGACGGTGGGGCGCACCGGTCTGCGTCCGATCGCCCGGCTCACTGCCGCCACGGAACGGGTGGCTCGGACCGACGACCTGACGCCCATGCCGGTGACGGGCAACGACGAACTCGCCCGGCTCACCGAGAGTTTCAACACGATGCTGAGGGCGCTCGCGGAATCGCGGGAGCGGCAGAGCCGGCTCGTCGCCGACGCCGGACACGAACTGCGGACGCCGCTCACGTCGTTGCGCACCAACATGGAGTTGCTGATCGCGTCGAGTCGTCCTGGCGCACCGCACATTCCGGACGAGGACATGGCCGAACTGCGCACCGACGTGGTGGCGCAGATCGAGGAACTCTCGCAGCTGGTGGGCGACCTCGTCGATCTCGCCCGCGAGGACGCACCGGAGACCGTTTTCGAGAGAGTCGATCTCAGCGAAGTGGTGGATCGCAGTCTCGAGCGGGCACGCCGCCGGCGCAACGAGATCGACTTCACCGCCGTCACCGTTCCCTGGTTCGTCTACGGCGACCACGCGGGACTGTCGCGGGCGGTGCTCAACGTGCTCGACAACGCGGCCAAGTGGAGTCCCACCGGTGAGCAGGTGCGTGTGGCGATGAAGCCGGCAGGCGACGGACTTCTCGAGCTGACGGTCGACGACGCGGGCCCGGGCATTCCGGAGGAGGATCGGGAGCTCGTGTTCGACCGCTTCTACCGGTCGACGGCGTCGCGCTCGATGCCCGGCTCCGGGCTGGGTCTGGCGATCGTCAGGCAGGTGGTGGTCAAGCACGGCGGCACGATCGCCGTCGACGTCTCCGAACGGGGCGGTGCGCTCATCCGGATCGTCCTTCCGGGTGAGCCCGGAGCGGAATAGTCTCAGGGTCTCGGCTTACTCAAAGGCCGGTCTCAGGACCTTCTCAGTCCCACCGGGCACTCTCGTAGACAGAGACGGTGCGACTGCCCCTGCGGGCGGTCGCGGGAGATGGAAGTGATGCGATGACCGAAGATCGAAACAGTCACGACGGCAACAGCCGCGACAATGCGGGTGGTGACCCGGGCGCGCGCCCCGATCAGCCTGCCCACCCGCAGGCGGCGCCGGGTCACCACCCGACCGAGCAGTTTCCGGCCGCACCGCAGCACCCCACGGGCGGTCCGATGGGTCAGCAGGCCTACGGCGCCGGGTACCCCCAGGGCAACCCCTACGGTGTGCCGCACCAGCCCACACAGCAGTTCGGGCAGCCTCAGCACGGCGCTCCGGGACACCCGGGTGCCCAGCACGCGGCCGGGCAGCACGGGGCGCCTCAGGGCCCGTTCCCCGGCCTTCAGGGCCCCGGACAGGCCGGGGAGGGATCGACGGCGACCGCGACCAAGCGTCCCGCCCGCACCGCCATCGTGGTGGGCGCTGTGGCGCTCGCTCTCGTGAGCGGGGGTATCGGTGGCGTCGTGGGCTCCCTGGCAACCGAACGGAACGGCAGCGGCGCCGCGGTGACCAACTCCCTCGACGCCCCCAAAAACAACACCGCGACCCCGGCCGCGAACGCACCGGCAGGTTCGGTGCAGGCGGTCGCGAACAAGGTGGTCCCGAGCGTCGTCCAGATCGAGGTGGCGACGGCAGGCGGTTCCGGTGGAGAAGGATCCGGCATCGTCATCTCGTCCGACGGCATGATCCTCACCAACAATCACGTGGCAGGAGCGGCCGCGAAGGGCGGCAAGCTGACCGTCGCCTTCTCGGACGGCAGCACGGCGGACGCCAAGCTGGTCGGCGCCGACCCGGTGTCCGATCTCGCGGTCATCAAGGTGGACGGCAAGACCGATCTCACTCCGATCGAGCTGGGAACGTCCGGCAACGTCCAGGTCGGGCAACAGGTCGTTGCGATCGGGTCGCCCCTCGGCCTGGCCGGGACCGTCACCGAGGGCATCATCTCGGCGCTCAATCGCCCGGTGTCCACCAGTGGTGAGTCCGGCAACCAGAACACCGTCATCGACGCCCTCCAGACGGACGCGGCGATCAACCCGGGCAACTCGGGCGGCGCCCTCGTCAACATGGACGGCCAGCTGGTCGGCATCAACACCGCCATCGCGAGTATCGGCGGTTCGGGTGCGGGCGAGCAGAGCGGATCCATCGGGCTCGGCTTCGCGATCCCGGTCGACCAGGCTCGGCGCATCGCGGACGAGCTGGTCAAGACCGGCAAGGCCACCCAGGCCGTCATCGGGATCCAGGTCCCGTCGCAGGACGCCGCCAACGGTGCCACCGTCGTCGAGGTCACGTCGGGCAGCCCGGCGGAGAAGGCGGGAATTCCGAAGGGGTCGGTGATCACCAAGGTCGACGACCGCGTCATCACCAGTGGCGACGCGCTCATCGCCGCCATCCGCTCACACGCACCGGGAGACAATGTGTCCATCACCTACACCGACGGGAACGGATCCAATTCCAAGACCGTCGACGTCACGCTCGGAACCGCCGAACAGGGTGGCCGCTGATGAACACGGGGATTCTCGGGCAGGTCGAGTCCGTTCTGAACGGGGCCACTACGGTAGGGACCATGGACATCGAAGCCTCGCTGGCCGGCCGCGCGCTGGTGGTAATCGTCGACGACCGCACCGCTCACGGTGACGGCAAGGACTCCATTGGGCCTCTGGTGACAGAACTGCTGAACGAGGCCGGCTTCATCGTCGACGCCATCGTGGCGGTGGCGGCCGACGAGGTGGAGATCCGCAACGCGCTCAACACTGCCGTCATCGGCGGCGTCGACCTCGTCGTCTCCGTCGGCGGCACCGGCGTGTCGCCGCGTGACGTCGCCCCCGACGTCACGGCCGAGGTCCTCGACCGCGAGATTCCGGGAATCTCGGAGGCCCTCCGGTCTTCGGGTCTCGCCGCCGGTTCGCTGGACGCGGGCCTCTCCCGCGGGCTCGCCGGAGTGTCCGGCAGCACACTCGTGGTAAACCTCGCTTCCTCCCGCGCCGCGGTCCGGGACGGCATGGCCACCCTGACGCCGCTCGCGGCGCACGTGATTTCCGAATTGTCCGGTCTGGAAGGCTGAGACGATTTCTCGTTCCGACGAGCCGGACTCGCCAAGCGAGACCGACGAGCAGGCAGTTCCGAGCCGGGCCCCGATCGACAGGGCCCGGCTCGAACGCATCTTCGGGGACGTCTTCCCCGACACCACCGCGGACGAACGCGAACCTGGGGAAGGGCCTGCCGCCGCTGCCGGCGACGAATGGCTGCGCCGTCAGCGCCCCCCACATCACGGGTAGTTACCTTCGAAAGCCTCACCTTAAGCGAATCGTGATCTGCGGTTCCGCTCTGCGATCAGCGTGAGTATTTGTGCTGTCGCCCGAGTGAATTTCCCCGGGCGCGACCCCGTATCCAGGATTCTCACAGTCACCACATTTCGGTCAGAACAGACATCCTTCGAGCTCGTGAACCGAATGTAAACGTTACCGAACTTAACGTGAACGGCCAGTGAACCTGCTGGTCAAAGAGGTGGCGAGTAGTCGGAATTCTCTCGCAAATCCCACACGTTGGACACGTTTCGGACTGTGGCATACATCACGATTCTGTTTCGGCAGGAATTAATTGCTTAGGCAACCACCTGCCGGTTACTGTCCTCGGCGAGTCAGTACTGGAGATGGAGGGCAGGGTCGATGTGCCGTTGCCCAGTCGGAACTCTGACGCTTCGTCAGTGATTTCGTCTTCAGCGCGGTTATCGAGCTGTGATCATCCGTAGTTCACTCTGCGGACATCACAGCTCTGGATACTGCGCTGGGCCCGACATGGACCACTCCTCAGTCTCGAAGGTCGTGACTGGGAACCAGCAGAATCCTGATGAGGGGAACGAATGAGCGAGAACCGAAAGACCGGCCTGCGCCGTGGAGC
>NZ_JASHKU010000179.1:0-221 GCF_030056875.1 Rhodococcus sp. IEGM 1351 | reverse complement strand
GATCCCACACCGTAGCCCCCCTACCCTGTTGCACGGCTTTCGTTCGCCGTGGTCTCCGTCAGAAGTCTGGGGGTAGCGGCGGTGAAGCGACAGGTGCAGACGACGTCGAATCGTCGGTACCAGTACGGCACGGGACGTGGGCCCCGGCGTCTGCGCCGGGGGCCCCCTGCTGGCCAGGGCCGGCCGACACCTTGACCGTGTACTTTTCCAGCACGCGCACC
>NZ_JASHKU010000178.1:0-221 GCF_030056875.1 Rhodococcus sp. IEGM 1351 | reverse complement strand
GGCACGGTGTGGTCACCGCCGACCAGGTCGTGCAATCGCTGCAGCGGATGGCCCCGGTGGTGGACCGGCAGAACGAGGCCGACCCGACCTACCGGCCGCTGGCCCCGGACTTCGACACCAACATCGCGTTCCAGGCCGCGAAGGAACTCATCCTCGACGGCACCACCCAGCCCTCCGGCTACACCGAACCGATCCTGCACCGCCGCCGCCGCGAATACAAA
>NZ_JASHKU010000177.1:0-223 GCF_030056875.1 Rhodococcus sp. IEGM 1351 | reverse complement strand
GGATTCCCGACCACGCGGCCGCGGTCCTCGCCCGGGCCATGGCCCGCGCGCCCCGTCCGCGCCCGGCCACGGCCGCCGCCCCCGCCGCGCCGCGCCCCCCCCAGCCGACCACCGCCCCGCCGCGACCCCCTCGTAGCCCCCCGCCGTCACCGCGGCGCCCAGCACCGCGCCCGAGGACGGCAGCAGCCCGACGCTCGACCCGCGCGAGCCCACACAGACCACG
>NZ_JASHKU010000176.1:0-224 GCF_030056875.1 Rhodococcus sp. IEGM 1351 | reverse complement strand
CACGCACAGGGCCTGCGGGCCCCCCGGCGCCAGCCTTTCCAGCGCTTGCGCCGCCAGAAGAAGCGCCCCCACCCCCGCCTCCGCCCCCGCAGGCCCCCATCTAGCCAACCCGCCGCCCCCGACCCGCCGCTCCCCCCCCCTTAGCGCGGCCGGCACCCCACACGCCCACCCAACCCCGGACCACTCTGCCCCCAGGAGCCACCAACGACGCCCCGCCCGTCCAC
>NZ_JASHKU010000175.1:0-224 GCF_030056875.1 Rhodococcus sp. IEGM 1351 | reverse complement strand
CCTCCGCTCCGAACTCTGCAGGAATCAGGGCCTCTCGGCGGTTTGGGCGCGCGGGATCTCGTCGAGCGCCCGGGGGCGGGGGCCGGGCTCGTCGGGGGTCTGGCCCGGGTGCGGCTGGGTGGGCGGGGGCGGGTGGGGGGCGGGGGAGGGGTGGCGGGGCGCGTCGGGGGGGGGGCGCGGGGGCAGCCGGGGGGGCGGGGGGGGGGCGGCGGGGCGGGGGTGGG
>NZ_JASHKU010000174.1:0-224 GCF_030056875.1 Rhodococcus sp. IEGM 1351 | reverse complement strand
CGACGACGCCGCACACAGCGGAATCCCCGCATTCACAATGCTCGCCCAACAGATCCACAAGCACTACGACGGAATCATCGCAGCAGTAGAACTCGGCATCTCCAACGGACTCATCGAAGGAATCAACTCAAAGATCAGACTCATCAACGCTCGCGGCTACGGACACCATTCCGCCGAATCGCTGACCTCGATGATCTACCTGAACCTCGGAGGAATCGACCCCA
>NZ_JASHKU010000173.1:0-225 GCF_030056875.1 Rhodococcus sp. IEGM 1351 | reverse complement strand
CTCCGGGCAGCGCTCCGCGCCCGGGGCGACCAGCTCGACCGGACCGGCAAGCCACTCCCGCCGACCTACGCCCCCCCCGCGCCGCCCGACCCCTCCCCCAGTGCCCCGCCCCCGCCCCAGCCCCGCCGCCCCCCCGGCAGCCCCCCCGCCGCCTCCCACAGACGCCGTGCCGGTACCCCCGCGCCCCCCTCGGCCCCGCGCAACCCCCGCCCACCTTGCAGGAAC
>NZ_JASHKU010000172.1:0-226 GCF_030056875.1 Rhodococcus sp. IEGM 1351 | reverse complement strand
AGCCGCTCGCCGCGCGCCCTCACACAGCCGCCGCGACCGGGGCCCCGCCGCCCGCCAGGCCGGCGACCCCCTCCCCCCCGTTCGCCCCAGCGAGTTCCACCCCCACCCCCCCCTCCACCCCCACCCCCGACCGCCCCCCCTCCCCGGCCCCCCCACCCCTCGGGCCCGCGGGTTCGCCCGACGTCGCCGCGCACCCCGGCAGAGCCGGTCCCCGAAGGCGCTACCG
>NZ_JASHKU010000171.1:0-228 GCF_030056875.1 Rhodococcus sp. IEGM 1351 | reverse complement strand
GCCGGCTGCTGCGTCGTCGAGCCGGGGCCCCCGGTGGGCGAGGGGGGCCTGGCCTGCGCCGGACGCGCGCGCCCGCGACGCCCGCGTCGACCCGCGGCCCCCCGCGCCCCGGCCGCCGCCCTCGCGCCCCGCGGCCCCCCCCGCGCCCGACGGGCGGTCGCCGCCGCCCCCGCCCTCGTGCTGCTCCACCCTCTCCACCCCCGGCCCAACGGCCTGCGCACGCCCCCC
>NZ_JASHKU010000170.1:0-228 GCF_030056875.1 Rhodococcus sp. IEGM 1351 | reverse complement strand
CCCGCCGCCGGGTCCCGTGGGTCTGACCGAGCAGCGGGCGGGGGGCCAGGTCCACCCCGGCAATCGGGTCGCGGTGGCCGCCGACCAGGCAGCGGGGACACCATGCTATGTGACAGCCGCCGGGG
Organism: Rhodococcus sp. IEGM 1351; assembly: GCF_030056875.1. Lineage (NCBI taxonomy): Bacteria > Bacillati > Actinomycetota > Actinomycetes > Mycobacteriales > Nocardiaceae > Rhodococcus > Rhodococcus sp. IEGM 1351. The sequence goes on along the minus strand of NZ_JASHKU010000170.1, from coordinate 103 downwards.
CGGGTGAGCGGTTCTTCGCACCCCGGACACTGTGCCGAGGATCCGCCGGCGCCAACCCTGAACACCGCGAAACCCACACCCCCGGCGGTGTGCGAGACGTCGC
>NZ_JASHKU010000016.1:34628-194089 GCF_030056875.1 Rhodococcus sp. IEGM 1351 | reverse complement strand
CACGCCGGTCATTGGTACGAGATCCGGCTCGTACACCATCATCGTGGACGTAACCCGGTATTCTCCGGCGTCGATCTCACCTCTAGCGAATCGTTCGTCGAGAATTTCCCGGGCCCGAGAGTCGGGATCGAAGGGCGCGGTGCGGTCCGTGCGCATGCTGCGGAACAGTGCCAACACCCCGGCCACAACCAACCCCCAGAACGCAACCATAACCACGACCATCAGTACCCAGCCGCCCCAGCCCATTCCGTCGTTCCACCACATCATGGCTGTTCACCTTTCGTTGCTCTCCAGCGTGGTGTCGGATCGCGGTGAATCGATGAGGGTTCTGTGTAGTTTCCCTGAAGATATGGGCAGTTCAGGGTGACCCGCACCGGACCGGGAGGACACCGGCGACGATGGAGACCATGAACCACACGCCACACCTCCCGCCCGACAGCGCCGCCGGATATCGGGCCTTGGTGGTCGACGACGAGCGCCCGCTGACCGCGGTCGTCGCCAGCTACCTCGAACGGGAGAACTTCGAGGTCGCCGTCGCCTACAACGGCGTCGATGCGCTCGCTCGCGCCCGGGAAATCGACCCCGACGTCGTGGTCCTCGACCTCGGGCTGCCGGGCATGGACGGAATCGAGGTGTGCCGGGCACTGCGGACGTTCTCCGATGCCTACGTGGTGATGCTGACCGCCCGCAACGCCGAAATGGACACCATCATCGGATTGTCCGTCGGCGCCGACGACTACGTCACCAAACCGTTCAGCCCCCGGGAGCTGGTGGCCCGCATCCGCGCCATGTTGCGACGGCCCCGGAAGGCCCCGGCATACGAGACGCCGCCCACCGCGCCGGGCGGGAGTGAGGCACCCCCGCGGGTATTCGGGGCGATGAGGATCGACGTCGCGGGCCGGGAGGTCCATCTCGGCGACCGCCCGGTGGTATTGACCCGCACCGAGTTCGACGTTTTGGCGGCGTTGTCGTCCCGGCCGGGTATGGCATTTAGCCGGCGCCAGTTGATCGAGGCCGTGTGGGGGGAGTCTTGGGTTGGTAACGAGCACCTCGTGGATGTGCATGTCGGCCACCTGCGCCGCAAATTGGGAGACGACCCCGCCGCGCCCCGGTACGTCACCACCGTCCGCGGCATCGGGTACCGGATGGGGACCGGGCAATGACCTCGCGTCAGGTTCGCCCGGGCACCGTCGGCCTCGGTCCGGTGCACAGCCGTGGCCCCGGCCTCGGCGTGCGGCTGCTGCTGGCGCAATCGCTGGTCCTGGTTGCGGGCGCCGCCACCTGTTGGGTGGTCGCGGTGTTCGCCGGCCCCCCACTGTTCCGCGAGCACCTGCACCGCGCCGGGGTACCGGCCTCGTCCGACGAGCAGTTCCACGCCGAGCAGGCGTACCGCTCCGCCACAGCCATTTCCCTGGCGGTCGCCCTCGGAGTGGCCTCCCTGGCCGCGTTGATGGTGACCTGGTATTTCAGTCGGCGCCTGCAACGGTCGTTGACCGAGGTGTCGTCCGCGGCGACCGCGGTGGCCAATGGGCGCTACGCCATTCGGGTGACTCCCCCGCACCTGGGGGACGACTTCGACGCACTCGCCGAGGCGTTCAACCGGATGGCCGCCGGGCTCGAATCGGTCGAGACCACCCGTCGCCAACTCCTCGGGGACCTCGCCCACGAAATCCGCACCCCGGTGTCGGTACTCGAGGCGTACATGGAGGCACTCGAGGACGGGGTCGAGACCTTGGATGCCGACACAATCATCATGCTGCGCGACCAGACCCGCAGGCTGGTCCGTTTCTCCGACGATGTCCGCAGTCTCTCCCATGCGGAAGAGAGCCGGACCTCGATCGAGCCCACCTCGGTGGACCCCGCCGCACTGCTCTCGACTGCGCTCGCCGCCGCGGCGGACCGCTACACCGCGAAGCAGGTGTCACTGACCTCTCGGGTTCCCGCGCACCTTCCCCGCCTGTGGGCCGACCCGGAGCGGCTCGGCCAGGTGCTGGGCAACCTGCTCGACAACGCCTTGCGGCACACCCCCCGGGGCGGCCGGGTGGAGGTGACCGCGCAACAGCGACCCGAGCTGCTGGTGATCGAGGTGACCGACACCGGCGACGGGATCTCCGCCGAGCACCTTCCGCACCTGTTCGAGCGGTTCTACCGTGTCGATGCGGCACGCGACCGCGAACACGGCGGCGCCGGGATCGGACTGGCGATCGCCAAGGCGCTCGTCGAGGCGCACGGCGGCCACATCACCGCCCGCAGTGACGGCCCCGGAACTGGCAGTACCTTTACCATCACCTTCCCCCTCCGCCCGGATCAGCGATGAGGAAATACTCGGTGCCCGCGATCGCCCGGCACCGGCTCGCGCACGCCCGCAGCGCGAGCCGAGCGGACGGAGCGCGGAAACTGTCTATGTGGTCACGAGCACCGGCTGCGCCGGACTCTCATCGCGCTCACCCCGGGCCGGCGATTAGCTATTAGCCGATGTTCCCATCCGCGGCGAGGCCGCCGTGTACATCATGTGCGGTCGGGTCCGGGCTGACGGCGGTGTCCGCCACGTCGATGCGGCGGCGGGCGATCTGGTGACGATCACCGCGGCGCGTCCTCCCCAGGTCGAGGCGGTGACCCGCGTCAGTCCTCGTGCTCACCGGCGCGAAACGTTCCTGATGCCCCGGGGAGGGCGCGCTGAGGGTGGATCAGGTGGGTGGGTCGGCCAGGGAGTATCCGGCCTCGTCGACGGCGTGACGTACCTGCTCGAGCGGCAGTGGCCGGCTGCTGGTGACCCTCACCCGTGAGTCGCCACCGGGAACCAGGTCGATGTCGACGTTCGTCACTGCATCGAGACGGTCGAGTTCCTCGGTGACCGCTTTCACGCAATGCGCGCAGGTCATGCCGGAGATGTGGTAGCTCGCGGTGGTGCTCACTGCGTTCTCCTCGGACGAGGTCATCGTCGGGTGTTCGACTCCACGAAGCCGGGGTGTCACAGCGAGGCCAGGATGTTCTGCATCGTGGTGATTTCCTGCTGTTGGGTGTCGGCGATGGTGCGTGCCATCGCGACGGCGTCGGGATATTGACCGGAGTCGATTTCGGTCTGCGCCATGGCGATCGCGCCCTGGTGATGGGTGATCATCTGTGTGAGGAAGAGCCGGCTGGCGTCCACGCCCTGAGCATTCTGCAGTGCGGACATGTCCTCGGCGGACATCATTCCGCTCATTCCCATCCCGCTATCGCCCGGCATCTCCATGCCCGGCATCGACATCGGCATGCTCTGACCCGGAGTCATCATCCCGGACGTGGACATCGGCATGCTCTGACCCGGAGTCATCATCCCGGACGTGGACATCGGCATGCTGGACTGTCCCCACTCGGTCAACCAGCCCTGCAGCCGCTCGATCTCCGGGCCTTGAGCTGCCTTGATCTGATTCGCCAGATCGGTCACCCGGGGGTCGATACCGTCCTTGGCAAGCACGACATCGCTCATCTCGATCGCCTGCGCGTGATGCGGAATCATCTGCTGCGCGAACGTCACGTCCGCCTGGTTGTGGGTCTCGGCGGAGGCCGTCGTGGCGGTGACGCTCGCCGCGGTATTGCTCTGCGTGGCCTGATCGTTGTTGGAGTTGCTACAGGCGGTCAACGCGACTAGAGCTGCAACCGTGGCTGCGCTGGCGGTGAGGGACTTCTTCTTCATGACAGGGGAATTCCTTTCTCACAGTGCACACACATGCTCATCACGCGAGACGTCGGGCAGTTGTGCAGTGGGGGCCAAGCGTTCACGCCCGCACCCGCCGGAAATCGCGCGAGGCCGTCGAGCTCCATGACCTTGGCGGCCTGACAGATTCCAAGCACCTGGGCGCGCGCCGGCTCGGCGGGCTGGCCGGGTCGCCAATTCTGCGCCATGCCCTTCGATGACAGATTTGCAGTCAGGACCGCACGAGACGTGCGATGGCGTTGGAGGCCTCTGCGATCTTCACGTCGGCCTCGACGCGATCGCCGGCCGCGGCGGCATCGGCCACACAGTGGCTGATGTGCTCCTCGAGCAGGCCCAGCGCCACGGCCTGGAGGGCCTTGGTCATCGCGGAGATCTGGGTGAGGATGTCGATGCAATACTTCTCTTCGTCGACCATCCGTTGAAGGCCGCGGGCCTGTCCTTCGATGCGCCGCAGGCGCGCGAGGTAGGCACCCTTGGACTGGATGTGGCGATGGCTGGCCTCGGGGGGTTCGGTGCTCACTGCCGACTCCTCTCGCCAGCCCGCGTTCTCCACCTCCCAATATACCCTCCTCCGGTATAATTGGTGATTGCGGCCGCAGGGGCCGATTCAGCGGCCGAGTCGCCGGTGGTGGATCGCTCACCGCACGCCGCGGGCGCACAATCCCGGTCGGTTTTCGTCGGCACTGCGACACATCCACTCCTTGCCTTATCCCACCTCGATCAACCCGACGGCGCCCTGCACCCGTCTCTCGTTCAAGACTGTCAGTTCATTGCCGGTTCAGGCCGAGGATTTCTGTGAAGATTCGCTGAAGAAGCTTTACCTCCATGGCGGGTGGTGGCGCGGCGACGCGCAAATACGAGCGGCTGGGCACCGACCGTCACGTCGTTCGATGCGAGGATTGGCACCTCACCTCGGACAAATTCATCCGAACGCTGTTCGGCGACAATCTCATCGGATTGGCGGCAGATCAGTGCGACGGGCAGACTCCTGCGGCCGACGTCATGTCGGTGGCCGTTCGGTATCAGAGCTCGCTGACACCGCGGGTGAGTAAGCAGACGCCCGGCCGTCCTGGATCGGTACGGTCGTGGCACAGAGATTCGGGGCCAATATCCGCGATCGCGGCAGCATCACCCGGTCATCCCTGCAGCCGACGACCCCCGGTAGTCACCAGTAATCACCGGAATCGGCGGTTCAAATCTTCCTCGGTGATCAAACGATAGATGACGTACAGCGAGAACCACGTGATGAGCAAAGCAGCGAAAACCAACAAAACCTCGTAGAAGAGGACCACGATCCCATCCTAGAACGTGGCCGCGGGCGACGAAATCGGCTGGCGCGTGCCTCCCGGATTGAAGTGCAGATGACCAGACCTCCAGGTCGGGTCGGGGCGGGCAAATCCTGCCCAATTCGACCGAGGAAGCGGTAGTGGTTTCGGCGTCTTCACCAACACTCGATGACCCAGACTATTGAGGTGGTGCGCGAACGAGTCCGGTTGGGCGGTGAGTTCGGGCGCGCAAGCTCGCCGCGCTGTCCTCGTCGACGCAATTACAGTGTCACTATGACAGCAGCGGCACGTGCCGGTCCTGCGGACAGCTCGGCTACCGGCTGTGACGGAGTTCTCTCGCGGTGCGACCGGTCTCGGCTGGCCCGAACCCGGCGTCGAGGTTGTGATGCTCACGGGTGACAACGACGCCACCGCGCGACGAATCCCCGGGCAGCCAGCCGAGACGGCCATCGACCAAGCACAGAGCGGCCGGTCCTGGTGTGGAGGGGCGCAGCCGACCCCGCCGGGGAGCTGGAATCTGGTCTATGACCGGTTCGACCTCGCCCAGGAAGCAACCCGGGAGGCGCTGTGCACGCTGGGGAACGGGTATTGGGCCACCCGCGGCGCGGTACCCGGAAGCACCGCCGACGCAGTCCACTACCCGGGCACCTACCTGGCCGGAATCTACAATCGACTCACCACCGCCCTCGATGGGAACACCGTTGAGACCGAACATTTGGTCAATGCCCCGGACTGGACTTTCCTGACCGTCCGCGTCGGAGACGGTCCGGTTCTGTGTCCGGGATCGCCAGAGATGCTCAGCTACCGCCAGGATCTTGATCTGCGTACCGGTGTGCTGACTCGCACCCACCGGTACCGCGACACTGCGGGCCGCACGACCCGGGTCACCTCCCGGCAGTTTCAGTCTCTGACCGAAACCCATCTGGCCGCACTGGAGCTCATCCTCGAAGCCGAAGACTGGTCCGGTGAGATGACCGTCGAGTCCGCCGTGAACGGAGCGGTGGCAAACCGCAACGTGGCAGCGGACCGTGCGCTCGCCCACGAACATCTGGTCCCGGTTCGCTCCGTGGAACTGGACGGTGAAACGGTGCTGTACGAGGCGGTGACCAACCAGTCCCGGATCAGCATCGCGACTGCGGCACGGACCCGCGTGGGCGCCACAGACACGGTCGTCGACCGCCGGCTGATCGCCGAACGGGCCCGCGCAGGGCACACCATGACGCTCAGCCTCGGCCGCGGCATCCCGGTCACGCTGGAAAAGATTGTCGCCGTGGCGACTTCCCGGGATCGCGCCGCCTCCACGGCCGCCCTGGACGTCGGCAACCGGATCGGCCGGGCACCCGGATTCGGGGAGCTGCTCGGCGCCCAGGAAAACGCCTGGGCCGCACTGTGGGAGCGGTTCGGGGTCGACCTTGAGACGGGTACGCGGCAGTCGCTGGCGCTGAATCTGCACATCTTTCACGTACTGCAAACCGTCGCGGCAGCTGACACAGACCTCGATGCGGGCCTGCCCGCGCGGGGACTGCACGGTGAGGGCTACCGCGGCCACATCTTCTGGGATGAACTCTTCGTCTATCCCATGTTGACCTTGCGCCGGCCCGAACTGACGCGCTCCTTCCTGCTCTACCGGTACCGGCGCCTGGACGCGGCCCGCGCGGCCGCCCGCGCCGACGGCCTGAACGGTGCAATGTTTCCCTGGCAGTCCGGCAGCGACGGCCGGGAGGAAACCCCCGCCGAGCTCTTCAACGTCCGCAACGGGGTGTGGATGGCGGACAACTCCCGCAGGCAGCGGCACGTCGGATTGGCCGTGGCCTACAGCGTGTGGCAGTACTTTCAGGCCACGGCCGACACCGGGTTCCTCGCCGAGTACGGTGCCGAAATCCTCGTGGAGGTCGCCCGACTTTTCACCAGCCTGGCCGTTCACAATCCCGCGGATGACCGATTCGACATCAGTGGCGTGATGGGACCGGACGAGTACCACGACGGGTACCCGGACGCACCGGGTCAGGGTCTGCGCAACAACGCCTACACCAACGTGCTGGCCGCCTGGGTGCTCGCCCGGGCCGAGGACGCGGTGGACCTGCTGGCCTGTCGCGACTGCGACCCGCTCTGGCGCCGGTTGCAACTGAAGCCAGAGGAGCCCGCACACTGGAACCGCATCAGCAGGCGACTGCGCGTACCCTTCCACGACGGTGTCCTCAGCCAGTTCGAGGGCTACGAGGCGCTGGAGGAATTCGACTGGGACGCCTACCGGGCGCGCTACGGCAATATCGGCCGACTGGACCTGATCCTGCAGGCCGAAGACGACACCACCAACAGGTACCGGCTCTCCAAACAGGCCGATGTCCTGATGCTTTTCTACCTGTTCTCCGCCGAAGAACTCCGCACCGTGTTCGAACGCCTCGGGTACACGCTGCCGCCGGAACTCATCCCCCGTACGGTCCAGTACTATCTCGCGCGCACCAGCCACGGCTCGACCTTGAGCAGACTGACCCACGGCTGGGTTCTGGCCCGGACCGACCGGCCACGATCGTGGTCGCTGTTCGAGCAGGCTCTGGAGGCGGATCTGGCCGACACCCAGGGCGGGACCACTCATGAAGGTGTCCACCTCGGAGCCATGGCTGGAACCGCCGATATGGTGATCCGTTGTTACGGCGGGGTGGAAACCCGGCAGGACGCCCTCTGGCTTCATCCGGTCCTGCCCGCCGAACTGACCGAGGCGACGTTCCGGTTCAGTTATCGGGGACAACCGATCAGCATCGGCCTGACCCAGGACCGGGCGCGGATCCGACTGTATCCCTGCTCGGCCGGACCGGTCCGGCTCTGCGTCGAAGGAATCGAGAAGACGCTGACCCCCGGCGAGGTCTGGGAAGTAGACCTGCCGTCGGCGGCGGCCGCCCACGCACTGCCCGAACCTGGCGCCGACCCTACCGCTCCGATGTTGCGGGACTAACTGAGCCGACCCATGCGTCGCCGGCTACCTCCCCCGCCCTGGCCGTCACCACGGTGGTCCGGGAGCGTCGGGATCCTTTGCGGATGCCCGGTCGTGTCCGGAGCCGGACGGATGGATCGGCTCGGCGAGCAGGGTGAGCAGCATATCGATCACCATGGCGGTCATCGAGCCGAGGCCAGTCAGCTCCGGACTCGGCGGGTCCGGTACACCGTCTCGGTCATGACCTGGATGGGTGAGCTGTCGCAGCGGCACGTCATGGACCGAGGTGACTTCGGCGAGGTTGACCGGTCGGGTGTACTCCGGGCGAGCGGACCAACCGAGCACGGGGGTGACCAAGAACCTGGTCTCTGGCTCGGCGAGTGCGGGCAGCACGCCGAGGATCTGCACGCTGCCCGGGTCCAGTCCGATCTCCTCGCCGGCTTCCCGCAAGGCGGTAGCCACCGGGCCGTCATCCTGCGGGTCCCGGACGCCGCCGGGAAACACGCGCCGGCCAGGGTAGTCCCGCAGGTCCGGAGCACGCGTGGTGAGCAGTATCTGCGGGCCAGTAGGTCCATCGGTGAGCAGCACGAGCACCGCAGCGGGCCGGAGCGTGATCGGCTTCGGCGGCGGTGGCTCGTACTGCCGGTAGCGGCGGATTGCTGCCGCAAGCCGGGCGGCCCACTCCGGGAGGGTCTGCGAGGATGACGGTTGGTCACCGGGCGGGTCACCGGGCGAGTCCTGGCTGTCGGCGCTGGTCCAGCCGATCAGCCCGGACCGCACGTTGAGCGTCGCGATACCGGGAGCGGTGTCCGGCGAGGCGACCACCCGGGTCTGCTGCCCCAGACCGGGGTGACCGAACAGGGCGCGGGCCGAGCGGTGCGGGGCGGGGTCGCCGCTTCGGGCCCAGTCGGCGGGGTTGTTCGCCAGGGCGATGATGGCCTGTCCCGAGCCGACCAGGTGCGCGACCTGACCGGTGAAGGGCGCCAGGCTCTCGCTCATCGCCGGCACCAGCACCAGGTTGGCTCCGGTCTCGGCGAGGGTGTGCACCGCCTCCGGATTGAGCAGGTCCCGGCAGATTGCGATCACGAGATGCCATCCGTCGGCGGTGACGTACACGCGCAATTCCGGCCAACCCTGCGGCTGAATGTCCTCCAGGATCGGCTGCTCGGCGGGCGAATGTTTGTCGTGTGTCAACGGCTGGTCGTGCCCGCGGACCCAGGCGATGGCGGTATTGCGCCGCCGAGGCGGCGAACCATCGACGTGATGGTAGCTGCCGGCGACCAGGAGCCGGGGGCCGTCCTCGCGGCGGACCCAGTCCTGCAGGTGTCGGGCCAGCGACTCGGTGACGCACAGTTCGGGCAGCACGATGATGGAGGCACCAGCGGCGGCGGCCCGGCCGATGAGCTGATCGAGGTGGCGGCGCTGCCGATCGAGGTCTGTCGGCTGCACCGGGAAGGTCGGCTGCGTCGAGTCGCGGGGCAGAGTGAATTCGGTCAGGGCTCGGTTGGGGTGGCAGGTGGCAACGATCGTGTCGGCGGTGACCAGACCGGGCAGGGCGTCGAAGAGGCTGTAGTCGAACACGATCCGAAACTGTGTCACCCACCCTCCGGCCAGCCGGACCCGGCGAGTCTCATCCAGCCGGTTCGCCAGCCGCCAGGGTGGCGAGGTGGGCCGCATGTCCATCACTGCGCGGATGTCGGGGCCGCCCAGAGGAACTGGATCACCCACCCCGGGCTGGTAGGGGCTGCGTCTGCGGAACGACTCGGTGACGCACTGCCGATAGTGGTCGTCGAGGTACTGCGCGAGCGCGTGAGCGATCACCACCGGTGCCGCCCCTTCGACCGGTCGCAGCGCTTCGGCCAGGGCTTGGCGAACCGGCGCGTCCAAGGTCGCGGCAGCCGGGCCGGACCCGACTGCCGTACGGAGCGGGGCGAGCACGTTCGCGACCGTCGCCCGGATGCCCGGGGAGCCCGCCTGCGCCCACAGCACACGATGCTCATCACGACACAGGTGCAGCAGGTGGGTCAACGTCACCAGCGGATCCGGCTCGTGGTGGACCGCCTCGCGCAGAGCCGCCAGCCGCTCGGCGGGGGAATGCAGTTGAGCCACGCACGGTGTGCACGGCTCACCACCCGGGTCGAATCCATTTCCGATCCCTGCCGGTCCGGATCCGGCCGCGCGGGATCGGTCGCGGCGAGTCATGCCGATACCCGGAGCATGTGGACTACGACCACGCGCGGCGTGGTCACCGCGTCCGGTCGCGGACTGGCGAGCGTTGGCGAAGCCTGTTCCACAGTCGCCCTTTCTGATCAGAGGTGGCCGAGTCCCAGTTTGATGCGACAGGAAACATCTGCGGGCGACCGCGGACACGGCCGGCACGTGTACGCGGCCGGCAAAGTTCGACAGTCGGGATGCTATCGATGGTGCGACATGCCACCGAGATGTGCGCCGTGATCTGCGGAGGCAGTACTGCACCTGTCGCCATGGAGCGAGAAGATCGTGGTCTGTCACTCGTCGATATGCCTGCGGGCAAGCGAACCAGCCGCTGTTCTCCGATGACCTGTTGCCGGCGGGTGCCCGACGTGACTTCTACCTGACTGCAGGGGTTTCCCGTCCCGGTCGGACGATCAGTACCGGGCAGGTGGCGTGGTGGACGATCTGGGTGGACACCGACCCGAGAAGCAGTCCGGTGAACCCTCCCCGGCCGCGGGAGCCGACGACAAGCAGGTCCGCATCCTGGGCGGCCTCTAGTAGAACGGAGGCGGGAAGCCCCTGGAGGACCTCTCCGCTGATGTGGACGCCCTCGGTGGGAACACCTTTCAATGCTTCGCTCTGGGTCTGGTGTGCGACGCGCTCGAACGATTGGTGCTCCCAGATCAGTCCGTCCATGCCGGTCGCCGCGGTCGGATACTGCCACCCGGTCACCACTCGTACCTGGCCGTGGTGCAGACGGGCTTCGGTCACCGCCCATTCGAGGGCGGTCAGCGACTGGGTCGACCCATCCACGCCGACCACGACTTGAAATATGTCGTTGCTGCTCACCCGCTGCGCCTTTCTCTCGGTTCTAGGCATCGCGTCCTCGAGCATGGTGATTGCCTGCGAGCCGTCATCTCAGTGCGCGTTCGAGCGGGTTCTTCGTCACCTGAACGAACAGGGCGTTCGGCTCTCTCTCGTGCACCATGGTATCGACGTGTTTCCGCCACGGTCGGTCCTTTCCGTCGCCTCTCACTGCTCGGCGGTGGAGACCGGTCCGGGGCCACCGCCGGCAGGCGGTGCGGCCGGGGCCCATTGCCAGTGGGTGATCTCGGGCATGTCCTCCCCGTGGGTGCGGATGTACTGGCGATGTTCGATCAGCTTGTTCTTCAGGTGCTCACGCGGGTGCGCCGAGATGCGGTGGAGACGGGGGACGCGGTCGATGACGTCCATCGCCAGATCGAAGCGGTCGATCTGGTTGAGCACGCACATGTCGAACGGTGTCGTCGTGGTCCCCTCCTCCTTGTAGCCGCGCACATGGAAGTTGTGATGGTTGGTGCGGCGGTAGGTCAGTCGGTGGATCAACCACGGATACCCGTGGTAGGCGAAGATCACCGGCCTGTCCACGGTGAACAGCGCGTCGAAGTCCGCCTCCATCAGCCCGTGCGGGTGCTCCCGATGGTCCTGCAGCCGCATCAGATCGACCACATTGACCACCCGGATCCTCAGGTCGGGGAACCACTCCAGCAGGATCTGGACGGCGGCGAGCGTCTCCATCGTGGGCACGTCCCCGGCGCACCCGAGCACCACATCCGGTTCCACACCGCTGTCGGTGCTGGCCCAGTCCCAGATCCCGATTCCTTTGGTGCAGTGGGTAATCGCCGCGGCCATGTCGAGGTACTGCAGCTGCGGCTGTTTCCCGGCGACGATGACGTTGACGTATTGCCGGCTGCGCAGGCAGTGGTCGGCCACCGACAGCAGTGTGTTGGCGTCCGGCGGGAGATATACCCGGATCACGTCGGCCTTCTTGTTCACCACGTGATCGATGAATCCGGGATCCTGGTGTGAGAACCCGTTGTGGTCCTGGCGCCACACGTGCGAGGTGAGCAGGTAGTTCAGCGAGGGGATGGGCCGGCGCCACACGATGCCGTTGGTGGTGCGCAGCCACTTGGTGTGCTGGTTGAACATCGAGTCGACGATGTGGATGAACGCCTCGTAGCAGGAGAACACGCCATGCCTGCCGGTGAGTAGATACCCTTCGAGCCATCCCTGGCAGGTGTGCTCGGACAGGATCTCCATCACACGTCCGTCGGGGGCGAGGTGATCGTCATCGGGTTGGGTGCGTGCGTTCCAGGTGCGGTCGGTGACCTCGAGCACGGCACCGAGCCGATTCGAATTGGTCTCGTCCGGTGCGAACATCCGGAAGGTGGACATGTTCTCACGCATCACATCCCGCAGGAAGGTGCCCAGTATCCGGGTGGACTCGACATTGCCGGTGCCCGGCACTTCGACCGGCACCGCGTAGTTCCGGAAGTCGGGCATCGCGAGGTCGCGGATCAGTGGCCCGCCGTTGGCATGCGGGTTGGCGCTCATGCGTCGAGTGCCGAGCGGGTGCAGGTCCCGGATGTGGGCTGCGGGGGCGCCGGAGGTGTCGAACAGTTCCTCGGGCCGGTAGCTGCGTAGCCACTGCTCGAGGATCTTGCGGTGGCCGTCGTCGCGGGCGTTGGTGAACGGGACCTGGTGTGCGCGCCAGGAGCCCTCGACCTCGAGTCCGTCGACTTCCTTCGGGCCGGTCCAACCCTTGGGGGAGCGGAGCACGATCATTGGCCAGCGGGGGCGTTCGGTGTGGCCGTCGCGTCGGGCGCGCCGCTGGATTTCGGCGATCTCGTCGAGGCTGCGGTCCAGCGCTGCGGCGAATGCCTGGTGCATGTACTCGGGTTCGGTGCCTTCCACGAGGATCGGTGTGTGACCAAATCCGCGGAGCAGTTCGTCGAGTTCTTCGCGGTCGATCCGGTCGAGCACGGTGGGATTGGCGATCTTGTACCCGTTCAGATGCAGGATCGGCAGTACCGCGCCGTCACGTCGCGGATCGACGAACTTGGTGGAATGCCAGCTGGCGGCGAGCGGACCGGTCTCCGCCTCGCCGTCCCCGACCACCGCGGCGACGATCAGGTCCGGATTGTCGAACGCCGCCCCGTAGGCGTGGGACAAGGAGTATCCGAGCTCGCCGCCCTCGTGAATCGATCCCGGCGTCTCCGGTGCGACGTGGCTGGGAATGCCGCCGGGGAAGGAGAACTGGGTGAACAGCCTTTTCATCCCGTCCTCGTCCTGCGTGATGTCGGGGTAGACCTCGCTGTAGGTGCCCTCGAGCCACGCGGCGGCCACCGGTCCCGGGCCGCCATGACCGGGTCCCATCACGTACATCATGTTCAGATCGCGCGCAGTTATCGCCCGGTTGAGGTGGGCGTAGATGAAGTTCAGTCCCGGCGTGGTGCCCCAGTGGCCGAGAAGCCGGGGCTTGACGTGCTCGGGACGGAGCGGTTCGCGGAGAAGGGGATTGCCCATCAGGTAGATCTGACCCACCGACAGGTAGTTCGCCGCCCGCCACCACGCGTCGAGGTCGCCGAGCTCCTGATCGGTCAAGGAGTCTGCCGGAGCTGCTGATTCGCGTACGGCGTCCATGGCGCTCCTCGTCGTCGACGAATAATTCGTTCGAGCGGTCACCGCTCACCGCGGACCTGTTGGTGTGGGCTCGGGCGCCGGCCGCGGCGCGGCGGGGTGTGGTTCCGGCGGGGCGGGCAGCTTGAGTCGTTTGAGCATCAGGGCGTTGACCGCGACGATGAGGCTCGAGCCGGACATCGACAGGGCGGCGATCTCCGGGCGCAGCACCAGCCCGAGTGAGGGTTCGAAGACCCCGGCGGCGATCGGCAGGGCGATGACGTTGTAGCCGACCGCCCATCCGAGGTTCTGCCGCATCTTGCGGAGGGTGCCGCGCCCGATCCGCAGGGCTATCGGCACGTCGAGCGGGTCCGAGCGCATCAGCACCAGGTCGGCGGTTTCGATCGCGACGTCGGTGCCGGCGCCGATCGCGATGCCCAGGTCCGCCTGGGCCAGGGCGGGGGCGTCGTTGACGCCGTCACCGACCATGGCGACCTTCTTGCCGGCACTCTGCAGTTCGGCGATCTTGGCGGCCTTGTCGCCGGGCAGCACCTCGGCGATGACGGTGTCGATGCCCAGCTGCCCGGCGATGCGCGCGGCGGTGGCCTCGTTGTCGCCGCTGAGCATGACCACCTCGACGCCCAGGTCGTGGAGGGCGGACACCGCGGCGGCGGAGGTTTCCCGGGCGGCATCGGCCAGCGCGATCACCCCGACCCCGCGGCCGTCGACGGCCACCAGCACCGCGGTCCGCCCGGTCGAGGCCAGCGAGTCTCGCCGGTCCATCAGGACACCGAAATCGACGTCCTCGGCGACCATGAGCTTGCGGTTGCCGACCGCGACCCGGCGGCCCTGCACCTCGGCGGTGGCACCGTGCCCGGGCACGCTCGAGAACTCGGCCAAGGGCAGTTGTGGGATCGCGCGTTCGGCGGTGTAGCGGACGATCGCGCCGGCCAGCGGGTGCTCGGATTCGCGTTCGACCGCGGCGACGAGGGCGAGGAGTTCGTCCTCGCCGATACCGTCGGCGACCACGTCGGTGACCTCCGGCTCGCCCTTGGTCAGGGTGCCGGTCTTGTCCATCACCACGGTGTCGATGCGCGCCGAGGTTTCCAGTGCGGTGGCGTTCTTGAACAGCACCCCCCGCTGTGCACCGAGGCCGGTGCCGACCATGATCGCCGTCGGGGTGGCCAGGCCCAGCGCGTCGGGACAGGTGATGACCACGACGGTGATCGCGAACAGCAGTGCCATCTGCACGCTCTCACCCGCCAGGAGCCACACCAAGAACGTGCCGGTGCCGCCGATCAGGGCGACCAGGACCAGCCAGAACGCGGCCCGGTCGGCGAGTCTCTGCCCGGGCGCCTTGGAGTTCTGGGCCTCCTGGACCAGGGCGACGATCTGGGCGAGAACGGTGTCGGAGCCGACCTTGGTAGCGCGGGCCCGCAGGGTGCCGGTGGTGTTGATCGAGGCGCCGATCACCTGCGATCCGGGTGTCTTGGTCACCGGCAGACTCTCGCCGGTGACCATGGACTCGTCGACCTCCGAGCTTCCCTCCTCGACCGTGCCGTCGACCGGGATCTTCGCGCCCGGGCGGATGAGCAGCAGATCCCCGGCCATGACCTCGGCGGTGGGGATCTCGACCGGTTCCCCGTCGCGCAGCACCAGCGCCATCGGCGGGGCGAGCTCGAGTAGGGTACGGATCGCGTCGTTCGCGCCGCCGCGGGCGCGCATCTCGAACCAGTGCCCGAGTAGCACGAACGCGGTCAGCACCGTGGCGGCCTCGTAGAACACCTCACCGCCGCCGGTGAGGGTAATGACGGCGCTGTAGAGCCAGCCGGTCCCGACGGCCACCGCCACCAGCACCATCATGTCGAGGGTGCGCGCCTTGAGCGCCCGGTAGGCGCCGTCGAAGAAGATCCAGGCCGAGTAGAAGATCACCGGGATCGACAGGATGAAGGAGAAGACGTCGTCGCGCAGACCGAACGGTGCGGCCACCGTGAATCCGAGGACGTCGCGGCCGATCGGGGACCACAGCAAGATCGGGATCGACAGCACCGCGGCAACCAGGAAGCGGTTGCGCATGTCCCGGACCATGTCGTCCATCGACATCCCGGCATGACCACCGCCGTGGCCCATCGTCTCCTGCGGCGACCGTCCAGCATGGCCCTCATGGCCCTCATGGCCCGCCGGTGCGGCGGGCGGACCGGGCGGCGGGGCGTGGTGGAGGTGCGCGGCCAGGGCGGCCGGCTCGGACATCGGGTCGCACACGTGATCGGGCACCGACCGTCCCGCGCAGTGATAGCCGCAGTCACGCACCCACTTCGACAGTTCGACCACCGACGTCTTCGCCGGGTCGTAGGTGACGGTGGCGGTCTGGTTCACGGCATTCGCCTCGACGGAGGTGACTCCCGCGCGACGGCGCAGGGTGGCCTCGACGGACGCCGTCGAGCTCGCCCAGTTCAGTCCACCCACTTCGAGCACGGTGGTTCGGTTCATTCGCTGTGGCACCTTTCGTTGTCGCGGCACCGAGCCGTCATCGCCCCGCTCGAGCAGCACTGACTTCAGCTGGTCATGGTGTTGATCTACCGACCAACTGGGTTGATGGAGGGGGCGTCAAGGACGGTGTTCTCCGCCCATCGAAAACATCATCACCGCCATCATTCCCACGCACGCCAACGCGAACACGATGCCGCCGATTCCGACCGTTCCGGTGAGCACCAGCGCACCGGCGATAAGCAGCATCGGGACGCAGCAGGCGACCATCATCCAGCGGTGACGACTGTGACCACCTGCGCCGTGACGCTCGCCATGCTCGTCATGTCCGCTGTTGTCGCCGATATAGGGCTCACGCCGATCATCATCGGTCATGACGTTCCGCCCTTCAACGATGCCGGGACATGCCCCAGCCTCTGATACAGCGGGCAATGGCCGGTCGACCCGGTAACCACCAGATCCAGTCCGGCCAGGATCAACAGCACCGCTAGTACCATGACCACGGCCGTTGCCCCGCCCGCAATCAGGAAAACCCCGCCAACCACGCCGACCCCGCCGACGAGGATTCGGGCGATCCGCTCAGCCGGGGTGACATTGACACTCCATCTCTGCGTCATCACTGCTCCTCGATGTCTGATCAAACGCTTGCTGAAGCTCGGGATACACCTGCCAGCCACTGTTCGGTCAAGTCCGAGCCTGCCCCCACCCGGTATGGCTTGGCTGGTTGTTTGGTGAAGATTCGATGAAGAAGCCACGCGCAGAGACTCGAGCCGAGGCCCCTGTCGACGTGGCGACCTCAGGTTCCCGCCGATGCGACGGCCTCCATGTACGACGGAACTGTCAGCGCCCGTCCTGCCGACCACTGACCGAATTCCCCCAGCATGCGCGGATCTCGACAGCCACTCGCCACGCATGCAGCGAGCGAACCCTGGCCGTCTCTTCGCTGCTACGAACAGAGATCGCCGACGTCGGCGGCACCCCACGTCGTCATCGGGACTCCCGCATTCTCCGTGTGGGACCTGTCCTTTGCGGTCATGTTCTCGTTGCCCGCGTTCGTCATCGGCCCTGCGCGCGCACCGGCGACACCGCTCCCGACAACCCGGCGCCGACCCAACAGCCAAGTCGCTTGGACTGGTTGCGCCCCGGCGAAACACGGCCAACACCATGGCGGTTGAGCCGACTACCGGCGGGGCGGGTACCTCCACCCGCGCCGCCGCCTCGTTCGTCAGCCGCAGCAGCAGCCGCCGGCATTGCCGACCAGGGGCAGTGCGTGACCGGCCGCCGCCTCGCGTTCCGCCGAGACGACTTCGTACCCTGCCTCCGAGATAGCCTTCGCGACAGCAGAATCGGTCGGCGTACCGGTGCTGGTGACGGTGCCCGCCTGCAGGTCCACCGCCACCCCGGTCACGCCGGGAACGGAACCGACCGCAGCCTTCACCGTCGACACGCAGTGCCCGCAGGTCATTCCCTGGACTGTGTATGTGGTGGTAGTCATCGATATTCACCTTTCTCGAACGCTTCGATGAGCGTTCCATACCTTAGGATATACCCATACGGTGTATTGGTAAGTTCAGACCAACGTGTGCTCATCGCGCCCTTCCGGTCCACCCCGCGTCCGGCTGGATCGTCAACAGCGGAACGGCCGTCCCCATTTCTCGCCTAACGCTCGGCGAGGGGGTGACGAGCACGATCGGAAACCTGCATCTGCAGCTCGGACCTGGAGCAATTCATGGTGAGCGGAATTAGATGCGTGTGGATTCGTGCCGCTGACGCGAGCCGTCGATAAGTTGCGTAGACAACGGCGCGCACGTGGGTGTGGGTGAACTCCGGAAATCGTCTAGACAGCACGCCCGCGATGGAATCCAGCTCGATCACTGCGACGGGAGGCAGCTGGGCGACCGTCGGCGTCGGCACCGCCTCCAACGCCGCGATGTTTGCATCCGAAGACGCCGGCGTTGCCATGATCAGCTCCTGAATCGAAACGCTGTTCCGTCCTGCCGCATTGTCGAGCTTCACCCAGCCACGCCGACCCCGCCGATGATGATTCGGGCGATCCGCTCGGCCGGGGTGACGTTGACACTCCACCTCTGCGTCATCACTCCTCCTCAAGGCCTGATGGACGGTGCGGAATTCCGGTTCACTCGATGCCACTGTCCGATCGAGTCCGAGCCTGCCTCCACCGGATATGGCTTGGCTAGTTGTTCGGTGAAGATTCAATGAAGAAGTCACGCGCAGAAGACTCAAGCCGAGGCCGCGGCGGTCACGCACCCAGCCGAAGGCGGAACACATTCGACGAAGCACTACCCCATAGGGGTATAGTTGGGTGGTGGTATTCGAGTTGGGAAGGGATTGACGCATGACGACCCGGATCACGGAGCCCGGTGGTCGACAGCACGATGTCGTGCTGTCGATCGGGGGAATGACGTGCGCGTCGTGTGCGGCGCGGATCGAGAAGAAGCTCAACCGGATGGACGGCGTCACCGCCACCGTCAATTACGCGACCGAGAAGGCCAGGGTGACCTTCGCCGACCGGGTGGCCCCCGAAGATCTTGTGGCGACGGTGGAGGCGACCGGATACACCGCCACCCTCCCCGTTTCCCCCGCGGACGCCGCCGGGGGGACGGCGGCCGCCCCCACGGAACCGGACGAGGCCGCCGAGTGGCGGCAGCGGCTGATCGTTTCGACGGTGCTGACCGTGCCGGTCGTGCTGGTGTCGATGATCCCGGCGCTCCAATTCGACAACTGGCAGTGGCTGACCTTGACCCTCGCCTCCCCGGTGGTGGTGTGGGGCGCGCTGCCGTTCCACCGCGCCGCCTGGGCGAACCTGCGGCACGGGGCCGCCACGATGGACACCCTCATCTCCGTCGGTGTCACCGCCGCCTACCTGTGGTCGCTGTGGGCGCTGTTCTTCACCCACGCCGGGATGACCGGCATGCGGATGAACTTCGACCTGCTCACCACCGGCAGCACCGAACCGCACATCTACCTCGAGGTCGCCTCCGCGGTGACCACCTTCATCCTCGCCGGCCGCTACTTCGAGGCCCGCGCGAAACGGCAGTCCGGGGCCGCGCTGCGCGCCCTGCTCGACATGGGCGCCAAGGACGTCGCCGTGCTCCGCGGGGGATCCGAGATCCGCATCCCGATCGGCCAACTCGCCGTCGGCGATGTGTTCGTCGTCCGGCCCGGGGAGAAGATCGCCACCGACGGATTCGTCACCGCGGGCACCTCCGCGGTCGACGCGTCGATGCTGACCGGCGAACCGGTCCCCGTCGAGGTCGGGCCCGGCGACAGCGTCGTCGGTGCAACCGTCAACGCGGGCGGGCGGCTGGTCGTGCGCGCCACCCGGGTCGGCGCCGACACCCAACTGGCGCAGATGGCGCGGCTGGTGACCGAGGCGCAGAACGGGAAAGCGCAGGTCCAGCGCCTCGCCGACCGGGTGTCGGCGGTGTTCGTGCCCATCGTCATCGGGCTCGCACTGCTGACCCTCGCGGTATGGCTGCTGACCGGGAATACGGTGACGGCGGCGTTCACCGCCGCGGTCGCGGTGCTGATCATTGCGTGCCCGTGCGCGCTGGGGTTGGCGACGCCGACCGCGTTGCTCGTCGGCACCGGCCGCGGCGCCCAGCTCGGCATCTTGATCAAGGGTCCGCAGATCCTCGAATCGACCCGCCGCGTCGACACGATCGTCCTGGACAAGACGGGCACCGTCACCACCGGCCGGATGGCCGTCGTCTCGGTGCACGCCACCGAAGGGGTGTCCGACACCGAAGTCCTGCGTCTGGCGGGTGCTCTCGAGCATGCCTCCGAACACCCCATCGCCCGTGCGGTCGCCGCCCGCGCCGCCGAGGCAGGCCCGGTGCCGGCGGTCGATGGCTTCGAAAACCACGGCGGCCGTGGGGTATCCGGTGTCGTCGAGGGGCACGCCATGCTGGCCGGCCGGGACAGCTGGCTGCGCGATGAGTGGGCGCTCACCGCCCCCACCGCGCTGCAGCTCGTTGTCGACGAGGCCGAAACGCAGGGACGCACCCCGGTGTGGATTGCGTGGGACGGGGCGATCCGCGCGGTGATCGTCGTCTCCGACACCGTCAAGGACACCTCCGCGGCGGCGATCGGTGAACTTCGTGAGCTCGGCCTCTCCCCCGTGCTGCTCACCGGGGACAATCACCGCGCTGCGCAGAGCGTCGCGAACCAGGTCGGGATCGAGGAGGTGATCTCCGAGGTCCTGCCCGCGGACAAGGTCGACGTGATCAAGAACCTGCAGGACCAGGGGCGGGTGGTGGCGATGGTCGGCGACGGCGTCAACGACGCCGCCGCCCTCGCCCAGGCCGACCTCGGCCTGGCCATGGGCACCGGCACCGACGCCGCGATCGAGGCCTCGGACCTGACGCTGGTGCGCGGTGACCTGCGGGCCGCCCCGGACGCGATCCGTCTGGCGCGCGCCACCCTGCGCACGATCAAGGGCAACCTGTTCTGGGCGTTCGCCTACAACGTCGCGGCCCTTCCGCTGGCGGCGCTGGGCCTGCTCAACCCCCTGATCGCTGGGGCCGCAATGGCCTTCAGCTCGGTGTTCGTGGTGAGCAACAGCCTGCGACTGCGCCGGTTCACCCCCACCCGGTAACAACACACGTGCCGATCGCCGGCGCCGAGCTACGCCGGGCGCGATCGACGCGATCACATGCCCAACCCGCCACGCACGGGGGTGGCGGGGGCCCGGTGGAACAACCACCCGGCCAGTGCGGTGAGCGCGAGCACCCATGCCAGCGCCGCCAGCAACGGCCCGACCTCGTCGAACCGTGCGGTCAGCCCGCCGTCGAGCAACACCCGCATCGCACCGTATCCCGGTAGGCCGTGTGCCCAGGTCGCCGGTTCCGGCCGCAGCATCGGACTCTGGCCGATCCCGATGTCGAGAAAGGGCACCAGAAAGGCGATGAACACCCCACCCACGCGCCCGAAGATCGGCCCCAGGCAAAACCCGAGCAGCCCGTAGGTCACGGCCATGAGCAGGTTCCCGCCGCCGTAGACACCCCATTGCCGGGCATCGAACACCGTCGCGGTCACCATCAACGACGAGACGGTCACCAGGGCGGCGGCGATCCCGATCATCGTCAACCGCACCCCGAGCAGGAGAGGAAAGGGGAACCCGGCCAGGGCCAGTCGCCGATCGCCGGCGCGGGCGTCGAGCCCGATGAACAGCCCGGCCAACGCCGCGAGCGAGGAGACCGCGATCGGGGTCATCGTCCCGGCATGCACGTCCGGCAGCCAGAACACCTGCATCACCGCTCGGCCGCCCTCGATGAGGGAGAACATGCCGGACTCCTGCGCGGTCATCGCCTTGGCCAGCACGATGAACACGATCGGCACGACGATCAGCAGCACCCACAGCACCGGGTTGCGGCGGTAGTCCCGCAGTCCCATCCGCAGCCCGGCCGAAAACTGAGCCCACCCGGAACCGGAGGCGGTTCGCCGCCGCGTCAACCGGACCGCACCGACGGTCGCGGTGATGACGGCGGTGCTGACGATCAGCGCCGCGAACATCCACACCAGTGCCCAGCCGAGGTCCCCTATCCGGCCGCCGTGCCGGGACGGAATGTCCACCATCCACAGCGTGACGAAATGCGTCGGGAACCACCGGGTTTCGATGCGATCGGCGGAGCCGACGGCGGGGCCGAAGAACACGTCCAGAATCCAGACGAACAAGATGAGGACGGTGCCGTTGACGGGGTTGCGCACCAGCGCCCCGACCAGGGCGCCGATCGCCAGATAGATCACGGCGAACATCAGGGTTCCGGCGATCGCCCGGCCGGGGTCGTCGATGCCGGTACGCGCGGCCAGGGCGAGCAAGGCTGTCAGGGAAACCAACGCTGCCAGGACCAGTCCGGTCCCGAGCCGGGCCGCGACCAACCGCATCGGCGCAAGGCCCGCCGACACCAGCCGCCGATCGGCGGCGCGAGCCGCGCTGATCTGGAAGAACATGGCGATACCGGCGAGGAATCCCGCCGCCCAGCCGGCGGTCGCGGTTTCCACCGCGGGCCCGCCCGCCCCGCCGAGCAGTTTCGCGGCATCGGCCATCGATCCGGCCGCAACGATCACGAACACGACCGGGACCAGCACCAGCACCAGCACGTTGACGGGGTTACGGGCGTAGTCGGTCAGGAATCGGTGGATGAGCAGTGAGACCGCGCCCGGCGCTCTCGGCAGGTGATCACCGGCTTTCATCTCGCCGCCGCCGTCCCGTTGTGCAGGTCGACGATGCGGTCGAATCGGTGCTCGTCGGTGACGAAGTGACTGATGATCAGCACCGAGCGCCCCGTTCGGCGGCGCTGCGCCACCAGTTCCCAGAACCGCAGGTAGGTGTCCCAGTCGAAACCGGAGTACGGCTCGTCGAGCAGCAGCACCTCCGGGTCCGCCAGCAACGCCAACCCGAGGTTGAGTTTCGCGAGGGTACCGCCGGACAACCGGTCGGCGCGGGTGTCCGCGTAGCGCTCGAAGCCGAGCGCGCTGTAGAGCGCCCGGCGGGCGCGTCGCTCCTCGGCCGGGGCCATCCGGTAGGCGCAGCCGAACAACTCGAAGTGTTCGTCGCAGGTCAACCTCTCGTAGACCACCGGCTGCTGCGGGCAGTATCCCAGCCGCCCCGACCGGGTCACGGTGCCGGCGTCCGGCCGGTACTCGCCGACGAGAATCTTCATCAACGTCGACTTCCCCGAACCGTTCTCCCCGGTCAGCCCGACCACCTCACCCGGCTGCAGCACCAGATCCACGCCCCGCAGTACCCGGGAATCGCGGCGGGCTGGCCACCACCCCTGCCGGAAGCTCTTCTCGATTCCTTCGGCGGTCAGCACCGCGGTCACCGGCGTCGGCTCCGCGGATCCCAAACTGTTCATCTCGCTCCTCGGAACACGTGCGGTGATCAGCTGGACGTCAGCGCCACCGCGTCAGGCGTTGTGCACACCACCGGCGGCCGGCACCAGAAGGCGGCGGTGGGGGTGTCGAATCAGACGCCGTGACGTCGAGTTCGAGGTGGCCACCCCTTTCCGTCACACGACATCAACCCGGACGAGTGCGCCGCCTGATCGCACTCTCCTCGGGTTGTGACCCGCCGATTCCTCAACTCAATACTGTGCGGGCGCCGGGCGCACTCGACCGGTCTCCTTCTTCAACGAATCTTCACAAAACCCTCACCGATTTGCGGGGGTTCGCCGCCGACACTCGGCAACGAACCGACGCATAAACGGGTTAGGCCCGCGGAAGGGTCGCGGCCGACGCTGACTGCGCAAGACCGTTCGAGTGCACGTCCCCGCGCGCACGGCACCGAGGGTGTCCACCAGGGACCGAGCTGTGCAGGAAAGGAACGCAATGAGCCTGGGTAAACGTCTCGCGCTGATCTTCAAGGCGAAGGCCAGTAAGGCTCTCGACCGTGCCGAGGATCCGCGGGAAACGCTGGATTATTCGTATCAGAAGCAACTCGAGATGCTGCAGCAGGTGCGCCGTGGCCTGGCGGACGTGGCGACCAGCCGCAAACGCCTGGATCTGCAGGCCCAGCAGTTGCAATCCCGGGTCGGCACCTTGCAGCAGCAAGCGACGGCAGCGGTCGCTGCGGGCCGCGACGATCTGGCCCGGGAGGCTCTGACCCGCCGGTCCGCGGCGCAGCAGCAGCTGGCCGAACTCGCCCCGCAGCAGGCGGCGCTGCAGGCCGAACAGGACAAACTCGCCGCGGCCTCACAACGTCTGCAGGCGAAGGTGGAAGCGTTCCGCACCCGCAAGGAGACGATCAAGGCCAGCTACACCGCGGCCGAGGCCGAAACGAGGATCGGGGAGGCGGTCTCGGGGATCAGCGAAGAGATGAGCGACGTCGGACTGGCCATGCAACGCGCGGAGGACAAGACCGCCGAGTTGCAGGCCCGCGCCGGGGCCATCGACGAACTCCTCGCCTCGGGGGCCCTCGAAGACGCCACCGGCCCGGCCAAGGACGACATCGCGGCCGAACTGGAGAAGATGTCCTCGCAATCCGACGTCGACGAGGAACTGGCGCACCTGAAACGAGCATTGCCCCCCGCCTCGCGAGCCGCGCTGCCGGGCAGCAGCGCGGACACCCCGTCGCCGTCGCCGCTCGAGGCCGGCCCCGGATCACCGAAGGAGGAACGGTCGTGATCGTGCGCATCCTGGGCGAGGGCCAGCTCGACGTGGCCGAAGACCACCTCGCGGAACTGAACGAATTGGACGCCGGCCTGTCCGAAGCGGTTACCGCTGGCGACGAACAACGATTCCAGCACGCCCTGAGCACCCTGCTGGACCGGGTGCGGGCCGCCGGCACGCCCGTCGCCGACGACTCGCTGTCCGTGTCCGACGTCATCCTCCCGGCCCAGGAAAGCAGCCTGGCGGAGGTGCGCGCCCTGCTCGGCGAGGAAGGTCTGATTCCCGGGTGAGACCATGAAGAGCCGTTTCCGGCCCGATCGCGGGCTGACCCGCCGCATGCTCTGGACGACATTCCTGCTGGGTCTGATCTATGTCGTGTTCACCGCCGTGCTCATCGCGCTGCTGCGAAGCGCATTTCTGGCGGTCGTGATCGCCGGCGGACTGTTGTTCGCCCAGTACTGGTTCTCCGACCGCATCGCGCTCTACGCGATGCATGGCAAGATCGTGACCCCCGATCAGGCGCCCGAACTCCACGGGGTCATCGACAGGTTGTGTTCGCTGGCGGACATGCCCAAACCGGCGGTGGCGATCGCCGAGGTCGATGTGCCCAACGCATTCGCAACAGGGCGCAGCCCCACCCGGGCGGTGGTCTGCGTGACCACGGGCATCCTGCGTCGCCTCGACACCGAGGAACTCGAAGGGGTACTCGCACACGAACTCTCCCACGTCGCGCACCGTGACGTGGCGGTGATGACCATCGCCTCCTTCCTGGGTGTGCTGGCCGGGCTGATCACCCGGTTCACCCTGTACGCCGGCTTCTTCGGCGGCTTCGGTGGCGGCCGCGGACGCAGCAACGGGGAAGGCGACAATACCGGCCTCATCCTGCTGGCAGTCGTGGTGGTTTCCGCGGTCGTCTACGCCGTCTCGTTCCTGCTCACCCGGGCGCTGTCTCGGTATCGGGAATTGTCGGCGGACCGGTCCGGCGCGCTGCTCACCGGCCAGCCGTCGGCGTTGGCGTCGGCCCTGACCAAGGTCAGCGGCGAGATGGCGGCCATCCCCACCCGGGACCTACGCCAGGCCGAGGCCTTCAACGCCTTCTTCTTCGCCCCCGCCCTCGCCAAGGGGTTCAGCCTCTCCTCGCTCTTCGCCACCCACCCGCCGCTCGATCGCCGGCTCGCACAGCTGGGCGACATCGCCCGCCAACTCGGACAGGAGTACTAGACCCCATGGGCTTCCTCGATGCGCTCCTCGGCCGCTCCACACCGGTGCCGCCCAATCTGGACCAACTCTTCGCACTGCCCGCTGCCGCGGTCACCCTGCAGGTCGGCACCCGGTTCCACCCCACCGGCACCGGCGCGGTCTGCTTCAAGGCCGCCGAAGGCGGCGGCTTCGCCCAACTACGGGAGGAGGTCGACGGGCTGCTCGCCCTCGACGGAGGCAAATACAGCGAGCAGACCGACACCTACGGATTCTCCTGGCTCATCCGCCGCACCGCCCCCGACGATCTCGAAGGCCTGGTGACCGATCTGCACACCGTCAACAGCACCCTCGTCGACGCCGGGTTCGGGCCGACACTACTGTGTACCGTCATCGCGTTCACCGACGGCACCCGACCGCTCGGCCTCGTCTACCTCTACAAGCGGGGCAGCTGGTACCCCTTCGCCCCCGCCGAGGCCGATCGACGCGACAACAGCCTCGAGCTACAGATCACCTCGGCCATCGAGAACGATCTGCGGGTAGAGAAGGATCTCACTCGCTGGTTCCCGCTCTACAACGCGCCCGGGCTCTGACCCGGCACAAACCATGGAGCACATGGCATCAATCCCCCGCTGTACGCGCCTATCCCACAGAGTGTCGCCGGGGCATACAACGCTTCCATCCACGTACATGAGGAGAGGTCATCGTGATGTATTGGTACGGCAGTGATCCCGGCGGCTGGGGCTATTCGCTGATGATCATCGGAATGGTGTTGTTCTGGGGGCTACTGATCACCGGCATCGTAATGCTGGTCCGATATGTCGGGCGCGAGGCATCGTCGCCCACCCACCTGCCGGTGCTCCACACGGCGGAGCAGTTGCTCGCCGAACGATTCGCCCGCGGTGAACTCGACGAGACCGAGTACCGCAGCCGTTTGGCGACGCTGTGCGAACAGGCACCGCAATGACAGCAACCACGTCGAGCGGTGCTGTTTGCGCTCTCAAGAGCTCTTTGACGAGTCCGAGCCGGTGCTCACTTTCTGCCGCCCGGGGTCATCGTTCCCGCTAGCACGAGGTGTCGGCGTCGACCGAGCGCCGGGCCGAACCGGTGCGACCAGAACTCAATCCGTGGCATTCGACGGAGATCGTTACACCGGCCAGCCAGATACAGGACTCGTTGTATACACCGACGGTGATGGACGTTCGTGAAGGTCTCGAATCAGGCAAGACGGTGAGGAGGCAGGCGGTGAAGGCACAGGCTTGCATTCCAGGTCTCCATTTCCAAGGTTCGGTGCTGGTTCGTCATGATCGGGCTGATCACCACCTGCAGTGGCCACGATGACCGCCGGCACCGGTTCGGCGGGCGTTGCGGAGCTTCGGCGTGCGCCGAAGCCGTGGCGACTGTTGTGGATCACCGCCACGTGGGGAGCCTGTTTCGTGGCTATTCGCTGGGGGCTTCGGGACTCGTCGCTGTTGTGGTTCGCCGCCCTGCGCGCCTTGGTGGCAGGGGTGTGTCTGGTACTGGTCGCCGAAGTTCAGAGTCGGCCCAGGCCGCGTGGGTTCCACGCCTGGCTATTAATCACGGTGTTGGGCCTGGTCAACGTGACGGTCGCGTTCGCCGCAATGTTCGCCGGAGTATCAGGACTGGCGACCGGCACCGCAGCGGTGCTCGCCAACGCCCAACCATTGCTGATCTTGTTGCCGGCGTGGTGGTTGTACGGCGAAGCAGTGACCGTCCAGACGGCAGCGGCGTTAGCGATCGGGTTCTCTGGCCTGTTGGTGGTGGCGGTGCCTGGGGGCGGTGGCAGCGGAGCGCTGTTGTCACTGCTGGCCGCGGCCGCGATCACGGGCGGCACGCTGTTGTCGCGGCGCCTTGCGGGTTTGGATGTGCTCGCGGCCAGCGGTTGGCATTTCGTGATCGGCGGAGTTGCGTTGGCGGTATGGGCGGCAATGGTCGAGGGCCCCCCTGTAATCAACTGGACCCCCCGATTCATTGCGGTACTGGCGTTTCTGTCGTTGGTGGGTACGGCCGCCGCATTCGTGGCCTGGTTCACCGAAACCAGGCACTGCCGGCTGGACGCGCTGAGCGCGTGGACATTCTTGGCGCCGGTTGTCGGAATTATCCTGGGATCCTTATTCTTTGGAGAATGGCCTACGGGATGGTCCGCGGCGGGTTTGCTCGCCGTACTGGCATCGATGTGGATCGTTTTACGGCCACGACCGGAGCGTTCGGGAACGTGACACGGCTCCTCGGGTCAGTACGTTTCCGTCAGCATCGCCGGTACGCGCATGTTCTGTCATTTCGCGTGGACCGAACCCCTACGCTCATGGAACCTGACCCCGATATCTCTATCTGGATATCTGAACAGGTGAGCAGGTTCCGATCGATCCGGCGCCTCCATCCTGGCGTGGACCGTCGGCGGTGTCAGGGAACGCTGAATCGCAGTTGATCGAATCGACTGTGTCCGCCGAATAGCGCCCGACTCACCCACCCACCGTTGCGGGTTCAGCGCTGCACGATCATCACGCCACCGGTCGGCCGATGAACCTGTCCGCTCACGGATGTCATAGCGGGGCGAGTGCGCCGATCTGGGCTTCGATCGCCGCGTGAAAGTGCGGACAGGACGCGATGTCGTCGTGATCGCAGTCGAGCGCACAGTCGATCAGGGCGAGCGAGGCCTGCGCGCGGGCGATCCGCCGGGCCAAAGCGTCGCGGTGTCGCCCGAGAATGGCTGTGCGCCTCACCGGGTCGTCGGTGTCGAACATCTCCCGGATGTCGTCGAGACCGAAACCGGCCTCCTTCGCGCGCAAGATCATCGCCACCGCGTACACATCCGACTTCTCGTATCGGCGGCGCGAGCCGCCTTCTCTCGCCGGGTGCAGCAACCCCACCGATTCCCAATGGCGCAGTACGTGCGTGGCGAGCCCGAACCGCTCGGCGACCTCACCGATACTCCACTGGCCGACATCCTCGCTTGACTTCATGTCAACATGAAGTCGCACGCTGGCTGTCATGTCAACCACCAACACTTCCACCGACACCGACACCGAGGCGCTCGTCGCGCTCCTCGACATCATCGACAACTACCCCGGTGCCGCGGCGCTGCGAGCACGATCGATCGAACTTTTGGCCGCGCCGCCGGGGGCTACGGTCCTCGACGTGGGCTGCGGCGCCGGCCGCGCCGTCGCCGAGATGACCGAGCAGGGATGGGATGCGCTCGGGATCGACCTGGACGAGCACATGCTGGCCATCGCCCGCAGGCGGTGGCCACACTGCCGATTCGAGAAAGCGGATGCAGCCTCGCTTCCGCTCGCCGACCACTCGGTGCGGGGATACCGGGCGGAGAAGGTCTTTCACGACATCGCCGATCCCAGCTCGGCGCTCACCGAGGGGCACCGGGTGCTGGCCCCGGGCGGGCGCATCGTCCTGATCGGGCAGGACTGGGACGGATTCTTCATCGACTCCGACCATCCCGAGCTCACGCGCACCATCGTCCACGCGCGCGCCGACACCGTCGCCGCACCGCGGGCGGCCCGCCGCTACCGCAACCTCCTCCTCGACACCGGCTTCACCGACGCCCAGATCGAAGTTCACACCGGTGTGTTCACCGACCACACGCTGCTGCCGATGCTCACCGGCATCGCCCACGCCGCCGCCGCGGCCGGCGCGATCACGTCCGAGGAAGCCGAGGACTGGATCGGTGACCAGACGCGCCGCGGGCAGGCGGACCGGGGTTTCGTGGCGATTCCGCTGTTTCTCGCGCACGCCGACCGGCCCTGAGACCCGCGCGCCCCACCGGCGGTGGGGGTGCGGAGATCGCGGTCAGCGCTGCGGCCGCAGTCCGGCCAGGATGATCGCGACGAGCCGGTGCACGGCGGCGGGTGAGTCGAGTCCTTCGGCCGCGGTGACCGCGTGCAGCACGTACCAGGTCAGCTCATCGGCGGTGGCGTCGTCGCGGACCTCGCCCACCCCCGCCGCGTCGGTGAGCAGGTCGCGGACGAACGCGTGCAAATGTTGCTGTGCGCGGGCCACGTGGTCGCCGCGGTGCAGCCCCGCCGCGATCGCACCGGTGTGGTGATGCGCGAGGATCTGCGCGTACGCCTCGAGCACCGCCGCCAGGCGGGCGCCGGGGCCGGCGGTGCGGTCGCGGACCTCGGCGAGATGGTGCAGGTGGCCGGCGATCTGGCGCTCGTGCCAGGCGGTGAGGATGGCGTCGACGTCGGGGAAGTACTTGTACAGGGTGGCTCGCCCAATCCCGGTGCGCTCGGCGATCTTCGACATGGTCACCGCCGCGAGCCCGGATTCGGCCACCACTGCCGCGGCGGCGTCCATGGTCGCCTCTCGCACCGCCTGGCGATGCGAGGCGATGGTCTCGTTCCACAGCTTGGGCACCCTCGAAGTATACGCAACGCCGCGCTATCGACAACATGCCTTGGTATGTGACAGTGTGTATCACAAAAGTTGTCTTGTGTATGAGGGAGCTGCCGCCGATGACCGATCCCACTCCCACCCCGCCGCCCCCGCACCGCGGAGCCGGCGGCAGCCCCGAGCACCGGACGCCGCGCTGGGTGAAGGTGGTCGGCATCGTCGTCGGCCTGCTGCTCGTGCTGGTCGTCGCCGTGATGCTGTTCGGTAGCGGCAACCACGGTCCGGGCCGGCACATGTCAGCCCCCGCCACCGTGGTGCACCCGGCGACCGGCTTCGACGCCGGCCGCACCCTGCCGGAGGCGCTGACCGGGCCGATCGCACTGTGACGATGTCGCCGACGGTGCGCAAGCTCGCGCGGACCGTGCACATCGGGGCCTCGGCGGGCTGGCTCGGTGCCATCGTCACGTACCTGGTGGTGGCCGCGGCCACGCTGATCAGCTCCGATCCGGACCAGGTGCGCGGGGGCTATCAGGTGATGGCGATGCTCGCCGACGCGGTGCTGCTGCCGTTGGCGCTGGCCTCGCTGGTCACCGGGTTGATCTGCTCGCTCGGCACAGCGTGGGGCTTGCTGCGCCATTACTGGGTGCTGTTCAAGCTGCTGCTGAACATGGCCGCCACCGTGGTCCTGGTGCTCTACACCCGCTCGATCGAGTACGCCGCGACCGTCGCGGCGCAGCCGAGCTGGTCGCAGGCCGACCGGGATCTGCTGCGGGACCCGACCCACCTCGTGCATGCCACCGCCGCCCTGATCGTGGCGCTCGCCGCGCTGGTGCTGGCGGTGTACAAGCCGCGCGGGATGACCGCATACGGGCACCGGAAGGCGCTGCGGAACCGGGCGGCGGCCAGTACGTCGACATAAAGTCGCGCCCTGCTCGAGACCGGGGGCGGTTACTCTGCGAGGGTTTCGAGTAATGCCTTGAGGTTTCGGAGGTTGGCGGCGAAGTCTCTGCGCAGGCTCGCGGCGACCACCCGGTCAGCGAGGGCGAACAGTCCCTTCTGCTCCATCCGCATGTGGCAGCTCAGCCGGGTTCCCTCGGCGGTCTCCTCGGTCCGGTACGACACCTCGAAGCGGCTCGGTCCGGACGCACCGGTGAACGTGATCTCCGCGTTCGGCTCGTAGCGGGCGTATTCGTTGATCAGGTCCAGCTTCCGACCCAGAAACTTGCGGACGACAACATGTTTGGTGCCCACCCCGGGTGGTCCGTCGGTGATCCGCCGGACCTGCTCGAGTCCGTTCTGCCAGCGGGGTGCGTTGGTCTGGTCGGCAATGAAGGCGAAGACCTCGCCGATGGGGCGTTCGATGACGATGCTGCCCTCGACGTCGATCATCGGTGACCACCGTCCCTTTCCACCGCTGCTATGCAGCTGCACGCGCTCTGCCGATTGTCCGTCCGGTTGCGGAGAAGGAAGAACAGCGGTCAGCTCAGTCGAGTCCGACGATGGAGGCGCCGCGCTTGGCCAGCCACTTGACGGGGTCCACGATTTCCCCGTCCGGGTCTTCGATTTCGAAGTGCAGGTGCGGGCCGGTGGAATTGCCGCGGTTGCCGACGGTGGCGATCTGCTGTCCGGCCTTGACCCGCTCCCCCACCTCGACCAGGTTGTCGTTGTTGTGGCCGTAGGTGGTGATGGTGCCGTCATCATGCCGGATCCGGACCCACAGTCCGAAACCTTGGGCGGGTCCGGCGTCGATGACTTCACCGTCGGCGACGGCGACGATCGGTGCGCCGAGGGTGTTGGCGATGTCGATGCCTTCGTGGCCGCGTCCATCCCCCATGGTGGCGGTGACGGTTCCCGCGCTGGGTGCCACGAATTCTTTGGTGCCGGGGCGATTCCAGGTGCGCGGCTGCTGCGGAGCCGCCGCGCCGCCCTCGGTCTCGTCAGCACCGGTCTCGTCAGCACCGGTCGCGTCACCGGTCGCGTCACCGGTCGCGTCACCGGTCGCGTCGTCGGCGGTCCCGTCGGTGTCGGTGCCGTCGTGGGTGTGGGATCCGCCGGTGTCCGCCTCGGGTGAAGGGGCCTCGGTGTCCTCGGCGCCCTCGGGGTCGGGGTGCTCGCTCTGCGGACCGGCGGCGGCCTCGGCCTCACCCGTTCCGGCACCGGTGCCGGTGGTCTGCTCCTCGTCCGGGTTCGGAGCGGTGGCCTCGGCGAGCGCCGAGTCGGGTGCCGCCGCAGCCTCGGCCGGGTCGGTGGCGTGGTCGAAGGTGCCAGGACCGGAGGATTCGGAGACGTCGCCGAGTTCGAGTGCGGCGAGCAACCTCGGCGCGATGCCGCCGTCGACGGCGCCGAGTTCATCGGCGCAGGCGCCGAGCACCTCGGCGGCGGCGGACCCGGCGGCGAAACCGCTCAGGCATCCGGCGAGCAGGTGCTGGGCCTCGAACGTGTCGGCGAGCGAGCCGTTGGCCTCGGCGTTCCGCAGGCTGGCGGCCGCGATGTTCGCGACGGTCTGCCAACGACTGGGATCGACCACCACCACGTCCGGCTGTGCCGCGTCGGCGACCATGGTGACCGCGTCGGCCAGCGCCGCGGCGAGCGCGGACGACGAATCCGCGTGGCCGGGATGGGCGGCCGAGGCGGGCGGGGCCGTAAGGACCACCATCGCCGCCGCCGTGGAGGCGCCCAGGCACAGGGTGGGCAGTCTTCTCGTGCAGGCGGTCAGCGTCGCTGAGGTGATTCCGCGCATCGCAGGTCCCTTCTGAGCAGTCACGCCGGGGTTTCGGCGGCGAAGCAAACACATGGACCGGCGCGACAAAGTCAAGACGACACGCCGTAACGCTAATACACTTTCTTCACTTCTGTGCCGCTATTCACTTGTTTCCCACGGTTCCCACCAGGGTCAGATGGGGAGGACGACGGCAGTGACGAACTCGTCCCGAATCCAGGCGACGAACACATCCCAGGCGCCGGTGAGCAGGGCGAGCCCGACTACGACGAGGGTCAGGCCCCCCAGGATCCGGAGGGTGCGCGAGTGCCGCCGCAGCCAGCCGACACCGCGGATGGCCGCGGTGGAGCCGAAGGCGAGCAGGATGAAGGGCAGGCCCAGGCCCAGGCAGTAGGCGACGATCAGGGTGACCCCGCGGGCGGCGGTGGCGCCCTCGGTGCCGGCGGCCACCGACAGCACCCCGGCGAGGGTGGGACCCAGGCAGGGGGTCCACCCAAGCCCGAACACGGCCCCGAGCAGTGGGGCGCCGGCGAGGTGGGAGATCCGCCGCGGATGCGGGCGGGTGTCTTTCTGCAGGGCCGGAATCGCGCCGAGGAAGGCCATCCCCATCACGATGGTGACCACACCGCCGATCCGCCCGAGCAGTTCCCGGTTCAGTTGCAGCACGCTGATCGCCCCGAACACCGATGCGGTGGCGAGGACGAACACGACGGTGAAGCCGGCGACGAACAGGATCGCGGCGCCGGTGACCCGCCAGCGGGTGGCCGTGCGCACCCCGGCCCCACCGCCGGGGGTGGACTCGGTTTCCGCGCCGGTGATCCCGGCCAGATACGACAGGTAGCCGGGGACGAGGGGGATGCAGCACGGGGAGGCGAACGAGATCAGCCCGGCCAGGGCCGCGGCGCCGAGGGCCAGCAGCATCGGTCCGGTGGCGGCGGCGGTCTGGAAGCTCGATCCGAGTTCCTGGGCGAGGACGGTCATCTCGGCGCTCCCGTCTCGGCCGCCACGCGTTCGATGACCGGTTGGAGGTCCTCGGTGAGCAGGGCGCGCAGGTACACCGCGGCGACCCGGTGGTTGCGGTCGAGGACGAGGGTGGAGGGGATGACGCTGGTGGGATAGCTGCCGCCCAGGGCCAGCAGGGTGCGCATGGGTGGGTCGTAGATCGAGGGGTAGGTGACGGCGTTGTCGACGACGAAGTCCTGCGCCTTGTCGCGTTGGGGGTCGCGGACGTTGATGCCGAGGAACGCCACCCCGAGGCCCGCGGTGGCGGTGTAGGCGCGTTCGAGGTCGTCGGCCTCGCTGCGGCAGGGGGCGCACCATTGGCCCCACAGGTTGATCACCACGACCTTGCCGGTGGAGTCGGACAGTGACACCGGTTGGTCGGTCATCAGGTCCGGTCCGGACAGGGCGCCGATGGTGCCCCGGGTCTGGGGTGGGTCGTAGAAGATGTCCGTCTGCCCTCCCGGGGCGACGAAGTCGAACGTGCCGCCCTGGGCGACGGCGTCCGCGCCGGTGCTACAGCCGGCCGTGGTGAGCAGAGCCGCGCAGACGGTGGCGAGGGCTGCTCTCCGGCGAACCGTGCGCCGCGGCGGCTTCGGTGTGGTCATGGCATCAAGTCGCTGACGGCTCGGTGGATCTGGGCGGGGTCGTCGAAGGTCGCGGGCGTGATGATGCGCGCAATCGAGCCATCCGGGCGGAGCAGGAAGCTCAGCGGCAGCACCGGCGGTGCGGCGAGGGCGCCGCGGAAGGCGGCGGCATCGGTGTCACCGAAGGAGGGATAGTGCGCCCCCAATTCGGTGAGCAGCGCGAGCGCGGCGGTGGAGCTGTCTTCGACATCGATGCCGACCACCCGGATCGCGTCCGGGGTGTGTGCGTAGGCCTCGAGGGCGGGGATCTCCTCCCGGCAGGGCCCACACCAGGAGGCCCACACGTTGATCAGGGTCGGCTCACCGCTCAGGGCGGCACCGAAATCGACCTCGGTGGTCGATCCGAGGCAGCGGGCGGTGATTCCTCCCAGCGCTCCGGCGTCGACGGTCTCTGCCTTTGCGGTCGGACACGGCTGTAGCGCTGCTGCGGCGGCGAGTCGGCCCAGTTCGGCCTGGTCGCTTCCGCGGCCCGTCGCGATTGCGGTGGGCGGTCCGGTGGAGGGGTCGTCATCGTTTTGTCCTGGCCAGAGCGCGACGATCAACACAACGATCACCGCCAGAACCGGCACAAGCCAGCGGACTCCGACCGGCAGGGGGCGACTCATACCGTGGTTCTCTGAATCCGGAAGACTCTCAATCGATTACGAGGGCATCATCATCGAGCACATGTCACACATCTGACACATCTGGCCGCTCATCATCATCATCTGACAGTCCCACCACGCCTGCAGATTGCTCATCATGTCCAGCATCGTTTCCCCGCCTCCTCGTCGAGATTCACATCAGTTTCCGACCTCAATCTACGTACTACGTACGTAGATAGTAGATAGTGGGTGTTTTGTGACGTCGCCGCAGGTGGGTGCGCAGGACCGAGGCGCGGGAAGCGGGTCGGGACGTCGTACGCTGGGACGACGAAGACGGTGGGAGGGCGCGATGCGGGTGCGCGGGTTCGGAGAACTCGAAGCGGTAGTGATGGAACGGCTGTGGGATCGAGAGGGATCGACCACGGTTCGTGAGGTGTTCGACGACATGGCCCGGGGCCGCGAGATCGCCTACACCACCGTGATGTCGACGATGGACAACCTGCACCGCAAGGGATGGCTCGAGCGCGAGCGCAGCGGCAAGGCCTTCCGGTACTGGCCCACCCTGACCAGGGAAGAGCACAGTGCCCGGTTGATGCGTGAGGCCTTCCACTCCGGCGGCAGGTCCGATGTGGTCTTGACCCACTTCTTCGAGCAGATGAGCGAGGAGGAGGCCGCCGGCCTCCGGGTGGCGTTGCAACGCATGGCCACCGACGAGGACGCCGCCCAATGATGAGCGCAGCGGCCTGCTTCCTGCTGTTCAGCGGGCTCGTTGCCGTCCTCGGCCCACCGGTGTTGCGGCGCCTCACCCATGGTGGCCTCGCGCCGCGTCTGGGTGTGATCGCCTGGTCGGCGGCCATCGCCGCCGTGGTGCTCTCGTGGGCGATGGCCGCACTGCTGGTGGTGGTCGACCTTTCCCGGTATCGGGCTCGTCCCGGTGAGTCGATGTTCGGGGCCTGCCTTGCCCGCCTGCAGGAGAGCATCGGCGATGCCGACACCGCATTCGAGGTGGCCGGTGTCGCGGCGGCCACGGCAGTGGTGTCGATCACCGTGTGGATCACCGGCCGACTCGCTATCGGGCTGATGCGGCTGCGTATCCGCACCCACGATCACGCCCGCCGGGTCCGCCTCATCGGCCACCAGGTGCGCGGTGTCGACGCCGTGGTCATCGACAACCCCGAGCGCGTCGCCTACTGCGCCTCCGGGCGACCGCACGCCGTGGTGATCACCACCGCCGCCCTCGCCGCACTCGATGACCGGCAGGTCCAGGCAGTCCTCGCCCACGAACGCGCCCATCTGGCCGGGCACCACGCTCAGATCCTGGCCGTCCTGCGCGTGCTCGCCGCCTCGTTGCCCGGGATGACCCTGTTCACCGCCGGTGCGGTGGAGGTCGGCCGCCTGCTGGAGATGTGCGCGGACGACCGTGCCGCCCGTGCGCACGGCTCGCGGGCCCTGCTCTCGGGGCTGCTCGCGTTGTGCGCTCCGGCCCAGGTTCCCGACGGGGCCCTCGGCGCCGGCAATATCGCCCTGCTGGACCGGGCCGGACGACTGGCGTCACCCCCGCGGCGGGCCGAGAAGGTGCGGGTGTGCCTGCTGTCGGCAGCCGTGGTCGCGATGGTGACCGCCGCCCCGCTCGCGTTGGCTGTCCTCGAGGTGACCGGAACCATGTGGTGCCTGCCGATGGCTTCCTGACCAGTGGATATCACCCTAGGGAGGCACTGGTGGCCGCCGATCACCTGGACCGCCGCCCAGGTACGCGCTGCTACAGTCGGGAAATTGTGACGGCCCTTGCGATACGCCCCCCGCGTATGCGGACGGTTATTGCGGTCGCCGCTGCCCTCTATCTGCTCGCCCACACGATCGCCCAGTGCGGGATCTTTCTGGCGCACGATCATCAGGGTGAGGACGTGCACGTCTCCTCGTCCACGACCTCGTTGCCCGCCGAGGAATCCGCTCCCGGGCACGCGCACATCGATGACGGATCGACCCACCTGTCGCACGAGGCGCACAGCGTCGTCGCCATGCCCCGCTCCGACAATCCGCTGCGCCCGCTGACCGTCGCCGCGGTCGTCGCGATCGCCCTGGCCGTGGTGCTGGTGCTGATGTCGGTGCCGCTGACCCCGCGGGCGCCGCCGGATCTACCCATTCCCATCCGGCACGGCCGGACCGTTCTGAACGAACTCTGTATCAACAGGTGCTGATCAGCAGCCCGCAGGCCATCTGAGGACTTTGGTCCTCGTGGCCCAGCTCGTGCTGCCCATCACTCACTTACTGCCGTCGTCGCAGTCAGATACAGGGATTACTCATCATGAACAGTGCTGTTCCCTCCACCCTCGTTCCGCCGTCCGCCGGCCACCTGCTGACCACCGCCGGCCGTTGCCCGCAACCGAGCACCATGGTCGGCAACACTCCCGTCCTGTGGATCGGGGAACCGTTCGCCGACACAGGCCGGGGCTTCTGGGCGAAGCTCGAAGGCAGCAACCCCGGCGGGATGAAGGACCGCCCCGCCCTGCACATGGTCGAGAAGGCCAAGGCGCGCGGCGACCTCGCACCCGGGGCGATGATCATCGAATCCACCAGCGGAACCCTCGGGTTGGGTCTGGCCCTGGCCGGAATCACCCATCACCATCCCGTCACCCTGGTCACCGACCCCGGCCTGGAGCCGATCGTGCACAACATGCTCGCCGCCTACGGCGCCCACGTCGAGTTGGTCACCACACCGCATCCCACCGGCGGCTGGCAACAGGCCCGGCGGGAGAAGGTCCGCGAACTCCTGGGCGCCCATCCGGGGTCGTGGTGCCCGGATCAATACACCAACCCGGACAACGTCGACGCGTACGAGTCACTCGCCCTCGAACTGATCGCCCAGCTCGGCCGGGTCGACACCCTGGTCTGCTCGGTGGGCACCGGCGGACACTCCGCCGGCGTCGCCCGCGTGCTGCGCCAGTTCTGCCCCGACCTGAAACTGGTCGGCGTCGACACCGTCGGATCGACCATCTTCGGGCAACCCGCCAGTACCCGGCTCATGCGCGGGCTGGGCTCGAGCATCTACCCCGACAACATCGACTACCCCGCCTTCGACGAGGTGCACTGGGTGGCCCCCCACGAAGCGGTCTGGTCCTGCCGGACCCTGGCGGCCACGCACCACGCCAGCGGCGGCTGGAGTGTCGGTGCCGTCGCCCTGACGGCGGGCTGGATCGCCCGCACCAGCCCGCCGGAGACCCGGGTCGCGGCCATCTTCCCCGACGGCCCGCAGCGCTACTTCGACACCATCTACAACGACGACTACTGCTCCGAGCACGGCCTGCTCGACGCCAACCCGCCCACCGAACCGGCGACCATCGACCACCCGACCGACCACGTCGTCCAGTCCTGGACCCGGTGCGCCACCGTGGTCGACCCCACCGAGAGCGCTTCATGAAGAACCTTCTGACTCAGTTCCGCAGCTTCGACCGGCCCAGCCAGGTGCTGATGGTCAACCAGTTCTCCATCAACGTCGGCTTCTACATGCTGATGCCGTATCTGGCCGGGTACCTGGCCGGTCCACTGGGACTGGCGGCGTGGGCGGTCGGGCTGGTGCTGGGCATGCGGAACTTCTCCCAGCAGGGGATGTTCCTGCTCGGCGGCACCCTCGCCGACCGGCTCGGGTACAAACCGCTCATCGTCGCCGGCTGTCTGCTGCGGGTCGCCGGTTTCGTCCTGCTCGCGGCCGTGGAATCGTTGCCGGCGATCCTGCTGGCCTCGGTGGCCACCGGGTTCGCCGGGGCGCTGTTCAACCCGGCCGTGCGGGCCTATCTGGCCGCCGACGCCGGGCCCAGGCGGGTCGAGGCGTTCGCCACCTTCAACGTCTTCTATCAGGCCGGCATTCTGCTGGGCCCCCTGGTCGGGCTCGCCCTGACCACCCTCGATTTCCGGGTCACCTCGCTGGCGGCGGCCGCGGTCTTCGCCGTGCTGACGATCGTGCAGATCTGGGCGCTGCCCGCGCATCGGGCCGAGACGGCCGCGGCCACGACCTCGGTGCTCGAGGACTGGCGGGTGGTGGTGGCCAACCGGCCCTTCGTGCTGTTCGCACTGGCGATGATCGGGTCCTACGTGCTCTCGTTCCAGATCTATCTGGCGCTGCCCCTGCAGGCGGCGGTGGTGGTCGGTGACGACCGGTCCGACACCGCGCTGGTGACCTCGCTGTTCGTGGTGTCGGGGGTGGTGGCGATCGCCGGGCAGCTACGGATCACCTCGTGGTTCTCTCACCGGTGGGGTTCGGGACGCAGCCTGGTCGTCGGGATGGCGGTCATGGCGCTGGCCTTCCTTCCGCTGATCCTGCTGCCCAGCCCGGCCGCCCTCGGCGGGTGGGCCGCCGCCGGTGCCCTGGTGCTGACCGCCGCCCTGTTGGCCGTCGGCACGGCGGCGGTGTTTCCGTTCGAGATGGACACCGTTGTCGCCCTGTCCGGTGGCAGGCTGGTCGCCACCCACTACGGCTTCTACAACACGGTCGTCGGGGTCGGCATTCTGCTCGGCAACCTGGGCACCGGCGCCGTCTTCGGGATCCTGCGCGACGCGAACCTGGGGGCGCTGATCTGGGTTGCCCTGACCGTCGTCGGGGCGGTGTGCGTGACCGCCCTGTATCTACTCGACCGGTCCGACCGGCTCTCCCCACCCTCGGCCGAAACCGCGGTGCCCGAGGACGACGAGGTACCGGCCGCCAGCTGATAGCGAGAGCGTGCGGCCATCGCCGAGCCGGACGGGTCGGTGGGGACGAAGCTCGGCTGGTGCCGCGTGGTCTCCGGGACGGTTGGGTCGATCTCCCGCAGCTTCGTCATCTCCGTAGTGGAGCGGGGAGATGCGCCGTGAGCCGTGCCACCAGATCGACCACACGACAACCGGTGACAGTCCTGTCGCTGTAGCCGATCCTCGGCCCGGGTCGTACCGGCCGAGGATCGGCTCACGAGGTCAGGACGAGGAGCCAATCGTTGCGACCATCGGCATTCGCACCTGGCGTGGTGAAGGTTGCCGACATGGGGACGGGGCGCCTCCCGCCGGACGTCGGATCTATCCACGTTGCGCGAGCCCCGGGGGCCATCGCCGAGGTGGTCACCGAGATCGTGCGTTGGGTAGGCAGGTAGATGACTGCCAGGTGGCCGTCCGGAGTCCTTGCGGCTGTCACGTAGTCGTTCTCCAGGACGTCCTTCGCCTCGTCGGTCTGCAGTTCCGTGCCGCGTCCCGCGGTGACCAGCTCGTTCGCGGTGTCCGGCACCAGCTGCCACCACGCAAGCGTCGAGAACAGGGTTCGCAACTGCGTGATCTGGGTGAGCGCGCGGGTCGACAACCGCTGCTCCCACCCGTCGTGGAACTCCCAGTCGTCACTGCCGACGAACTCGCCGGCCGCGCCGGAGGTGAGCGCCCAGAGCACCTGCCGGCGAA
Organism: Rhodococcus sp. IEGM 1351; assembly: GCF_030056875.1. Taxonomy (NCBI): domain Bacteria; kingdom Bacillati; phylum Actinomycetota; class Actinomycetes; order Mycobacteriales; family Nocardiaceae; genus Rhodococcus; species Rhodococcus sp. IEGM 1351. The sequence continues at coordinate 153,991 of NZ_JASHKU010000016.1, read as the reverse complement.
GGGTCTCGTCCGTGGTCGGTGGTGTCTGCGGATGGTTGTTCTCGCCTTCGTAGTTGGCCTCGCCGAGGACTGCCGGGATCGCCGGCTGCCGTCGGTAGGCGTCCAGCATTGCTTCATAGGTCGGGGGGTAGGTGTACACGAAGTTCCAGTCGACACGCCGTGCCCAGTAGGGGTTCTGGGTGGAGATCGACTGGGGATTGAGCTGCATTGTGAACGGTCGGCCGTCCCCCGCCTCGCGGACGCCGCGCATCATCGCGTCGATGCAGTGGTCGACGTCGCTGCCGCGTGCCGGGTCCTCGCTGGACGAGACGTAGTCGCCCCCAGACATCCAGACGATGTTGGGCAGGTCACGAAAGCGCTGTGCCACCTTGACGCCATAGCTGTGGCATTGCGCGATCGACTTGGGGACGAAGGAATGTCCGATGGTCCAACCGTCGATCGGGTAGAGCATGACCGTGATGCCGTGGTCGGCGGCTATCCGCAGGTACGCGGTCACCCGCTCCCAGTACGGCTCCTGCCACTGGAGGATGTCGCCGTTCACGAAGGGGACCAACCCATCGAACGTTGCGCCGTCATCGCTGGGCGCGCCGTTGCCTGTCGCCCCAATCAACGAGACGATGGCCGCGTTGAAGCCCTGCCTCCGGCGGTCCGCGAACCACAGCTGGGCCTGCTGCGGCGACAGTCTGGTCATCAGAGTCCAGGGGGAGTCGCCTTGCAGCAGGATCGGGTTGCCGTACTGATCGAGGAAGTAGCGACGACTGGGACTCACGGAGGTCACGAACGGCGGTCCTTCCGGTCTTGCTTCGCTGCCGGGAGCGGGCGTCGGCCAGGGCTCGAGTGGACTGCTCGCCGTGCCGGAGATGCTCATGCGCTGGCCTTGGTTGAATTGCCCTTGGTGAAGATGCCGCCACAGCACGTACGAACCGCTCGCGCTCACCACGAGTACCACTGCCAGGAGTGCAGGCCCCAAGATTCGCCAACGGCCGCGTCGCGTCGATCGCGGTGGTGGCATTATGTCGTCGCACCCTTTCGGAGCGTCCCGCTCACCCCGGACGCCGGCAGAGATCTCCGTCCAGCGCCCCGCACGCATCGCCGAAGCGGCCGTTACTCGGGGCTCCAACGCTATCTCCAGATCATCGTGATGTACATGCTGCTGGCTGCCGCCACCGCGCACATGCCGCGGTCGCCGACACGCTCGGCCGTGGTGGCGTTATGGTTCGCGGTCGGGCTCGCCTCGACTTCGGTCCGCGCCTACGCCGGTGCGATGATCTGGACGGCGTGGCGTCCTCGTCACCGCGCGGCATGTGCCGCACTTGTCGGCTAGGCCGACACTAGCCGTGAGATTCCGCCGCGGGCTTCGGATCCCTGCATCAACGCGCTGGTCAGACCCCACCCCCACCCATCTACTGTGTAACTACGTAGATTGGGGTGGGCTCTCGGCTGAGTCCCATGCCTCGTCGGCGCTCGAACAGGAGTTGTGCATGATCGAACAGTTCCCCTCCCCCGCCCACCTGTCGCGTCGGAATTTTCTGGTGCTGGCAGGCCTGGGCGCGGCCGCGACTGTGACCGCATGCAGCAGCGGCGGCACCCCACCGGCGACCACGTACGTCAGCCCGGACTCGACGGCCGTGAAGGCGGCGGAGCAGGTCCGCCGAACCAACATCGGGACCGGGAACACGGTCACGGCCTCGCTGAAAGCCGGCCCTACCCGGATCGATCTGGGCGGTGTCCAGGTCGACACCTGGGCCTACGACGACCGGATACCCGGCCGGGAAATCCGGCTGCGCCGTGGGGATCTGCTGCGCGCCGAGCTGACCAACGACCTGCCCGCCGAGTCCACCATCCACTGGCACGGCCTCGCGCTGCGCAATGACATGGACGGGGTACCCGGGCTGACCCAGTCCGCCATCGCCCCCAGCGCTCCGTTCACCTACGAATTCCTCGCCCCCGACGCCGGTACCCACTGGTTCCACCCGCATGTCGGAATGCAATTGGACCGGGGCCTCTACGCCCCGGTCATCGTCGAAGATCCCGCCGAGGGCGCCGACTACGACCTCGAGGCCGTCCTGGTCCTCGACGACTGGCTCGACGGGGTGGCCGGACGCACCCCCGACCAGCAACTCGGCACCCTGCGCCGGGACGGGATGCCGATGAGCGGCATGGGAATGGACCACGGCGGCATGTCCGGCATGACCGGCATGGGCGCCGCGACCGATCCCGCCAACCCGCTGGGCACCGACACCGGGGACGTGGACTACCCCTACTACCTGATCAACGGCACCCTCGGCGCCGACCCGTTCTCGGTGCGGGCCCGCCCCGGGCAACGCGTGCGGTTGCGGATCATCAACGCCGGGGCAGACACCCCGTTCCGCCTCGCGGTCGGGGGCCATCAACTGACCGTCACCCACAGCGACGGATATCCGGTGCAGCCGGTCACCGGGTCGTCGCTGCTGATCGGCATGGGCGAACGCTTCGATGCGATCGTCACGCTCGGCGACGGGGTCTTCCCCATCGTCGCCTCGGCCGAGGGCAAGCAGGGTCAGGGTTTCGCCGTGATCCGCACCGGGGCCGGGCGGACACCGGACGCGGCCGTCCGGCCTGCCGAACTCGACGCACCGCCGATCACCGGCCTGGCGCTGCGCTCGCGTGAGGACGTCCGGCTCGAACGCCGTACCCCCGACCGGGTGCACGATCTGATGCTGGGCATGGACATGTCCGGGTACCGGTGGACGATCAATGGCGCCACCTACGACCAGCACACCCCGCTCGAGATCGCCGAGGGGCAGCGGGTGCGGTTGCGGTTTGTCAACCAGACCATGATGTTTCACCCCATGCACCTGCACGGGCACACCTTCCAGGTCGTCGGCGACCACGGCGCCGGTGCCCGTAAGGACACCACGTTGGTGCTGCCGAACCAGACCGTCGAGGTGGACCTCGACGCGGACAACCCCGGTCAGTGGCTGGTGCACTGCCACAACCTCTATCACGGTGAGGCCGGGATGATGACCACCCTGTCCTACACCGAATAACCTCGGCCGCAACAGGTTCCGACCCCATCATCTGGGGCGGATCGTCGATGCGGTCTGACCTTCCGTTCCTCCCGTCGAGTACAGAATGAGATTTGAAGATGCCTGCCCACCGGTTCACCCGCACCCTGCTGCCCACCGGCATCGCCGCCCTGCTCGTCCTCGCCGGCTGCTCCTCGGAAGCCGACGAGACCACCACACCGGACGCCTCCGTGCCGACGGTGGATTTGCGTTCCGAACTGACCCATCTGCACGGACTGCACGTCGATGCCGACGGCACCGTGCTGGCCGGCACCCACACCGGCATCTTCACCATCGACGCCTCCGGCTCCACGTCCCGCGTCGGCGCCTCCGACGACGACTTCATGGGCCTGACCGGCGTCCCGAACACCGACACCGTCTTCGCCTCCGGACACCCCAGCGCGTCCAGTTCCGCCGCGAACCCGCTGGGGCTGCGCAGCAGCACCGACGGCGGCACCAGCTGGGTGGACCGCTCCCTGGCGGGAGAAGTCGATTTTCATACCCTGACCACGGACGGACGCGTCCTCGTCGGGTTCGACGGCACCGACGGGCTGCTCGTCTCGACCGACGGCGGCACCACCTGGGCACCGGGCGCGAGGCTGGTCGCCGCCGCGCTGGCGATCACCAACTCCGGGGTGTGGGCGGTGACACCGGCGGGTCTGGAACACAGCAACACCGGCGCCCGCGCGTTCTCGCCCGTGCCGGGCGCCCCGCGCCTGGTGATGATCGCCGGCGCCGGCGATGCCCTGTGGGGAATCGACGAGGACGGGTACGCCTGGCGAAGCAGAGAAGGGCAGGACTGGCAGAAGCGTTCCCAGGTCGGCACCGTCGAAGCGCTGACCGCAGCCAACTACGACACCGCCTACGCCGCCACCTCCCGGTCGCTCTACACCCTGAACTGACCGCCATGCCCACCCTCGCCCGCCCCCTGTTCCGAGGACTCGTCCTCGTGTGGGCCTCGATAGCGATCGCGGGCGCCGGAGCGGGGGTGGCCGGAGCCCATCCCACCCTGCTGTTCACCGACCCCGGAGCCGACACCGCGGTCTCCGCTCCCCCGCAGTCGATCACGTTGATGTTCAACGAGCCGGTCACCCCCGCGGCGCCCGCGATCCTCGTGCACGACAACGCCGGCCGCGCAGTGCCGATGGGCGGCGCCGAAACCGCCCGGGACGGACGTGTTCTCACCGCCCGCCCGGCCGACACCTTGGCGCCGGGCACCTACACCGTGCGCTGGCAGGTGACCGGCGCCGACGGGGACCTGGTCGAGCAGGACTTCCGGTTCGCCGTCGGACTCGCCCTGACCGGCGACGGCAGTGCGGCCGCCGGTCAGTCGACGTCCTGGATCGATGCCGGGCTGCGGTGGCTGCTGTTCCTCGGGCTCGCCCTCGCGCTCGGCGGCCTGGTCGCCGAACGCGTCACCGCCACCGCCCGCACCGAGAATCCGGCGCTCCCGGTGCTGCGGTCTCCGGTGGTGGCCGGTGCCCTCATCGGGTTGGCCGGAGTCCTCGGACTCGGCGCCGCCCTGGCCGCATCCGCCGGCACCGTGAGCGTGCTGTGGCAGGAAGAACCAGGCCTCGTATTACTCACCGAGGCCGCCGGATTGGCGTTGGCCGCCGCGGTGGCATCGGCCGGCCGCCGGGTGTGGGCGGCGATACCGATGGTGCTGGTGGTCGCCGCGGAGGGGGTGCGCTCGCACGCCAACGTCGCCGCACCCGGGTGGGGCGGTGCGCTGACCGCGACCCACCTGGCGGCCGCCGCGATCTGGGTCGGCGCCCTGGCGCACACGGTCCGCGCCGTGCTCGCCTGGTGGAGCGAGAAGCCCGCCGTGCGGTGGGTGGTGTCGGGATACACCCGGCTCGCGGTGTGGACCTTCCTGGTCGTCGTCGCCACCGGCACCGCCACCGCCCTGCTGCTGATCCCGGTCTCCGCCCTGCTGACCACCACCTACGGTCAGGTGCTGGTGGTCAAACTGGTGCTGGTCACCGCCGCCGCCGCGGTGGCGCTCGCGGCACGGTTGTCGTTGCGCGCCCCGGAGCGACTCCCCACGGTGCGGAATCGGATCCGGGCCGAAAGCGTGCTGCTGATCGCCGTCTTGGCGGCCAGCGCCGCCCTGGTCTCCACCCCACCCGCCGACAGCTCGCAGCAACCCGGTCCCCCGCCGCCGGTCGGTCCGGTCCTGCCCCTGGGAACCCTCGCCGGGCAGGTCGGGGTATCGGTCGCCGCCAGCGACGGGCAACTGGTGGTGCGGCTGTCCACCCCACGGCGCGGCGACTACTACGCCCCCGAACCGGGCCAGGACTTCACCTTGGCGGGGCGGATCGACTCGGCGGCAGGCGACGACAGCGCACTGGCCCTGCGCGGATGCGGACCGGGCTGCTTCGTCGCCCCGGCCACCTGGCAGAGCGGGGACAACGTGCTCACCCTCGGTGCGGCAGCACAGGGCTGGCAGGGCGGCACGGTCAGCCTGCTCGTGCCCTGGCCCACCTCCCCCGGCGGCGACGACCTCGCCCGCGCCGTCGCCGCCACCCGCGCCGAGGGCGATCTGACGGTCTACGAGACGGTGACCAGCGACACCACCGGCGCGGCGCCCGAGCCGCAGCGACTCGCCCTGCCCGCCGACTTCTTCCTGGCGCAGGAACCGTACGCCGACGGCACCGCCCCGCTGGCCGTCCGGCTGCCGCACCAGGGCGGGACCATGCGACTGGCGCTCGGCTACCCGGCCGCCGGAATGAACGTGCTGCTCACCCTCGACGACGCCGGACGGATCAGCGAGGAAACCCTCACCGACACCAAACATCTCGTCACCCGCAGATTCCTCTACCCAGAGCCCGGCAGACGATGACCGGGCGACGGGCCAGCGGGCGATCGCAGCGTCTCCGGGTTACCCGGGGCGGACAACCGACCGGTGGCGCCGCACCCCAGCGACACCGTCACCCGGTCGCGCCCTTCACCGCGTCGACCCCGACCCCGGTCAGTACCATCATGACTGTGAAAGCGCTGGGTACACCGACGATGCAGCAACTGCTGCGGGTGGCCGCTGTCGTGGCGGTGCTGTTCGGTGTCCTCCTCATGCATTCCTCCCCCCTCCTCGACCACTCGGCCGCACACCCCACCTCATCGGGGCATGATTCCGGTGCGCACGCGCACTCCCACGACGCGGCCACGGCGCTGATGACCCTCGGTGATCTCCCCGTCGTACTGGCCGAGACGGGCTGTGAGGGCAAGGACTGCAGCGACCACACGGGCCTGCATCTATGCATGGCCGTGATGACGATCGCCGCGGCGCTGGTCCTGGCCCGGTGGTACGCCACCGCCACCACCGGCGAGGCCGCGGTACACAGCCTGCGGGCCCTGCTGCGCCACCGCGCCGGCCGGGCGCCGCCGTGGACCACTCCGACCCTCGCGCAACTGTCGGTGTTGCGGGTGTGACAGGTGACCCACTTCAGGTGGGTCGCCTGCGTAGGCGTGTGTCGTGCACGCCTGCTTCACCTTTCACACACCGATCTTTCGAGGAGCCCTATCCATGTGGTCTTTGCGTCCCACTCGTGTCCGCGTCGTCCTGTCGGCCGCAGCCGTGTCCGGAGTCCTGGTTCTCGCCGGCTGTAGCGACAACAGCGGCGGCGGACATGACATGTCCCAGATGTCGAACAACACCTCGGGCACCACGTCGAGCAGCTCCACCACCGCCGCGGTGGAGACGAGCGCCTTCAACAACGCCGACGTGATGTTCCTGCAGATGATGTACCCCCACCACGCGCAGGCCGTCGAGATGGCGAACATGGTCGAGGGCCGCAGCACCAACCCGCAGGTTCTCGACCTGGCCAAAAATATTGCCGCAGCCCAGGGTCCGGAAATGGAACAGATGAGCGCGCTGCTCGCACGGCGGGGCATGGCTGTCCCCTCGACGGACGCCGGCGGCGGCATGAGCGGGATGAATCACGGCGGCACGAACGCCACGGCCGACGGTGGTGGCATGAGCGGGATGATGACGCCGGAGCAGATGACCGATCTGGCCGGCAAGAGCGGCGCCGACTTCGACACCGCCTGGCTGAACATGATGATCGAACACCACACCGGTGCCATCGAGATGGCTCAGACCGAGCTGGCGGACGGAGAAAACGCCGGCGCCAAGCAACTGGCCACCGACATCGTCAGTGCCCAGCAGGCGGAAATCACCACCATGCAGGGGCAGCTGCAACAGGGCTGACACCACGAGGGTGGGACCGCGCCCCCTCGCGGTCCCACCCTCCTTCCGCCGCCACACACGCGGCGTGCATCCCCACTTCTTCTCGACCCCGCTTCGCTGCCGCCTCGTCGGTATGGAGGAATCCCATGAACACTCGCCCACCCCGGCGGACCCCGATCTTGCTCGCCCTGGCGATCCTGATCGCGGTGCTGGCCGCGTGCGCCCCGTCCGGTACCGGGTCCTTGTCGAGCGGCGGCACTGATCCGGCCACCCCGGCAGCCCCCACGATCACCGTCGTCCCTGCCGATGGAACCGACACCGTCAACCCCGCGGATCCAGTGTCGGTGGAAACCGCCGGTGGCACAATCGAATCGGTCACGATGACCAACAACGAGGGCAAGGCCATCGAGGGCATCTTCACCCCCGACCGTATCGCCTGGAAACCCGGTGCCGCGCTGGGATACGGCAAGACGTACACCATCGCGGCCACCGCAATTCACGACGGCGGCGCCCGCACGGAGCGGACCAGCACCTTCTCCACCGTCAAACCGGGCAACCTCACCAAACCGACGTTCGTCACCTCCGGCGGCAATCTCCTCGCCGACGGCGGCACCTTCGGCGTCGGCATCGTCGTCGTCACCCACTTCGACGAGCCGATCACCGACCGCCCGGCCGCCGAGAAAACCCTGACCGTCGAAACCACGCCCCCGGTGCAGGGATCCTGGTACTGGGCCGACGATCAGAACGTGCACTGGCGTCCCCAGAACTACTACACGCCCGGCACGAAAGTGACCGCCCGGGCGAACGTCTACGGCGTCGACCTCGGTGGCGGACTATTCGGTCAGGAGGACGCTGTCACGTCGTTCACCATCGGAGACGCGCACATCTCCATCGCCGACGACACCACCAAACAGATCACCGTCACCAACAACGGCGAAGTCGTGCGGACCATGCCCACCTCGATGGGCATGGGCGGCAGCGAAACCATCAACGGGCAAACCCTCACGTTCTGGACCCAGCGCGGCATCTACACCGTGCTGGACAAGGCCAACCCCGTGATCATGGATTCCTCGACCTACGGGCTGCCGGTCAATTCCCGCCTCGGCTACAAGGAATCGATCAACTACGCCACCCGCATCAGTAACGACGGCATCTACCTCCACGAACTCGCCGACACCATCTGGGCGCAGGGCAACACCAACGTCTCCCACGGGTGCCTGAACCTCAGCCCCGACAACGCCCGCTGGTTCTACGACTTCTCCGTCCCCGGCGACATCGTCGAGGTCCGCAACACCGGCGGCGCCCCCCTCGAGCAGTGGCAGAACGGCGACTGGAGCGTGCCCTGGGAGCAATGGCAGGCCGGAAGCGCCCTGGCATGAAGGCACGATCATGGGGGCCGGTAACCCGCGACGAAGACGCCGCGGCAGCTGACGGCTCGGCTACGCGAGGATGATCGGTCGACCTGTCGCTCCGACCGCACGCACCCGCGAGAAATCCCGGTTGTCGGGGCCCCTCTCGTCCTGGCAGGTGACGAGGATGCTGTTCGACCGGAGAGTCCTTGTCGCCGTGACCGTATTGGCGGCGCTGGCAGTGGCAGCGGTCCTGCTTCCCCGCCCGTCGATCTCCCAGATGCGTGACTGGGCGGAGTCGGTGGGGCCGGGGTTCGTGCTGGTGTTCTTTCTGACCCAAGCGTTGGTGACGATCATGCCGGTGCCCCGAACGGTGTTCACCCTCAGCGCCGGACTGCTATTCGGGCCCGTTTCCGGGATCGCCGTGACGATCGCCGCAACGACGGTGAGCGCCGTGGTGGCGCTGCTGCTGGTGCGCGCGCTCGGGCGCAGGGCGGTCGAGGCGCGCCTGTCGCACCCCGCGGTCAGGGCGATCGATGCCCGCCTGGCCCGGCGCGGGTGGCTGGCGGTCGGCTCCCTGCGGCTCATCGCGCCGGCACCATTCGCGTTGGTGAATTACTGCTGCGCGCTCTCGTCGGTGCATCTGGTGCCTTACGCATCGGCGACTGTGGTGGGAATTCTGCCCGGCACGGTCGGGGTGGTGCTGCTCGGCGACGCGTTGACCGGTGAGACCAATCCGGCGCTGATGGTGGTGACGACGATCTGTGCGGCATTAGGAGTGGCGGGATTGCTGCTCGAATCCCGCCTGCCCGGTTGACGCGTACCTCGTACCGCATCAGGGGTACTTCGTCACGACGCAGTCCGCGTTGAAAAGTCGCTGAATCGAGGATCAAAACAGGGTGGACCAGTACGACGAGAACGGTGTGCGATCAGCCCGGCCACACCCAGGATCCACGCCGTGATCGGCAGCAGATGGTTGCCTGTCGCGGTCAGCACCGCCGCAGACCCCGGGCGGAAGCCGCCGTGGGTGCAGGTTGCGCAGGGTGACGTACCAGAAGATCGCGTCGTCACCGCCCACACCACCATGCAGTACGGGCACAGAGCCCCGATCTCGTAGAGGTTCTGGACGATCAGCTAGTGCACGAACACCACTGCCGCGGTGACCCCAACCCCGGGCGCCACCGTAGACCACTCCGACCCTCGCGCAACTGTCGTTGTTGCGACTGTGACAGGTGACCTACCGAGTGGGTCACCGTGCAGGCATGCACGTTTTCGCACCTGCTTCACACCATTCACGCACCGATGGTCCGAGGACCCGCGGCGCCCCGCTCAAGCGGTGGCAGAACGGGGACTGGTCCATCCGGTGGGATCAGTGGCAAAGCAGGTGGCGCGTTGTCTTGAACCCCGCGGCCGAGCATGCCCGGACGAGCGCGACAATCGCTCGCGGAGTCCCACCGCCCAGAACCTTAATCTACTATCTATGTACGGAGATAGTAGATGAAGGATTGTCCGTCCCACCGGTCGGAGGAGTCATGCAGCAGTTGCTTTGGGGTTTTGCGATCTTGGCCTGCCCGATCGGCATGGGCCTGATGATGTGGATGATGATGCGGCACGGCAAGGGCAGCCCCGAGGTCGGCACCGGCGGGGCGGACGAGACCGCACAGCAGCTTCGGCAGATGCGGGAAGAACTCGATGCGCTCCGGGCCGAGCGCAACGAGCCGAGCGCCCCGCGAGAGCCGTGATGCCGGCGGCGCATCGGTCCGCCTGGAAGGTGCCGGTCGCGACCGAGCGGTGGATGCGGGCGTCCGACGCCGACCGCGCCCGTGTCGTCCACACTCTCGAACACGAGGTCGGGACCGGACGGTTGACCCTCGACGAGTACTCGGATCGGGTGGCGGCGGCATACGGCGCGCGCACCCTCGGCGAACTCACGGTTCTGACCCGTGACCTTCCGACACTGAATCCGCGGCCGGTCGCGGCCCGGAACCGCAACGGGCGCAACCTTACCGCCCTGGCGCCGGTGGCCGGGCTGTTGATCGCCTTCGCCGGATCCCCGCCCGCAGCGGCGATGGCGGCGATGATGCCGGGTATGGGCTGCGGCTGACTGACAACGAGCCCTTTCTCCCCCGCGGGCGCATCGCACCACCCGCGTCCGTGCACAGACCCTGGCACTGCCGGTGACCGGTCGCCGGCGCGGGCGCCGCACTCCTCGGCGACTGGTGGGGTCTCGGACGGGGCTAGGCCGGCAGCCTCCGACCGGGGCCACGCCTCGCCGCGAGGCGCAAGGCGCGAGGCGCAATCAGAACACTCACCGGGACGGTTCCGCCGAACTCGCGGTGAGCCCGGCGGAGCCGGTCCGAGCGAGCAGCGTGCACGGGAGTCGGCAACGGCCATCGCCCTCGTGCCGCGCTCAGATCTCAGCTCGCGGTCACATGTTCATGTTCGCGCACATGTCACACATCTGGCCGCCCAGCATCATCATCTGACAGTTCCACCAGGCCTGAAGGTTCGCCAGCATATCCATCGTGAACTCCTTGATCTCGTGGCCCGGAGGACCCTCCGGCACCCATCTACGTTCTCCGTACGTAGATGGTATCTACCGGGGCGGTTCCTCCTCGCTCGACACCCGAAGGGTGTGTACACGAGACGCGGAGCCCTTAGTGTGCGTGTTCGCGGCGCACGCCTCCGACGTACTCTTGAGACGCCGACAGTGGGAGGTTTGCAGTGCGTGTGCGTGGATTCGGGGAACTCGAAGCGGTCGTGATGGAGCGGGTCTGGGACCGGGACGGGGTGACAACCGTCCGTGAGATCTTCGACGAACTCGTCGCGGACCGCGATATCGCGTACACCACGGTGATGTCGACGATGGACAACCTCCACCGCAAGGGGTGGCTCGAGCGGGAGAAGGCGGGCAAGGCGTTTCGCTATTGGTCCACCCTCACCCGGGAAGAGCACAGCGCCAACCTGATGCGCGACGCCTTCGACGGCGGCGGACGCACCGACGTCGTGTTGGCCCACTTCGTCGACCGGATGAGCGACGAGGAGTCGGCCAGTCTCCGCGCGGCCCTGCAACGCCTGACCGCCGAGGATGCGGGATGAGTGTCGCCACCTGCCTGCTGCTCTACAGCTTCGTCGTCGCGGTCCTCGGTCCGCCGCTGCTGGTACGGCTGGCCCACAGTGGCGTCGCCCCGCGTCTCGGGGTGACCGCATGGATCGCCGCCCTCGCCAGCGTGACCCTGTCCTGGGCGGGCGCCGCGGTCTTCGTCGGCGTGGAACTCGCGCGCATGGGTACCCGGCCGGGCCGGGAGTTGCTCGACTCCTGCTTCGCCAGTCTGCGCGAGATCGTCACCGGCCGCGCCGGGGTGGTCCTGCAGGCCGGGCTGTTGATGCTCTCCGCGGCGGCAATCCTGGTGCTCTTCCTGGTGATCGGGCGGGTGTGCCGCCGGATGCTGAGCATGCGTAGCCACACCCACGGTCATGCCCGGATGACCCGCATCGTCGGGCGCCGCATCGCCGGGATCGATGCCATCGTCCTCAATGCCCCACAACGGGCCGCCTATTGCGTGGCGGGCCGCCCGAACGCAATCGTGGTGACCAGTGCCGCGCTCGACGCCCTCGATCGCCGTCAACTCGATGCCGTCCTCGCCCATGAGCGGGCGCACCTGAGCGGCCGGCACCTGCAACTGCTCGCCCTGATTCGGGGCCTTGCCGCGAGTCTTCCCCGGATGGCCCTGTTCACCACCGCCGAGACCGAAGTCGCTCGACTGCTGGAAATGTGTGCGGACGACTCCGCCGCCCGCACCCATGGGTCACGCACCGTCCTGACCGGCCTGCTCGCGCTCTCCGGTGGACCGCTGCCGACCGACGCCCTGGGCGCCACCGGCGTCGCGGTCCTGGACCGCGCGCAGCGACTCGCTGCCCCGTCGCCGCCCACCGATCGTGCACGGGTGCGGGCGCTGCTCACCGCGACGACCACTCTGATCACGGCAGGACCGCTGGTCACCGCGCTCCTGGCGGTCTCCGGTGTGATGCTGTGTGGTCCGATGGCCCTGTAGCACGCGTTCGAACGCCCGGGCGCCTGCCTCCTGTTGCTTCGCGCCCCCGTCGTAGGGCGTGCGGTGCCCCTCGCCCCCCACCATCTACTATCTACGTAGGTACTACGTAGGTAGTCTGTGCGCCGGAGGCGTTCGACCAGATCAGAGGAGCAAAGCATGACCGAACTGCTGACCAACCTGCAGGCCTGGTGGGACTGTCAGATGATGATGGCCACAGGCATGTGCGACATGTGCGCCGGAATGATGTGCTGCTGAGTCACCGCTGACAGGTCAGCGCTGCGCGCGGGCGTCGCGCCGTCGGTCGTCGATCGCGATGACGTCCTGATTGATCCGGCGGCGCAACGACCGGAACGCCACCGCGGAGATGGCGACACCGGCCAGCAGCGCGCCCATCGACGACAGCATCAGCGGCAACCCGAGGCCGAAGACCCGGTCGACTCCGATCAGCAGCGCCACCAGCGCGGCGATCACCGTCAAACGTGCCGCGGTGTAGAGCAACACCAGGCGGATCAACCGCACCACCGAGGTATCGGCCGATGGGCGGGGTCCCGATTCGCGACTGGGTGCCGGGGTGGCGAGGGTGTTCGCCGGACGGTGTCCGGCCGGGGGTGACGGCGTCATGAGTTTTTCCTTCTTTCGCCCGCTCCGGGTCTCGCGCTGCCGGGCTACCTGCGGCGCAGTCGCCGCCCCGCGGAAGGTGGGGCGGCGGACGAACCACGCTAACTACTATGCACAATAGTAGTTGAGGGTCTGGGCTCTCGACCGATCGCTACATCCATGAAGGGACGCCGGTGCAAACTGGGACACGATGGCTGGTCTTTTTCCTGGCGGTGATCGTGGCGCTGATCGCGGCGATCTGGCCTCGCTCGGACGATCCCGAAGCACCCGAGGCGCGCGCTACCGCTGGTGAGGGTGCCGTCTCGGTGGACGGCGCCGGTGAGCCTGTCGACGTTTCCGAGTTGTCCCGGATGGCGGCCGAGGCTGGCCTGCGGCCGTGCCCGACCCCACCGTCGCTCGCGCCGGTCGGCGCGGCGCTGGGTGGGGTGTCGGCGCGGTGCCTGGGTTCGGCGCAGGCGGTCGATCTCGGCGGCGCGCTGAGTGGTGAACCGACGTTGATCAATGTGTGGGCGTCCTGGTGCGGCCCGTGCCGTGAGGAAATACCCGTGCTCGAGTCCTATGCGAATCAGCCCGACTCGGTCCCCGTCGTGGGGATCAACGTTCAGGACGATCCGATAGCCGCTGTGAGGTTGTTGGCCGAACTCGGCGCCCACTATCCCTCGTTCGGCGGGGCCGACGCGGCCCTGCAGGCATTGGCGGCGCCGCCGGTGCTGCCGTTGAGTTTCGTTGTGCAACGGGATGGTTCGGTCGATCGGATCGTCACCCCGGCGGTCTTCTCCGACCCGGCCGAGGTCCGGTCCGCGGTCAGTGGGTTGATCCGATGACCCCTCGCGTCTTCTCGATGATCGGTCGGCGACCGCTGCGGTGGTCCCGCCCAGGTTGGCGTGCCCGGGTGCTCACGGTCCTCGCTGTCGGCATGGCAGCGGTTCTCGGGGCCTCCGGGTGCGCGTCCGGGACCGACGCGGTCGCCCAGGGCGGCACCTTCGACTTCGTTGCGCCGGGCGGGCAGACGGACATCCTCTACGACCCGCCGGAGAGCCGGGGGAAGGTCGGTCCCCTCTCCGGGCCCGATCTGATGGCCGAGGACCGGACCGTGTCGCTGTCGGACTACGACGGGCAGGTGGTCGTGATCAACCTCTGGGGTCAGTGGTGCGCGCCGTGCCGCTCCGAGGCCGACGACCTCGAACAGGCGTATGAGGCCACCCGGGATCTCGGTGTGCAGTTCCTGGGAATCAATGTGCGCGATCCGCAGCGCGACAAGGCGCAGGACTTCGTCATCGACAACCAGGTGACGTATCCGTCGATCTACGACCCCCCGATGCGCACCCTGATCGCCCTCGGCGGCAGCTACCCCACCAGCGTCATCCCCTCCACGCTGGTGCTCGACCGCCAGCACCGCGTCGCCGCGGTCTTCCTGCGGGCCTTGCTGGCCGAAGACCTGCAACCGATCCTCGAACGTCTGGCGGCGCAGCAGTGACGGCGCAGGTGACAGTGCTGGCGCAGGAGGTCGGTGCAAGTTTCCAGACCGCGGCCGCCACCGGCCCACTGTTGCTCGCTCTCGGGGCCTGCGTGCTCGCCGGTCTGGTGTCGTTCGCGTCCCCGTGCGTGGTGCCGCTGGTGCCGGGATACCTGTCCTACCTCGCCGGGGTCTCCGGCGCCGAGACACCGGCCGTCACCGCGGGCGGAGACCGCGCCGTCGGCTCGGATCGGTGGCGGGTGGCGGGCGCGGCGGCGTTGTTCGTCACCGGCTTCACGGTGGTGTTCGTCCTGGCCACCGCCTCGGTCTTCGGTGTGATCGGTGCCCTGCGGCTCAACCAGGAGCTGCTCCAGCGGGTCGGCGGGGCGATCACCATCGTCATGGGGTTGGTGTTCCTCGGGTTCATCCCAGCCCTGCAGAGGGACACCCGGTTCGCCCCGCGCCGAATCTCTTCCCTCGCCGGGGCACCGCTGCTCGGCGGGGTGTTCGGCTTGGGCTGGACTCCGTGCCTGGGCCCCACCCTGGCCGGGGTCCTGTCCGTGGCCGCGGGCACCGAGGGCGCCACCGCCGCCCGCGGGGTGGCGTTGATCGTCGCCTACTGTCTCGGGCTCGGGTTGCCGTTCATTGCATTGGGTTTCGGTTCCGCGAAGGCGTTGCACGGCATCGGGTGGCTGCGCCGGCATTCCCGGACCATCCAAATCGTCGGCGGCGTCATGTTGATCGTGGTGGGGACTGCGTTGCTCAGCGGCGCCTGGGAGTTGTTCGTCGGGTGGCTCCGCAACGAGTTCGTCACCTCGGTGGTGCTGCCGATATGACCGTCCCGGGCACTGGGCCCGGCGGTACGAGAGTGAAGGACGGGTCCGTGAGATGACCGACAACCGCAACAAAGCCAGGCCGGGGGGCATCCCGGGCACCCGGCGCACTCCCTGGCTGATGATCGGCGCCGTCGTGATCATCGTCGGGCTGATCGGGATCATCGCCTACAACATGGTGCCCCGGGCGGTCGAGAAGGCCGAAGCCCAGCGGTATGCGCCCAGCGCGGACAACCCCGACCCGTCCTCGGCCATTGCCGGGGTGACCGAGGTCGAATATCCGGCCGGCAATCACATTCAGGCTCCGCAACGTGTTGCGTACGACCAGAGTCCACCCTTCGGCGGTGCGCACGATCAGTACTGGGCCACCTGTACCGGCATCGTCTATCCCGAACCCATCCGTACCGAGAACGCGGTGCATTCCCTCGAACACGGCGCGGTGTGGGTGGCCTACAACCCGGATCTGCTCGGCGCCGACGACGTCACTGCCCTCGCCTCGAATGTGGACGGCAAGCCGTACACCTTGATGTCGCCATATCCCAGCCTCGATGCGGCGATCTCCCTCCAATCCTGGGGCCACCAACTCAAACTCGACGACGCCTCCGATCCGCGGATCACCCAGTTCGTCACCGCGCTGAGCCAGAACCCGAACACCTACCCCGAGGCCGGTGCGAGTTGCTCGACCGTGCCCGGCGGGTTCGACCCGGCCGACCCACCGCCGTTCGACCCCTCGCCGCCGGGCCCGGACGCGGTACCGGCCACCGACGAGCAGTCGCCGAACACCGCGGCGGACACCTCGGCGCCGACCGCACCCACCGGAGGCGGCAATGGCTGACACCACTCCCCCGCCCGCCGCATCCACCCCGGGCGAGATGACCGATGACGCTGCGCGCCGCCACAGCGCCTCGAGGTCCGCGGTGGCGCTCGGCGCGATCATCGCCGTCCTCGTGGGTGTCCTTCTCGGGACCTGGGCCCAGAGGTGGCTCGACGGCGACCAGCCGGCGCCGCCTTCTGCCGACTCGGTGGATGTCGGTTTCGCCCAGGACATGTCAGTGCATCACGGTCAGGCGGTGGAGATGTCCGCGATGGCGTTGGCGAACGCCGCCGATCCGGCCGTGCGTTCCCTCGCCTATGACGTGCTCACCACCCAGCAGAGCCAGCTCGGCACCATGCAGGGCTGGCTGAGCCTGTGGGACCGCCCCCCGTTGGGGTCCGGGGAGCCGATGCAGTGGATGCCCACCGACAGCGCCTCCGACTCGGCGCACCATTCGATGCCAGGCATGGAAAGCGGCACCGACACAGCGGATTCGTCCTCATCCCGGATGCCGGGGATGGCGACGACGGACGAACTCGCCGAACTCCGCAGGACCACCGGGCCGGCGTTCGATGTCCGCTACCTGCAGCTGCTCCTGCGCCACCACCAGGGCGGTATCCCGATGGCGCAGTACGCGGCGGAGGGCGCCGCGGTGCCGGCGGTGTCCTCGCTGGCAGGCCAGATGGTGGCCACCCAGCAAGCCGAATCGACCGCCATCGGGCAACTACTCGCCGCGAAAGGCGCCGCGGCGCTGCCGATGAACTAACCCGGGTGCCGGTCGGGGCCGTCCGCGTGGTTCGTGGGCGGTTCCGATGTCGGTGCACCCTGACCGCGAGTGCCTCACCGGCGAGGCAGGGACTTGAGGAACTCGTTGTAGGCGGCGAGTTCACTGTCCCCGCCCCGCCTGTTCTGCTCGTCGGCGGCGGCGTTGGAGCGGTCTTCGTCGCGGTTCCAGCGGATCGCGAAGATCACCACCACGATCAGGGCGACCGGTTCGCCGTAGGACCAGGCCAGTGCCCCGGCGAGTTGCTGGTCGTCCATCACGTCGACGCCCCAGGAGGTCGGCGGGGTGGTGAACGTGGACAGCAGTGGCGAGGTGGCCATCATCAAGATCACCCCGATGAAGACGTGCAGCGGCATCTCGACGAACAGGTCGAAGCACTTTCCCAGGTTGCTCTGTTTAACAGGCAACGGACCCGAGGAGAGCACGGGGACGATGAACAGCACGCCGGTTGCGAGGAAGAACAGTTCGAGTCCGGTATGACCGGCCCACGAGGTGGCGAGGGTGTCGAACACCGGTGACAGGTAGATGCCGTAATAGCTGAACAGGAACAGCGGAATGGTGACCCCGGGGTGGAGCAGGATGCGGGCGGCGGGGCTGCGCAGGGCGCCGAGCGCGGCGCGCAGAACCGGAATCCCCCACCCGGAGTGTGGGGTCGAGCGCAGCACCAGCGTCCCGGGGCAGCCCAGCACGAGCAGCGGCGGCACCGCCATCGACAAGGTCAGGTGCTGGAACATCCACACGCTGAACAGCTCGAATCCGTAGCCCTCGATGCCGAGGCCGGTGACCAGGATCAACATCAGGCAGCCGCCGAGGAAGCTGGCCGTGCGCGGCCACGGCCACACCCGGCCGGCCCGGTGCACGCGCCGTACCGCCCAGCAGTACCAGGCGGCGAGGGCAATCCCGAGCACCGGCAGCAGCGGCAGCGGTTGCGGGTTCCAGGACAGCATCGCGCCGAGCGAGGGGGGTGCCTCGGGCAGATGCACCCAGTCCATCGCCGTCATCACGTGCGACTACTCCGATCTCGCTGCGCCCGGGTGTTGCTCAATCCTTCTTGCGGCGCTCACCGCGCAGCACGATCACGATTCCGGTGACGAACAGCAAGGCGACGACGCCGCCGAGGATCGGCAACACCAGCGACGAACCGCTGCCCGACTGCTCGCTGTCGGCGGCGGCCGGCGCCGGTGCGGCGCTGGCGGCGGCGGCCTGTGAGACCGGTGGAGCGGGCAGCGCGAGGGTGAACGAGTAGGTCCCGGTGATGGGGTGACCGTCCTCGGAGATCACCCGGTATCCGACGGTGTACTGGCCCGACCCGACCCCGTCCAGGATCGGCAGCAACACCTTCGCGCCTTGGACGGAGGGTTCGCCCTGGCCGACCTGGGTCCCGTCCGGCGCCGTCACCGACACATTCACGAATTGGTTCTGGATGTTCTGGTTGAACACCAACTCCACGCCGGGCGGGCCGAAGTCGAGAACCGAATCGGCGGCCGGAGATGAACTGATCAGCTCGCTGTGAGCCTGGGCCGAGCCCATTCCGACCAGCAGCGCAGTGGCGGTCACTGCCAGCAGGGTGATGACGCGCCTCATGGGCCTGTACCTCCTCAGTCGCCCTGGCCGAGGGCCGGGCTGTGGCTTCTTCGCGGCCACGATACGCGCTATTACTATGCTGCATAGTAGTAGGGCGGCCGTTCCGACCGGTGGTCTGCGCAATTCGACTCTGGAATGGACGGGTATATGAAGCTGTCGACCAACCTGAAGCTCTCGGCGGCCTTGGTGGCGGTGTTCGCGGTGGTAATCGGGGCGCTGTTGTACGTCAACCGGTCCGGAGCCGGGTCCACAGCGGCCTCGGGAACGGCCGGACGGACGGTCGATCCCGCCGTCGTGCTGAGGGACGACACCCACCTGCTCACTTCCGCGCCGGACCGCAAGGTCGTACTGGTGGAGTTCCTCGACTTCGAATGCGAATCCTGCCTCGCGATGTATCCGACGATGGAACGGATACGCGCCGAGTACGCCGACCGCATCACCTTCGGGGTGCGGTACTTCCCCATTCCCAGTCACACCAACAGCAAGCTCGCCGCCCGCGTCGTCGAAGCCGCTTCCCGGCAAGGGAAGTTCGAGGCGATGTACCAGCGCATGTACGAGACCCAAACCCAGTGGGGAGAATCGGGCCGGTCCCAGGAGCCGCTGTTCCGGTCCTTCGCGCAGGACCTCGGCCTGGACATGGGCCGATTCGACAATGACCTGGGCAATCCCGCCCTCGCCGAACGGGTCGATAGGGACTTCAACGAGGGAATAGACCTCGGGGTGCAGGGCACCCCGACCTTATTCCTCAACGGCACCGCGCTGCCGCCGATGCCCAGCTACGAGGACCTCACCGCCCGGATCGACGCCGCCCTGGCCGAATGAGGGCACCGGCTTCCGCCGTCGCGGCCTCGACCGGATCCGCCGACCCGACACGGCCGGCCGCCGCGTTCACCGGCTCGCGGGTGGTGGGCTGGGTACTGACCGTGGCGGGCGGGCTGGGGCTGACCGCATCCCTGGTGCTGACGATCGAGAAGTTCAGCCTGCTCACCGACCCCACGTATCAGCCCTCCTGCAGCATCAACCCGGTCATCAGTTGCGGCTCGATCATGAGCTCCCCGCAAGCCGAGGCGTTCGGGTTTCCCAATCCCCTACTGGGGATCATCGGGTTCACCGTGGCCCTGACGACCGGGGTCGTCACGCTCGCCGGCGCCCCACTCCCCCGGTGGTATTGGATCGGACTGTCGGCCGGACTGATGGCCGCGACGGGGTTCGTGCATTGGCTGATCTTCCAGAGCCTCTACCGCATCGGGGCGCTGTGCCCGTACTGCATGCTGGTCTGGGCGGTGACGGTGGTGTCGCTGTGGTACGTCCTGCTGCACACCGGCGCCGGTGCGCGTAACCCCGGTCGGCCACTGCGCCGATGGGTGAAGGTCGCCGCCCAGCACCACACCCTGGTGCTGACCGTCTGGGTGCTCATCATCGCGGCACTGATTGCCGAGGCGTTCTGGGTGTATTGGCAAACGCTCATCTGATCGTCCCGCAGCATCTCCGGTCGACCGCTGGTGCGCGTGCGCACCTTCCTCACCCGTGTATCGAGGATCGAGCTCTTGTTGTCACATGTTCGCGAGCTAACTTTTAGGTGTGGCCATGCCCAGCTCCGTGATGCGCACACCCTCGCAGTGTTGCGGATCCCTACTCACGGCGGCGGTCGAGGACTATCTCCGAACACTCTTCTGCCTGTCCGCGCGGGGCGAAGCGACCTCGACGTCGGCACTTGCCCGGTGCCTCGATCTGGCGACCTCGACCGTGTCCAATCTGCACAAGAGGTCGGCCGACGCCGGCCTCATCCGGCGACCCGGACCCCATCGGGTCACGCTGACAGCGCACGGCCAGCGCCACGCGGTGAAGGTCCTTCGCCGAAATCGGTTGGCGAAGACGTTTCTCGTCGAGTCTCTGGGCATGTCCTGGGACGAGATCGGCACCGAGGCGGATGTACTCGAGCATGCGATCAGCCCGCGGCTCGAGTCCCGGCTGACCGCCGCACTCGGCAACCCGACCCATGACCCGTACGGCAACCCGATTCCGCCGGCGACCGGCGAGTATGTCGAGTCGTGGCCGGACAGCCTCAGCGCGGTGGTCCCCTGCCGAAATTTCACGGTCGAACGGGTCGTGGACCGTGATGCCGAGGGGCTGCGCCTGCTCGCGGGCCTGGGCATCTACCCGGGCCGCGTCCTCGCCCGGGCACAAGCGCTCCCGCACGGCGGACCGGTGTGCGTCGAAATCGACGAGGGCCACCCGCATGAGCTGTCAGCCGCAGTCAGCGGCCTCATCTACGGCAGGGCAGCGTGATACCCGAATCGCGGCGACCGTTCTTGAAAGGCTCGGCCCCGCTCGGCGCCGCGAGCCCGGTAGCGCTCGGCGCACCGCACCGAGCAGCCGCGCGAAATGCAGTGCGGTTCCGTCAGATCCAGATCATCTGAGCAGCGGCATGCGACGGCGGCGGTAGACGCCGTTGCCGGTGAGTGCAGTTGCCGCCGAACGTCATCGCTGACCCGGAACCGAGGGGAGGCCCGCGGCTCGCGCCGCGGGCCTCCCGGGTTCCCATCCGGCGGTGGGCGTGGGGCCCTGGTTATCCCAGCGGGGCCGACAACGACGCCAGCGGGGCGCTGTCGGGGTCGAGTTCGGAGATCGTGCTGGTCGAGACCGCCAGTACGCGAGCGGTGGGAATGTCGAAGAACAGGCCCGCGATGTGGATCCGGCCCTCCGACATCGCCGCACCGATCAGCGGGTGCCGCTGCAGGGTCTGCAGCTGCAGGGCGACGTTGACCATGGCGAGCTGGTCGACCGCACCGAACCCGGACTCGGCGGCGGCGCGGGCAACCGGGTGCCCGGCCAGGTATGCCCTCTTACTGGGCTGAGCGTGCTCGAGCCACCGCCCCACCGCGATGCTGCCGCTGGACTGAGGATGCGGCAGATCCGGGTCGGCCAACAGAGCTTTCATAGCGCCACATCCGGAGTGGCCACACACCAGCACGGAGCTGACCCCCAGTTCGTCGAGCGCGAAGGCCAGCGCCGCCTCGACGGAGTCATCGAGCTCACCGGACGGGACCAGGTTGCCGATGTTGCGGACGGTGAACAGGTCGCCGGGTCCACTGCTGGTGATGATGTTCGGGACGATCCGCGAATCCGAGCAGGTCAAGAACAGGGAGTCGGGGTTCTGCCCGTCGTGCAGGTCATCCATGTGTGGGCGCAGGTGCGGAGCGTGGGTGCGGTGGTAGTCGGAGATCCCGGCCAGCACCGACCGCAGCGCCCGTGGACTCGGTTGCTTCGTCTGGCCGTCCGGGGCGGGGTGGGGCAGGTATTTCTGCCACACACGCCAGGGGGCGAAGCCGCCGCGGCGGCTGAGCTGGGCGGTGCCGTCGGTGGTGCGCGTCGGGGGTCCGGCTGCGGCTGCCGCCATTTCCGCGGTTCCCCGTTCGTCGATCAGCACCGTTCCACCGTTGCTCTCGTGCTGGCGGGACCATTCCTCGATCACCTCGTACGCGGCGTGGTCGAGGAAATCGACGGTCATTTCGATGGTGACGTGACTTTCCGGGGGCACCGAGGCAAGCACGCTGGTCAGGCGGGGCAGGGCCAGGAAGCTGCACGAGCCTTCGACGACCACCCGCCACTGACGTGACTGCGGTGTTCCCACCGGTTCGGCATGGATGGAGGCGCGGACCACCCGCCACACGACGAGGGCGATCGCGAGGGTCAGCCCGATCAGCACACCCTCGAGGAGGTTGAGGAACACCACCGCGGCGGCGGTGACGCCGTACACCCACAGATCTCCGGTCCGGTGCGCGATCCGCAGGTGCGCAAGCTTGATGAGCTGGATACCGATCACGATCAGCAAGCCGGCGAGCACCGACTTCGGGATCTGCTGGACGAGACCGGCGAGCAGTGCAGAGAACACCAGCACCCAGACCCCGTGCAACGTCGCCGATGCCCGGGTGCGGGCCCCGGCGTTGACGTTGGTGGCGCTACGGACGATGACCCCGGTGACCGGCAGGCCGCCGAGGACACCGGAGGTGATGTTCGCGGCGCCCTGACCGAGCAGTTCCCGGTTCAGGTCCGCACGCGGGCCGGTGTGCATCTTGTCCACGGAGACGGCCGAGAGCAGGCTTTCGACGCTGGCGATCAACGCCACGGTGAGCACTCCGGTGGCGACCCCGAGCCATTGCCCGTCGGGCAGGGCGGGAAGGGCGATCGCGTCGAACAGCGTCCCGTCGAGGGCGATGCGTTCGACGTCGAGCGGGAAGACCAGCGACAGCGCGGTCGCGGCGACGACCGCCACCAGCGGTCCGGGTACCCGCCGCACGGTGGCGGGTACGTATTTCCAGGACAACAGGATTGCGATCACGATCGCCCCGACGAGGACGTCGTCGAGGTGGGCGGTACCGATCTGGCTCGGCAGTGCGGTGAGATTCTCGAACGCCGAACTCTGCGAGCTGCCACCGAGGAGGACGTGGACCTGCTGCAAGGCGATGGTGATGCCGATTCCCGCCAGCATGGCGTGCACGACCATCGGGGAGATCGCCAGGGCGGCCCGCGCCACCCGGCTGAGACCGAAGAGGATCTGCAGCACCCCGGCCGCGACGGTGATCGCGCAGGTGACCTTCCACCCGAAGGTGCTGACCAATTCGGCGACGACCACGGTCAGGCCTGCGGCCGGGCCGCTGACCTGCAGGGGCGCCCCCCCGAGTAGGCCCGCGACGACACCGCCGATGACCGCGGCGATCAGGCCGGCCATGATCGGCGCACCGGAGGCGATGGCGATGCCGATCGACAGCGGCAGGGCGACGAGGAACACCACCAGCGAGGCAGGCAGGTCGTGTCGGAGAACGCGCGGGAGCCAGGGGTCCGGCTTCGCACTGTCGGCGGGGACGGTGGGTGGATCGTCGCTCTGTGTGGTCGTGGTCGGCGGCATATGGCTCTCTCCTTCACCCCGGTCTCGAGCTGCCGGGCGCTGTCGTCGGGCACGGTGTACCTATCGGTGAGACCAAGACGTACATGAGAGTGCGCCGAGCCGATGCGGCCCGGCCGTCTTGCTCTGCCAGCCCCGAAGGGCCGAGGGTTCTGCGGTCGCTGACGCTACGGGCGAAGGCTTAGAGCATGCTGAGATCGAAGACGAAGTGCGGCGAGCATCACAACGACCGAAGATGTTGTTAGACAACGTAATTAGATCGATCGGGCGCGCGCGTACCGCGGCCCGACGAGGGGCGTTCGGATCGCCTGTCGCTGCGCATCGAGGCCGACCGGCAGCGCGCTCACGGGGACACATCAGCTTTTGGCGGCACCCGGCACGCAGGGTTCTGGACGGGGCACCGTGCCATCGCCTCGGTGGGGCGACGTTGCCCCAAGAACTATGCAACATAGTACTTGGAGTTGGCGGTGCCCTCCAGCCCGTCGACGCGCACGCCGCGGCGACGGCACATATCCGCACGCAGCGCGAAACCTCCAAATCGGCGCAATGCCCTGCGGCGCTCCACCGTTCGGCTCTGGTGAGACCTGGCCAGGCGTTGAACAACGCCGCGATGCCGCACAGTTCCGGGATCGGGCGGGCGCCCGCGCAGCTGAATTCCCGCGCCTGGGGGTTGCGTTTTCCCGTCCCGGCGAGGAAACATAGCGGTATGCGCATACATGCATCCGATGTGGAGCGGTCGGCCCCTGCTGCTGGGCCAGGGGAACACCGGCCCGCGATCTATGCCTGGGGGGTCGCGATGGCGCGGCGGCAGCGACTCGTGCTCGCGGTGTGGGCCGCGCTGCTCGTGCTCTGCGCGGCGGCCTACCCGATGCTCGAGGCCCGGCTCGGTGCACCGGACTTCACCGTGGAGGACTCCGAGTCGGCCGACGTCGACCGGTTGCTCACCGAACATTTCCCGCAGATCGGGGTAGAGCAGGACGTCATCGTCTTCCAATCCCGAACCCGGACAGCCGACGATCCCGAGTTCAGGGCGGCGGTCACCCGCATCGGCGCAGTGGCGCAGCAGATGTCGGGGGTGCGCACGGTCATCGACCCGTATGCCGGAGACGGGGCGCAGATCTCGGTGGATCGCCGGGTGGCGATCGCCGTGGTCGGGGTGGACGGGGACATGACTCAGCGGGCGGTCGTGGCCAGGGACCTGCAGGAGGCGATTGCGGCCACCGACACCGGAGACATCGACGCCGCGCTCACCGGCTACTCACCGGTCCAGAACGATGTGACCGAGATCCAGAACGCCGACGTGCAACGCGCCGAGACGATCGGAATCCCCGTGGCGCTGGCACTTCTCGTGCTGGCGCTCGGCGCCCTCGTTGCCGCGATCGTCCCGATCGGCATCGCCGTTGCCGGTCTACTTGTCGCGGTCGGAGCCATGTTCGCGATGACCACGATCACCGCGTTCGATTCGCTGGTCGTCTCGATGGCGACGATGATCGGCATCGGAATCGGGATCGACTACGCCATGTTCATCGTCAGCCGCTTCCGCGAGGAGCTGACCCGGGCCGGAGTCACCGGCCGCGGTGACCGGGCACCAATCGCCGATGCCGTCGGACGATCCCTGATGACCGCCGGCAAGACGATCATCGCCTCGGGACTGATCGTGATGATCTCGCTGTGCTCCCTGATCGTGATGCAAGCTCCGATCTTTCGAGGGATCGCCCTCGCGGTCGCGACCGCGGTGGTCAGTACCCTGATCGTCAGCCTGACGTTGCTGCCCGCGCTGCTGGCCACGCTCGGTCCGGCGGTGGGCCGCGGCGCCCTCCCGCAGCGGATGCGGCCGGCCGAGACCGCGCCCGCCGATCCGGGAAAGCCGGGCCGGTGGGCGCGGTGGGCATACGCGATGATGGCCCGCCCCGTGCTGTTCGGATCTCTGGCCGTCGCCGTTCTCGTGCTCGCCGCGATGCCGCTGTTCGGGATCCGGTACGGCCTGGACATGGGGACCTCCGCACTCGACGACGCACCCTCGGGCCGCGCGGCGGCGGCATTGACGGCGAACTTCCCCCCGGGGTCGCTGTCCCCGCTCGAGATGATCGCCACCGGCCCCGGCGATACCCCGTTGACCGCGCAGGACATCACCCGAGTCGATCAGCTCGTCGAACGCATCTCCCGCGACGGCCGCGTCGATGCGGTCCTGCCCGCCCAGCAAAGCGGGGGGCGTCTGCTCATCTCGGCCCTCCCCGGGGTGCCGTTCGATTCCATGGTCGCCGGCGACCTGGTACGCGACCTTCGCGCAGACGCGGCCGAGGTAGCGCGCGGCGGCGGGCCGGTGGTGCTGATCGGGGGCAGCACCGCCGAGTTCATCGACATCTCCGACGAAATGACCGCCAAGCTTCCGCTGGTCGTCACACTGGTCCTCGGCTCGTCTTTGGTCTTTCTGCTGGCAGCGTTTCGGAGCCTGGCGCTGCCGGTGAAGGCGATCGTGATGAACCTGCTGGCGACCGGCGCCGCCCTGGGGATTACCGTGGCCGTCTTCCAATGGGGCATCGGCGAGTCGCTGCTCGACTTCACCAGCACCGGCTTCCTGCAGGTTTATCTGCCCACGGTGGTGTTCGTCATCCTGTTCGGGCTGTCGATGGACTACGAGGTCTTCTTGATCGGCCGGATGCGGGAGTCCTGGGATTCGAGCCACGACAATCGGTACGCGGTCGCCGCCGGCATCACGCACACCGCCCGCCCGATCACCGCCGCGGCCGCCATCATGGTGGTGGTGTTCGGGAGCTTCGTCACCGCGAATGTGTTGGAACTCAAGCAGCTTGGGCTCGCACTTGCGGTGGCGGTGGCCATCGACGCGGTCATCGTCCGGTTGGTTCTGGTCCCTGCACTGATGCGGCTGTTCGGCAAATGGAACTGGTGGTTCCCCCGCCTCCGGCACCGTCGCGGCGACCGGGTCCGGCCGCACGACCGGATTCGACTCGAGGAGAGCAAGGCGGCCGAAACGCGTGCAGCGCGCCCATCATCGGGGCCGAGGTAGCGGACGGGCCCGGGTACTGCCGGGGGCGACGCGCCGCGCATCCTCATTTCAGTCGCGGTGTGAACCCACCGGGGCCGGTGTTGCCGTCGCCGTACCGCTCGGCGTCCGCGGCCCGGCGGCGTCGTTCGTGCTCGGCGTCCATCTGGGCGACGGTGCGCCCCCACACCACCTTGAGCCAGTGGAACGTCAGCACGATCACCGTCGCCCAGCCCAGGAGCAGCCCGGGACCGACGCCGGCGGCCGCGAGGTTGGGTGAGACGGTCTGCCGGGACCACACCGCGAGCATGCCGAACACGCTCGCCAACGCGCAGCCGGCCAACGCAATCCACGCCAGCACCCAGCGCCGGGTGATCAGGGCGAGCATGGACATCACCGCCCCGAATGCCACGGCGAGGGTGAGGAAGACGCGGGACGGGAGGGCTATAGCTTCGGCGCCGGCGTCGTCCGCGCTGACCAGCACTTCCCATCCGTTCGCGGTGCCGGTGTGCGCGAGGGTGAAGGAGAACAACAGCACCAGCACCGCGACCGCGACGACCATCGCGCGCGCCCCCGGGTCGATCGCCGAGGCGATCGTGCGTTCCGCTGCGGCCGCATCGTGCTCGGCTCGGCGGGCTGCGTCGGCCGCGGACCGGTCGTCGGCCGGGCCGGGTTCTCGCGGGGTTTCCGCCGAGGAGGCCGGTGCGTCGCTGCCGGCCGCGGCCGGGGGACGCTGTGCCGGTGGGTCTTGCGCGGGTTGCTGCTGCCCGGGTGTGTGGGCGGTGTCGTCGGGTTCGCTCATGATCGGTGTCCTGTCCTCGGCGGGTTCGAGTCGGGCCGATGACCGGTACGGCTCCCCATCGAGCCCCGTGCCGCCTGCGGTCGGTCCGGTCATCGGGGTGTCGTCAGATGGATCTGCGTCTCGGGATCGGTGTGCCAGAGATAGGTCATCAGCGAGCTGTACGACTCGGTGACCTGCGCGCGCAGGTGCACGGCTGCGGTGGCCCCGAGTCCGGCGTCGACCACGACCGCCCCGAGGTGCAGCGCCCGGTTCGCCAGCGCAGCCGCGGGGCTGCCGGCATCGGCGATCGTGCCCGCGATGTGGGCTGCGACATCGCAGATTTCGTCGGGAATCGGCCGGACGGGCGGGTCGGCGAAAGACGCCACCATCGCGGCAGCGACCGGGGACGGTGGCTGCCGCAGCCGGTCTTCGATCAGGGCGATGGTCTCGTGGAGCTGCCGCTCATGGCCCCGCAACCTGCGGGGACGGGCGAGGCGCCGGGCGGTGATCGGTGCCAGTGCGCACAGGTCGTCGGCGGCCTCGACCATGCCCGCACCGTCGAGGACGGTTGGGACCAGACTGCGGACCAGCCAGTCGGCCAGGGTGGCGGCGGCCTCGTCGGTGGCCGGGACGGTCAGCAGCGGTATCGAACGTGTTGTCATGGTTGCGTTCCGATCGGGAAAATCGTTGTCGGCGGGCAGGTTCCTACGTGGCCTGTTCGCCGCGCGCGCCACCGGTGTCGGCTTCGGTGAGCGGGGCGTGGCGTTCTTCCTCGAGCACCGCGCTGGCGTGCGTGCCGCCGTGGCCGGGCCCGACGTGCGCCTCGGCCCTCAGTCGCTCGATCATGTGCGGGTAGTGCAGCTCGAACGCGGGACGTTCGGAGCGGATGCGCGGCAGTTCGGTGAAGTTGTGTCGCGGCGGCGGGCAGGTCGTGGCCCACTCGAGCGAGTTTCCGAAGCCCCACGGGTCGTCGACGGTGACGACCTCGCCGTACCGGTAGCTCTTGAAGACGTTCCAGACGAACGGCAGCGTCGAGGCACCGAGGACGAACGCGAAGATCGTCGAGATCGAGTTCAGGAACGTGAAGCCGTCCGAGGGCAGGTAGTCCGCGTACCGGCGGGGCATGCCCTCGGCGCCGAGCCAGTGCTGAACCAGGAAGGTGCCGTGGAAGCCGATGAAGGTGGTCCAGAAGTGCCACTTGCCCAGACGCTCGTCCATCATCCGGCCGGTCATCTTCGGGAACCAGAAGTAGATGCCGGCGTAGGTGGCGAACACGACGGTGCCGAAGACCACGTAGTGGAAGTGCGCGACCACGAAGTAGGAGTCGGTGACCTGGAAATCGATCGGCGGGCTGGCGAGCAGCACACCGGACAGACCACCGAAGAGGAAGGTGACCAGGAACCCGATCGAGAACAGCATCGGCGACTCGAACGTCAGGTGCCCCTTCCAGATGGTGCCGATCCAGTTGAAGATCTTCACACCGGTCGGCACCGCGATCAGGAACGTCATGAACGAGAAGTACGGCAGCAATACGGCGCCGGTGGCGTACATGTGGTGCGCCCACACCGCGATGGACAGGGCCGCGATCGCCAGCGTCGCGTAGATCAGGCCGGTGTAGCCGAAGATCGGTTTGCGGGAGAAGACCGGGAAGATCTCCGAGACGATGCCGAAGAACGGCAGCGCGATGATGTACACCTCGGGGTGTCCGAAGAACCAGAACAGGTGCTGCCACAACATCACACCGCCGGAGGCGGGGTCGAAGATGTGGGCGCCGAGCTGGCGGTCGGCGAGCAGCGCGAGCAGCGCGGCGGTCAGCAGCGGGAACGCCAGCAGGATCAGGATGCTGGTGATGAAGATGTTCCAGGTGAAGATCGGCATCCGGAACATCGTCATGCCCGGGGCGCGCAGGCACACGACGGTGGTGATCATGTTGACCCCGCCCAGGATGGTGCCCAGGCCCGAGACCAGCAGACCGACGATCCACAGATCCGCGCCGATGCCGGGTGAACTCACCGCGGAGCTCAGTGGAGCGTAGGCGGTCCAGCCGAAGTCCGCGGCACCGCCGGGGGTGATGAACCCGGCGGTCGCGATGATGGCCCCGAACAGGTACAGCCAGTAGCTGAACGCGTTCAGCCGGGGGAACGCCACGTCGGGGGCGCCGATCTGCAGCGGCAGGATGTAGTTGGCGAACCCGAACACCACCGGGGTCGCGTAGAGCAGCAGCATGATCGTGCCGTGCATGGTGAACAGCTGGTTGTACTGCTCGTTCGACAGGAACTGCATGCCCGGCACCGCGAGCTCGCTGCGCATGATCAGGGCCATGAGGCCACCGATCAGAAAGAACGCGAACGAGGTCACCAGGTACATGATCCCGAGGACCTTGGGATCGGTCGTGGTGATCATCTTATAGACGAACGACCCCTTGGGCGCCGTGCGGGCGGGATACGGCCGGGCGGCGACCGGTGGGGGTGCGATGGCGGTCATGAGATGCCCGCTTCCTGTCGAAACGCAATCAATGAGACGTCGACAGCCTAGCCGAACTACTACGCAACATAGTATTTAGGGGGTAGGCGTCACCCGGTCCGGGCGACGAAAAGCGTGTCAGGTCAGCATGATGCATGCGGTCATCGTCGTCACCGACACGACCGTCAGTGCGACGACAGCGGGCACGGTAACCGTCACGGCGGCCGCCGCGCAGCACGCCAGCCGGGAGAATCGGGTGTGCGGCGCCCGGCGCAGCCGCCACAGGCGCAGGTTCATGTCGTTGCCGAGCCCGAGCGTGTACGCCGGTGTCGGCAGGGCGGCGTCGGCCACGGCGGTCAGTGCCGAGCTGACCACGGCCGCGCTGGTGGCCCGGGCGGCCTGCTGGTCGGCGGCCAGTTCGATCACGGTCTTGATCGAGCGCGGGGCCCGGGCGAAGAGCGGGACCATCGGAAGGACGTTGGCCAGCACGTCGGCGACGCCGACGATCAGGTGATGGTGCCCGCGCAGGTGGGCGCGTTCGTGGGCGAGGACGGCGTCGCGTTCGACGCTGCTCAGGCTCGACGACAGCCCGTCGGTCGCGACGACGAAACCGGGGCGCCCGGAGACCGAATAGGCCATCGGCAGTGGATGATCGAGCCACATCACGTCGTCGTGGTCGTGTTCGGTGCGGGCGACGATCGCGACCACGTCGCGGTGAAAGGTCTGCATCCGGGCGCGGGAGGCGGATTGTTGGCGGGTGAAGAAGACGGCGCGGGCGACCAACCCGGCACCGATCATCAGGCCCGCGGCGACCAGTGATGTCCCGATCCAGGGCGCGGCGGTGTGCGACACGGCGGAGAAGCACCGCACGATCGTCTCGATGACCCCCTCGGCCGGGGCATGGTCCGGCCAGGCGAGGACGACCACGGCCGAGCCGGCGAAGAACAGCACACTGGCCATGCTCGCCAGCCAGAACGCCAGCACCACGTTGGGCCGGATCCCGGAGAACGGCATGGTTTCGAGCACGGGTGGGGCGAGCACCGCCACGAGGACGGCGCCGACCAGCAGCACGGCCGCGAGGGTCACTTCTTGCGGCCCTTCCGCAGGCCCCGCCGCAACGCTTCCTGCTCGGTCTCGGAGACCGTGCGCGCGAAGTGCAGCAGGACTGCCGCGGAGTCGGTGCTGCTGTCGAGCAGTTCCCGCAGCGCCTGCGAGGTCGCTTCCTCACGGGTGCGCACCGGGAAGTAGAAGTAGGCGCGGCTGCGCTTTTCCCGCTCGACCCAGCCCTTGTCGTGCAGGTGGGTCACGACCGTGAGAATCGTGGTGTAGGCCAACTGTTTGCGCTCGCTGAGCGTGTCGAGCAGATCGTGCACCGACAACGGCTCGGCCGAGGACCACAGGATGTCCATCACCTCGGCTTCGAGGCCGCCCAGTCCCTTCATGGCTCTCCTCCCCACGTCCCGTCGGCTACTACGAATCCCTAGTCGGATGATGTCATGTTGATGCCCCGCGCCTGCAGCCACGCCATCGGGTCGGTCTTCATCCCGTCGGCCTGCCAGACCTCGTAATGCAGATGCGGCCCCGTCGACTGCCCACGATTGCCGACGGTGGCGATCTGCTGCCCGGCCCGGACCTTTTCTCCCGCCGTGACCAGGGCTTCGTTGATGTGCCCGAAGACGCCGATGGTGCCGTCGTCCTGCAGGATCCGCACCCACATGCCGAACCCGGAGGCGGGTCCGGCCTCGAGCACGGTGCCGTCGGTGACCGACACGATCGGGGTGCCGATGTCGTTGGCGATGTCGAGCCCGTAGTGGGTGGTCCCCCAGCGTGCCCCGTAGTTGGAGGTGAGGGTTCCGCTGACCGGTGCGATGGAAGTTCCGGGCGGGCGGAGGAACCCTCCGCCGCTTCCCGGGGTGGCCGGTGGGGTCCGGGCGGCCCGGTCGGCCTCCTCGCGGGCGAGTCGTTCGGCTTCGCGCTCGCGCGCCTTCGCGAGCTGGTCGGTGAACTTCGACAGCTCGGGGATCTCGGGGATCTGCAGCACCTGCGGCACAGCGGCGAGGGCGGCGGCCACCGGATCGGGGGCGGGTTGCGGGGCCACCTCGGTCTGCGGGGCCGGCTCGGCCGGTGCGGCGTGCGCGGTCGAGGTTCCGGCGGCGAGCAGCGCGCCGGTGGCCATCGACAGCACCATCGCCCGCCCGCCGGGCCGGGCCGGCGTGGGTTGCCGGTGCGCGCCGCCGCGCCGGTGCCGCGGGGCGGTGGGCGCGGGGCCCGAATCGGCTTCCCACTCCCCCACATCGGCGACACCCCCCTCGTCGACGGCCGGGCGCGGGTCCACCGCGGGGGCCGTGGTGACCGGGTCGAGGGCGGCGGTAGTGATGTTCTCGTGATCCCAGCACGCGTCGAGATCGGGTTCGGGCCTGCGGTGACGTGCCAAGATCGCGTTCCTTGCCGGGTTGAGATAACGAAACGGTGACGGACACGCACACAGTACTACTATCTTGCATAGTTTTTCATTTGGGGCTTGACGCCACCGACCAGCGCGAGGACGACACCGCCCGGACCTATTCGGCCGCGTTCGGTCCCCCGGGCACGGCGAGAGCCGCGTCCCGGCCGCGGCGCGGCGCGGTGAGCGCGGCGCCGGCGAGTACGACCGCGGCCGCCAGCGCCACCGCCCCGGTGCCCGCCCCGATCGCGGCGCCGAGCCGCTGATCGGCGGCGAGATCGTCCCACCAGCCGCGGCGCAACATCGTGTAGTACTCGGCGGCGATCACGCTGCCGGACCCGGCAACCAGGAGCAGGAACCCGGCGTAGGCGGCGAGCCCGGCCGCCGCCGTGATCAGCCGGGCACGCGCCGAGGCCGTGGTCGGGGTCGGGTCCGGGCCGACACTGACCCAGAAGAACACGAATCCGGCGACCAGGAAGTAACCGTTGGCCACCACGTGCCAGGTGTGCGAACCGTCCAGCGAGCCGTAGATCCCGCCCAGGTAGAACACATAGAACCCGCCGAACAGCAGGATCAACGCCACCACCGGGTGGGTGATCAGCCGCACCGGGGTGCTGCGGTAGAGCTGCCGGGAGAACTCCCACATCCCAGGCACCCCGTCGGCGGCGCGCCGCGCCGCGGCCGACCACAGGGTCAGCGGCGCCCCCAGCGCGAGCAGCAGCGGCGCGATGATCGCCAGCCCCGCCACCGCGCCCATGTGGACACTGAACACCGCCGGCGCGAACCGCCCGATCCCCGACGAGGTGGCCACTAGCAGCACCACGCACCCTGCGACCCAGCACACCGTCCGGCCCACCGGCCACCGGTCACCGCGCGCGTGCAGCCGCCGGACCCCGAGCAGGTAGGCGGCCGCGAGGAGAATCGCCGCGGTGCCGAAGATCAGGTCGAACCGCCAATCGCCGAGCATCCGTCCGGCGGACGGCGCCCCGCCCAGGTCGTAGCCGAGGGTTTCTCCGAGCGGGGTGGGTTCGCGGCGCTCGCCGGGCGGCGGTGGGGTGCGCCCGAGTGCGACCGCGATGCCGAGAGTGACCGCGAGCACGACCGACTCGATCACCGCGAGCCGCACGAACTCCGCCCGGTCCTCGGGATCGGTCTCGAGGGCGGTGACCGCGACGGTGCGCTGGCGCCAGCCGGCGAACCCGACCAGCACCAGGGCGGCGACCTTCGCCAGGATCAGCACCCCGTAGGTGCTGGTCACCAGCTCGGTGATCGGGACCCGCACGGCGGCGTTGACCACCCCGGAGACGGCCATGACCACGAACGCACCCAGCGCGAGGGCCGAGAACCGGCGCGCCGCGATGTCGAGGCGTGCGCCGCGGCGGCGGGCGTGCAGCACCAGGGCCACCAGCCCGCCCACCCACAGCGCGGCGGCGACGATGTGAAAGACCAGGCTGTTGGTGGCGACGTCGTGCGAGCCGCCCGAGGCCGAGTGCCCCGACAGCGCGCGGGGCAGCACACTGATCACCGCCAGCGCCAGCACCACCGGGGTCCACTTGTGGCGCAATACCAGCCGGGCCGAGATCGCGGCCACCACCGCGAGCAGGCAGGTCCACGCCCACGCCCTCGGGACCTCCAGGTCGGTGACGGCCTGAAGGAACGGGCCCGGGTCGGCGAACACCGTGCCCAAAGTCTGGCCGGAGCTGTCCGAGAGGGTCAGCGGCACCAGTGCGGCCGCGCTCAGCGCCCACAGTGCGGCGGCGACACCGGCGGCGCGCATCGCCAGATAGCCGTCGACGTCGAGGACCCCGGAGGCCTGCGGCGGCACCAGCGCGGTGGCCAGCAGCACCGAGCCGACCATGACCACCGCGCATGCCTCCCCGAACGCCATCACCGCCGGGAGCCCGTAGGTGGTGAGCGTGCCGGGATCGGGCAATCCCAGAAGGCGCAGCGCCTCGGTCGTCGACAGCTGCGCCAGCGCGGCGGCGACGACGGCCGCGATCGCCGCCCAGCCGAGGATCTGCGGCAGGGTGCGCCTGCGGGACCGCTCCCCCACGGGGGCGCCGGGGTCATCTACTGCACTCACGCGAAAGAGGGCCTTCCTGGTCTGTGGAGTTTCCGGTCGAGCCAGCTCATCGCCTGTGCACCGCCGCCGAAATACTATGCAGGTTAGTTGACGAGGGTGCAGCGCCGAACACCCTCCCGATTGAATATATGCGCATATGACAATATGATCCGTGCTGACGCTGCGACGAAAGGACACGCCGGCATGGGGCAGGGACACGGCCACGGGCATGGACACGGGATCTCACCCGCGGATGCGACGAGCGCCTCCGGTAAGCATCTGCGCAAGCTCTGGATCGCCGTCGCCCTCGGACTGGTCACCTTCGTCACCCAGCTCGTGGTGGGCCTGTCGACGTCGTCGCTGGCGCTGCTGTCGGATTCGGCGCACGTGTTCACCGACGTGCTCGGCATTCTGATGGCGGTCATCGCCATCACATTGGCCAACAAGGCGCACAACCGGCCCGAGCGCACCTTCGGGATGTATCGGGCGGAGGTGTTCGCGGCCCTGTTCAATGCGGTCCTGCTCTTCGGTGTCGCCGGCTGGATCCTCTACGAGGCCGCCGGCCGACTCTCCGATCCGCCCGAGGTGCCGGGCCTGCCCGTCGTCATCGTCGCGCTCGTCGGGCTGGCGATGAACGTCGTCGCGTTCCTGCTGTTGCGCAGCGGTGCGAAGGAGTCCATCAATGTCCGCGGCGCCTACCTCGAGGTCATGGCCGACATGCTCGGCTCGATCGGGGTTCTGGTCAGCGGCCTGCTCACCCTGCTGTTCGGGTGGCGGTACGCCGACCCGGTCATCGGTGTCGCCATCGGCCTGTTCGTCCTGCCGCGCGCGTTCAACCTCGGCCGCCACGCGATCCGCATCCTGCTCCAGCACGCCCCCGCCGGTGTCGACGTCGACGCGATCGGCCTGGCACTGGAAACCCTTCCCGGGGTGAAGGAATCGCACGACCTGCACCTGTGGACACTGACCTCGGGAATGGAAGTCGCGTCCGCGCACCTGACCACCGAACGCGGCGCGGACCCCACCGCCGTGCTCGCCTCGGCGCAAACCCTGCTCGCCGAAAAGTTCGACCTCGAGCACGCCACGTTGCAGGTCGAGCCCGCCGAGGGCGAAGGCCGCTGCCGCGAACTGCCCTGGTGACCGCCGTCGCATCGCGACTGCACGCGCCCGGACCCTTGTGCACGGGAGAATCAGTGCCATGCCCGCCCGTCGCCGTCTCGGTCGCCTCATCCACGTCCTCGCAGTCCTGCTGCTCGCTCTCGTGGCCGCGGCCTGCGCACCGTCCACCGACCAACCCGCAGGGCCGGCCACGCCGCCGCCGGGACCGGAGATCACCGTGTCCCCGGCCGACGGCGCCGCCGCGGTCAACCCCACCGACCCGGTAGCGGTGAACACCACCGGCGGCACCCTCGAGACGGTCACCATGACCAACGATGAGGGCCGGGTGGTCGAGGGCATCTTCACCCCCGACCGCCTGTCCTGGAAACCGGGCGTTCCCCTCGGCTACGGCCGCACCTACACCCTCGCGGTCATCGCGGTCGGCGACCAGGGTGTCCGGAGCGAGAAGACCAGCACGTTCTCCACGGTCACCCCCGGCAACCAGACCAAACCCACCTTCGTCACCAGCGGCGGGAACCTGCTCGCCGACGGCGGCACCTTCGGTATCGGCATCGTCATCGTCACCCACTTCGACGAACCGATCACCGACCGCGTCGCCGCCGAAAGAGCCCTGCACGTTCAGACCACACCCCCGGTCACCGGCTCCTGGTACTGGGCCGACGACCAAAGCGTGCACTGGCGACCCCAGAACTACTGGGCGCCCGGCACCCAGGTCACCGTCCGCGCCAACGTCTACGGCATCGCGCTCGGCGAAGGCCTCTTCGGCCAGGAGGACGCGACCACCTCGTTCACCATCGGCGACGCGCACATCTCGGTCGCCGACGACACCACCAAACAGGTCACCGTCACAAACAACGGGCAGGTGGTCCGCACGATGCCGACGTCGATGGGCCGGGGCGGCACCGAAGTCGTCGGCGGGCCCTCTCGTTCTGGACCCAACCGGGCATCTACACCGTCATCGACAAGGCCAACCCCGTGATCATGGATTCCTCCACCTACGGGCTGCCCGTCAACTCCCGCCTCGGCTACAAGGAGAAGATCAACTACGCCACCCGCATCAGCAACGACGGCATCTACCTCCACGAACTCGCCGACACCATCTGGGCGCAGGGCAACACCAACGTCTCACACGGCTGCCTGAACCTCAGCCCCGACAACGCCCGCTGGTTCTACGACTTCTCCGTCCCCGGCGACATCGTCGAGGTCCGAAATACCGGCGGCGCTCCCCTCGAGTTGTGGCAGAACGGCGACTGGTCCGTCCCGTGGGAGCAATGGCAGGCCGGCAGTGCCCTGACCTGACCAGACCAGACCTGGCCAGAGGTCGCGGCCTACTCGGCGCGGGTTTCGAGCAATGCCTTGAGGTTTCGCAGGCTGGTGGCGAAGTCCCGCCGCAGGCTCGCGGCCACCACCCGGTCGGCGAGGGCGAACAGTCCCTTCTGCTCCATCCGCATGTGGCAGCTCAGCCGGGTTCCCTCGGCGGTCTCCTCGGTCAGGTACGTCACCTCGAAGCGGCTCGGTCCGGACGCACCGGTGAACGTGATCTCCGCGTTCGGCTCGAAGTGGGCGTACTCGTTGATCAGTTCCAGCCGCCGGCCCAGAAACTTGCGGACGACAACATGTTTGGTGCCCACCTGAGGTGGTCCGTCGGTGACCCGGCGGACCTGCTCGAGTCCGTTCTGCCAGCGGGGTGCGTTGGTCTGATCGGCCACGAAGTCGAAGACCTCCCCGATGGGGCGGTCGATGACGATGCTGCCCTCGACGTCGATCATCACCGACCACCATCCCTTTCCACCGCGTGCCGCGTCACGCAGGGCCTCTGTTGCCGATTGGTTGTCTCCGGTTGCGGAGAAAGAGCACGCCGCTCAGTCGAGACCGACGATGGAGGCGCCGCGCTTGGCCAGCCACTTGACGGGGTCCACGATTTCCCCGTCCGAGTCTTCGATTTCGAAGTGCAGGTGCGGGCCGGTCGACTGGCCTCGATTGCCGACGGTGGCGATCTGCTGTCCGGCCTTGACCCGCTGCCCCACCTCGACCAGGTTGTCGTTGTTGTGCCCGTAGGTGGTGATGGTGCCGTCGTCATGCCGGATCCGCACCCACAACCCGAATCCCTGCGCCGGGCCGGCGTCGATGACTTCACCGTCGGCGACCGCGACGATCGGCGCCCCCAGCGTGTTCGCGATGTCGATGCCTTCGTGGCCGCGCCCATCCCCCACGGTGGAGGTGACGGTGCCCGCACTGGGTGCCACAAACTCCTTGGTCCCGGGGCGACTCCAGGTGCGCGGCCGCGGCGGGGCCGCCGCCGCACCGTCCTCGGTCTCTTGCTCACCGCTCGCGGCGTCGGCGTTGTCCGGGGTGCCGGTGCCGGTGTTCGCCTCGGGTGAGGGCGCCTCGACACCGGTGGGGTCGGTGGGCTCGCTCTGCTCCTCGGTGGCGGCCGGGGCCTCATCGGTTCCCGAACCGGCACCGGTGGCCTCGTCCGGGTTCGGCGTGGTGGACTCGGTGGACGACGAGTCCGGTGACGCCTCGTCAGCGGCGGGGGTGTGGTCGAACGAGCCGGGGCCGGCGGATTCGGAGACATCACCGAGTTCAAGTGCGGCAACCAGTCGGGGGGCGATGCCGCCGTCGACGGCGCCGAGTTCGTCGGCGCAGGCGCCGAGCACATCGGAAGCGGCGGACCCGGTGGCGGCGAATCCGCTCAGACATCCGGCGAGCAGGTTCCGGGTGTCGGCGGACGAGCCGCTCGCCTCGGCGCCCGCCAGGCTGGCGGCCGCGATATTCGCGACCCTCTGCCAGCGGCTGGGATCGACCACCACCACGTCCGGTTGCGCGGCGTCGGTGGCCATGGCGACCGCGTCGGCCAGCGTCGCGGCGAGCACGGACGGCGAGGCCGCGTCGCCGGGTGTATCGGCGGAGGCGGGTGGTGCTGCGATGACCACCGCGACCACAGCCGTCGAGGCCCCGAGCGCCAGTGTGGGCAGCCTTCTCATGCAGGCCATCAGCGTTGCTGTGGTGATACCGCGCATCGCAGGTCCCTTCGGTGCAGTCACGCCCGGCATTCGGCGGCGAGGCGAAGCGAACCGGCGCGACAAGTCAAGACGACACGCCGTAACGCTAATGCATTTCCTTCACATCCGTGTCGCTATCCACTTGTTTCACATGGCCCCCACGAGGCGCAGCAGCGTTATCGCGCGAGGTCCGGGGGCCGGCGAGCGCCCCTGTGAGCTGCGGCGGAACGACGACTGGTCAAGCCCGTGAAGCCCATGGTTCGCGGGCAGCGCCCTGACCCGATGCCGCCGGGACGGACGGCAACGAAGATTCAGCCTTTTCTGAATTCAGTTTTCTCTGTACAGTTGGTGTGGTGGACACCGTGACGCACGCAGATGCGCTGTCAAGGTTCGGGTACGCGTTGTCGGATTCGACGCGCACCCGAATTCTGTTGAGCCTGAGGAAGGAACCCGGGTATCCGTCCGAGCTGGCAGAGCAGATCGGGGTGTCGCGGCAGATCCTGTCGAACCACCTGGCTTGCCTGCGCGGGTGCGGGCTGGTGGTCGCCGTACCGGAGGGCCGGCGGACGCGTTACGAGCTGGCGGATCCGCGGATCGGCCACGCGCTCGGCGATCTGCTCGAGCTGGTGCTCGCCGTCGATCCGGCGCTGTGCCCGGACGCCGACGACGACAGTTGCTGCTGACCACCCGAATCATATTGATGTGGAAGGGAACTGAGATGACTGAGCTGACCGAGTCGATTCGCGTCCTGTACGAGCGGGAGATGACTGCCGCGGCCGGTGCCGGTGAGGCGCAGGCGCGGTGGGCGCACCTGGAACGGGCGCACATCGTGTCGCAGCCGTATCCGTGGCTGCACACCCGCAATCACGTGGCGATGTTTCGGCTGGCCCTGCGCCAGCACGACCGCCGCGAGGCCCTCGGCCAGGTGGTGCGGATCATCGTGGCCGCCCCCGGCTCGGCGCTGGGCCGGTATCCGGAGGGCAACACCGGGCGGGTCTCGGCGGGGCTGATGACGCCGATGCCGGTTCCGGGTGATCTGGCCGAGGAGATCGCCGCCGCGGCCGCCTGACGCCCCGGTCGCACCCACGACATCGGGACTATCCTTCATATCAATATCCGTTAGTATGTTGATATGACTGAGGAACCTGTCGACACCTGCGACCTGTTGTGTCTCGACCTCCCGCACGCCGAGCAGATCCGCGCCGGGCTTCCCGCGGCGAGCCGGATCGAACCCGCCGCGGCCGCCGCCCGCGCGCTCGGCGACCCGACGCGGTTGACGATCGCGACGGCGCTCGCGGCCGGCGGTGAGCTCTGCGTATGTGACATGGCGTGGGTGGTCGGGCAGGCGCAGAACCTCGTCTCGCACCATCTGCGGCAACTCAAGATCGCCGACCTGGTGGCCTCGCGGCGACAGGGCCGGCTGGTGATGTACTCGCTCACCCTGCGCGGCCGGGCGCTGGTCGGCGCCGTACTCGGCGACCAGCCCACCGCGGCCCCGGCCGCCGCCGCGAGCAGTTCCGACAAGGTGGAGCCCGAACATGTCTGACGCCTGCTGCGGACCAGCACCGACCTCGAACACCGACGGCGCCGTCGCGGAGCCCGATCACGGGCCGGAGCGTTGGTGGCAGGTGCGGGAGCTGCAATTGGCGGCCGCGGCCGCGGTGCTGCTCGGCGCCGGCTGGCTGATCGGGCGGTCCGGTGCCGACACGATCGGGACCGCAGTGGAATTGCTCGCCGCCGTCGTCGCCGGTACGACGTTCGTCCCCGGGGCGCTGCGGAACCTGCTGCGCCACCGCCGGATCGGGGTCGGCACGCTGATGACGATCGCCGCGATCGGGGCCGTCGCGCTCGGGCAGATCCCCGAGGCCGCGATGCTCGGGATCCTGTTCTCCATCGCCGAGGGGCTCGAGCACTACGCGGTCACCCGCACCCGACGCGGGCTGCGCGCCCTGCTGTCCCTGGTGCCCCCGACCGCGACAATCCTGCGCGACGGGACCGAATTCTCGGTGGCCCCGGACGAACTGGCGCTCGGGGACCTGCTGCTGCTGCGCCCCGGGGAGCGGGCCGCCACCGACGGCATCATCCGCTCCGGCCGCACCAGCCTCGATCTGTCGGCGATCACCGGCGAATCCGTGCCGGTCGAGGCCGGACCCGGCGACGAGCTGCACGCCGGGACCATCAACGGCGGCGGCGCCATCGAGGTGCAGGTCACCGCCCGCGCCGCCGACAGCTCCCTGGCCCGCATCGTGCACATCGTCGAAGAGGCCCAGGACCGCAAGGGCGCCGGGCAGCGGCTCGCCGACACCATCGCCCGCCCCCTGGTGCCCGCGATCATGATCCTCGCCGCCCTCGTCGCAGGACTCGGTGCCCTGCTCGGCGATCCGATGCTGTGGATCGAACGGGCCCTGGTCGTGCTGGTCGCCGCCTCCCCGTGCGCCCTGGCCATCGCGGTCCCGCTGACCGTGGTCGCCGCGATCGGCGCCTCGAGCCGGCACGGCGCCCTGATCAAGGGCGGCGCCGCCCTCGAGGAACTCGGCCGGATCCGGGTGGTCGCCCTCGACAAGACCGGCACCCTGACCCGCAACACCCCGCAGGTCATCGCCACCGTCACCGTCCCGGGTGTGAACGAACCGGCCGCGCTGGCCGCCGCAGCGGCGCTCGAGGCCCGCAGCGAACACCCCCTCGCCCAGGCGATCCTGACCGCCGCCGGACCGGACATCACCCCGGCCGACGACGTCACCGCGGTCCCCGGCCACGGCCTGCACGGCACCCTCGCCGGCATCGGACTCCGGCTCGGCAAACCCGGCTGGATCAATCCCGGGCCGCTCGCCGACCCGGTCGCCCGCCTGCAGGGCGAGGGCGCCACCGTGGTGCTGCTCGAACAGCATGCGACCGTGATCGCGGCGATCGCCGTCCGCGACGAACTACGCCCCGAGGCACCCGAGGCGATCCACCGGCTACGCGGACTCGGCATCGATGTGGCGATGCTGACCGGGGACAACGACCGCACCGCCCACAGCCTCGCCGCCGAGGCCGGCATCACCACCGTGCACGCCGAACTGCTCCCCGAGGACAAGGCCACGCTGCTGCCGACCCTCGCGCGCGGCCGCCGGATCGCGATGGTCGGCGACGGCATCAACGACGCCCCCGCCCTGGCCACCGCGAACATCGGCATCGCGATGGGCGCCATGGGAACCGACGTGGCCATCGAAACCGCCGACGTCGCCCTGATGGGCGAAGACCTGCGGCACCTCCCCCAGGTGCTGGCGCACGCGCGGCGGGCCCGGACCATCATGCTGCAGAACATCGGCCTGTCCCTGGCCATCATCGGGATCTTGATCCCGCTGGCCGCCACCGGCGTCCTCGGCCTGGCCACCGTGGTGTTCATCCACGAACTCGCCGAGGTCCTCGTGATCGGCAACGCCATCCGCGCCGCCCGCGCCACCACCCTGCCCGGGCTGACCGCCGCCCCCACCACCACCGGCGCCGTGCACGTGAGCGTCGCAGCCTCCGACCACGTCCTCGGTGACCCCTGTTGTCCCCCCGCCGCGGCCGCGGCCCCGGCCCAGCGCACCGCGCCTGCCGCGCCTGCGGGACGCACACCGACACTGCTGCCGCTGACCATGCCGAACTCGGCTGCCCGCGACGGCCAGAGCGCCGACGATGGCTGCGACTGCTGCCCATCCCCCGTCGACGCCGCCGATCAACCGTCGAGCGCTACGGGCAGGCGCACGGACCGGAAACCCGACATCGAGGCCCCCAGCGGGCTGCGCTCGCACACCCCGCGACAGCAGTAGCCGATCGAGGCGCCGGCTCCTGCCAGGGCCCGGCCGATCCGGTGGTGAACCACCCACGGCGGACGGGTGGCGGGAGTGCCCGGCGGCGATCGATGCTCCCTCCTGCAGTCCCAGCTCAGCCGCCGGGGCGTCGGCAATCAGGGGGGCGGCAGTCGGGCAGCCGACAGAGCACCCGGCCCAGAATATATTCGGAACTTTGAAGTTCTGAGTTCGGCATGCCAAACTTTACGATGTGATGAGGCTCATCGATGTGCGAGATGTGGTTGCCGACCGGCCGGAGACGGGGCAATGAGCGCGCCGTCGCGCCGTCAGTTGCTGCTCGGCGGGGCGCTGGCGGGGTCCGCCGGGCTGGTGCTGGGGGCGGGAAAACTGACGCAATCACCGAACGAGCACCATCCCGGAGCAAACGCCGGCGCCGGACCGGACCATTCGTCCCACAGCGCAGCCACCGCCGGTCACGGTGGTGGAAGCAGTGGGGCGACCTTCCGACTCGGCCAGCAGGTCGACCACGCGGCGAATGGATTTCATCCCACCGCCCTGCTGCGTGATTTCGACTACGGCACGACCTCCGTGCTGCCGGA
This sequence comes from Rhodococcus sp. IEGM 1351, assembly GCF_030056875.1. Taxonomy (NCBI): domain Bacteria; kingdom Bacillati; phylum Actinomycetota; class Actinomycetes; order Mycobacteriales; family Nocardiaceae; genus Rhodococcus; species Rhodococcus sp. IEGM 1351. The sequence continues at coordinate 111,104 of NZ_JASHKU010000016.1, read as the reverse complement.
CGGGCGCACGCTGCGCGAGTGGGAGGTCTTCGCCGGTGACGAGGAGATCGAAGTCGCGCCCGGTGTCTTCTTTCCGGCGTGGACGTTCAATTCGCGGGTACCGGGTCCGGCCCTGCGGTGCACCGAGGGCGACCGGCTGCGGGTGCGGTTCACCAACGGGTCCGCGCATCCGCACACGATGCACTTCCACGGCATCCACCCCGCGGAGATGGACGGGATCCCCGGGGTGGGCCGGGGCATCATCGAACCCGGCGAATCCTTCACCTACGAATTCGACGCCACCCCGTTCGGGCTGCACCTGTATCACTGCCACGTCAGCCCGCTCGCCGAGCACATCGCCCGCGGCATGTACGGCACCTTCGTCATCGACCCGCCGCAGGGACGGCCCCCGGCCGACGAGATGGTGATGGTGATGCACGGCTACAACACCACCTTCGACGGGGAAGGCAACCAGCTCTACGCGGTCAACGGCATCCCGTTCCACTACATGCACGAGCCCGTGCAGGTCAAACGTGGTGAGTTGGTGCGGATCTACCTGGTCAACGTGCTCGAGTACGACCCGATCAACAGCTTCCACGTGCACGGCAACTTCTTCGACTACTACCCGACGGGGACCCGGCTCGAGCCGGCCGAGTTCACCGACACCATCGTCCAGGCCCAGGGCCAGCGCGGAATCTGCGAGATGCGGTTCCCGCATCCGGGCAAATACATGTTCCACGCCCACAAGACCGAGTTCGCCGACCTGGGCTGGATGGGATTCTTCGAGGTGACCGAATGACCCCCACCCCAGGTCCGGCGACGTCGGACAACCCGGACCGTACCGCGGTGCCGCCGCAGGACCCCGGCCAGGCGTCGGTCACCGAGACCGAATCACCCGCCGAACGCCCCGACGCACCCCGCGCCGGAGTGTGGATCCGCGGCGTGGGTGTCGTGGCGATCATCGTCGCCGCGCTGGCGGCGTTGGCGATGCTGGCCGCGCAGAGCCTGCCCGAGCGCGCCGGCCCCCCGATCGAGGACATCGCGATCGAACGCACCGTCCTCGAGCCGGGGCAGATCAGCCTGACTCTGCGCAACGTCGGCCCCGATCCGGTCACCGTCGCGCAGGTGTTCGTCAACGACGCATTCGTCGACGTCGTCGGCGCCGAGGAGCCGCTCGGGCGGCTGGCGTCCGAGACGATCACGCTCGACTACCCGTGGATCACCGGTCAGCCGTATCTGATCTCGATGCTGACCAACACCGGTCTGGTCATCGAACACGAAATCCCCGCCGCGGTGGACACCCCCGCACCCGGGGCCGACTTCTTCGTCACGATGGCGTTGCTCGGCACCTATGTGGGGATCATCCCGGTGCTGCTGGGCATGCTGTTGCTCCCGGTGCTGCGCCGGGTGAGCGCCGACGTGGTCCGGTTCGTCCTCGCCGTCACCGTCGGCCTGCTCGCGTTCCTCGCCTTCGACGGTGCCAGCGAGGGATTCGAGCTGGCATCCCAGTCCGGCGGTGCCTTCGGCGGGACCGCCCTGGTCGTCCTCGGCGCCGCGGCGGCCTTCCTCACCCTGATGGGAATCGACCGATTCCTGCGGGCCCGCCGGGCGCACGCCGACGCCGCCGGAGCGTCCGGTCTGCGATTGGCCGTCATGATCGCGGCCGGGATCGGGCTGCACAACCTCGGGGAGGGGCTGGCGATCGGATCGGCGTACGCGGTCGGGGAACTCGCCCTCGGGGCCTTCCTGGTGCTCGGCTTCACCCTGCACAACACCACCGAGGGCCTGGCCATCGTCGCCCCGCTCACCCGTCGGCGCACCCAGGTGATCACGCTCCTGGGACTGGGGATGCTCGCCGGCGCACCGGCCATCCTCGGCGCCGTCCTCGGCGCCGGGGTCGGCAACACCGAGGTCTCCGCGCTGCTGCTCGGTGTCGGGGTCGGCGCCATCATCCAGGTGATCATCCAGATCGCCCCGTCCCTGCGAAGCGATGACCGCACCGCTGCGGGGCCGTGGGTGCTCGCCGGCATCGGCGCCGGAATGCTCCTGATGTTCGTCACCGCCCTGGCGGTGCCCGCATGAGCACCCTCCCGTCGCCCACAGGGATGCCCCGCCGAACCTTCCTCGCCGCCACCTGTGCCACCGGATGCCTCGCCGCCGCCGGATGCAGCGCCGGGGCGGCCACCTCCGACCGATCCACCACCGATACCGCCCGAATTGCCGTCTCCGATGTCCCGGTCGGCGGCGGAATCGTCCTCCCTGCGCAACAACTCGTCCTCACACAGCCGCAAGCGGGCGTGTTCCGGGCCTTCTCGGCGGTGTGCACCCACCAGGGCTGCAACGTGTCCGAGGTCCGCGACGGCACCATCAACTGCCCCTGCCACGGCAGCCGCTACTCCATCACCGACGGCTCCGTCGTCCGCCGACCCGCCCAGGAGCCCCTCCCCACCTACGCCGTCACCCGCACCGGCGACTTTCTCACAATCAGTTGACGCACCGGGATCCGCAGGCGGAGACAAAATCAATCGCGACAAGCGGTGGACCGGCCGGGAAACCCGGGTGAGGCCGTCGTAGCAGAGCGGCCAGGTCCCGGTCGGTTCGTCGCCAGGCCTCGCCGCCCGCAAAGGCATTCTTTCTCGGTTGTGCTTGCGGTCCTCGGACATGTCCGTCAATGGAGGATCGTCGAGTCGACCAGGATGTACGTGGCGACGGCGAAGACGAGGTAGCCGAACCATCGTTGGAGTCGGCTGGTGTCGACGCGTAGCGCAGCGCGCCGGGTTCCGATTGCCGAAGTCGGGGATGTAGCGGTGCCGAAGTGTCCGGCGAGGAGTGATCCGGAAATTGCGGTGGTGGCGAACACAGCGGTGAGCGCCCAGTCGATATTTGTTCCGCTCAGGTGTGAGAGCAGTCCGGCCACCGAGTGGTGCTCGCGCATCTCACTGATGTTGAGGGGTGCGAGGTCGGTGAGGCTCCGGGTGAGCAGGGCCAGGAGTAGGTGGTCGGTGCCGATCTCCTCGTGCCGGAGCAGGGCGTCTGGCGCAGGGCGCCTTGGAGGACTTTCTCCGTTTTCTCCGGTGATCGGAAGGTGCCCGGCGGGATCGGAGCTGGTACCGGTGCTGACGGTGTCGAGTGTGTTGTCGAGGGTGGGTGCGGTGATACCCCGTATGAGGTCAGTGCTGCGACTGCGGGGCCGCCGGCGGCGAGGACGACGACCCGGCGGGCCTGATCGGCGAATCTGTCGAACATCACGCACCCCCTTCCCGGGCGTCACCCGTGCGCGAACCCTCCAGCACGAACTGAACCAGCAACCCACCCCCGGCCCCGCCCACCGCATAACCATCCGGCTCAGCGACGACGAATACACCCGCGCCCAGGCCGCACCGGATTGGCGCCAGGGATCGAATCCACCAGCGTGCCAGGCTGAACCGTGGGCGGCAGGATACGCAGGCTGGACCGACTCGAGGACACACCAGATAGCACCGATGCGTTGGAAAGCTCTCCGGAGACCCGCCTCGTCGTCTACGTCAAGGGCGCCTACCGAGGCCACTCAGAGGAACCCGTGTTCGGATAACTGCTGCGGTTGATTGCATGCGCCTGGAACAACGCGCGGCTCGAAATGGGTCTGACATGGTGGGTACCGTCCTGCACGGTGGTCGGGCGGCCATGGCCAGCGGCGCCGGTGGCGAGCAGCGTCCCCGAAGAACAGTCCTGCCGCGGGAGTCCACAATGATCGGCCCGGACGGGGCACCCTGGTGGAACGCCACCCGCGCGGTGGTCATCGCGACGCCACCACCGAGCGTGTTAGGTACGGCATGCCTTATAGACTCGGTCGGTGTCCAGCTCGTCCGTCCATGTAGAGCGCCCCGGTGTGCGCTTCCCGCGCGAGCTGGGAAGATTCGGTGACTCTCCGGCGCTGATCACGCCGGGCGAGACGGTGACCTACCGTGAACTGGCAGAACGCGTCGAGCGGGTGGCCTCACGGCTCGGCGGGACCCGACGTCTGGTGTTGGTCGCCGGCAGCAACGAGATCGATCTGAGCATCACCTATCTCTCGGCCCTGTTCGCCGGGCATCCGGTGTTGCTGGCACCGGGCGACAATCCCGATAGCCTCGAGGCCCTGATCGCCGCGTACCGACCCGACGTCGTGGTGCGCAGCGCCGACGGGCGCACGGTGGTCGAGGAGCTCCGTGAGCGCTCCGCGCACCTGCTGCACCCCGACCTCGCGCTGCTGCTGAGCACCTCCGGATCGACCGGATCACCGAAACTCGTCCGCCTCTCGCACCGCAACGTGCAGGCCAATGCCGAGTCGATCGCGGACTACCTCGACATCCAGGGCACCGACCGTGCTGTGACGACGCTGCCCATGCACTACTGCTACGGGTTATCGGTCATCCACAGCCACCTCCTCCGCGGCGCCGCCCTGATCCTCACGACCCACTCGGTCACCGACCCCGGGTTCTGGGACCTCGTCAAGGCCCACCGCGGCACCAGCTTCGCGGGTGTGCCGTATACCTTCGATCTCCTCGACCGGATCGGGTTCGACGAACTGGATCTGCCCGACCTGCGGTACATCACGCAGGCCGGTGGGCGGCTGGCACCGGACCGGGTGCGGGCCTTTGCGGATCTGGGTCGACGGCGGGGCTGGGAGTTGTTCGTCATGTACGGGCAGACGGAGGCGACGGCCCGGATGGCGTATCTACCAGCGGAACTCGCCGCCACCCACCCGCTGTCGATCGGCCGGCCGGTTCCCGGCGGATCCTTCCGGCTCGAACCGGTCGCCGACGCCCCGGACGGCGCCGGTGAGCTGATCTACGCGGGGCCGAACGTGATGCTCGGCTACGCCCACACCCCCGAGGACCTGCGCCTCGGTGACACCCTCGGCGGCGAACTCCGGACCGGTGACCTCGCCCGGCAGACGGGTGACGGGTTGTACGAGGTGGTCGGTCGCCGAAGCCGGTTCGCCAAGGTCTTCGGACTGCGGATCGACCTGCAGCACGTCGAGTCGGCACTCGCGCAGCACGGGCTGACGGCCTGCTGCGCGGGCGGAACGGACGAGTTGATCGTGGCCGTCCAGAACTGGGGCGATGTGGATACGGTCCGGCACGCGACCGCCCGGGCCTCGGGTCTTCCCGTCGCGGCCATCCGGGTGTGCCCCGTCGACGAGCTTCCGCGGACCTCCACGGGAAAACCCGATCTCCGCGCCGTCGCCGAGCTGGCACACGCGTCCGAACGACCGCGGGCCACGCAATCGACCACAGGCCCCGACACCGGCGCCGTACGGGCGTTGTTTGCCGACATCCTCCGCTGCACGCACGTCACCGATGACAGCACGTTCGTGAGCCTGGGCGGCGATTCCCTGTCCTATGTGCGGATGTCCCTGCGACTCGAGGAGATGCTCGGCTATCTCCCCGAGAACTGGCACACCACCCGTGTCGGGGACTTCGCAGCGGCTCCGCGGCGACACCGCTGGCGGAGGGTGGAAACCAACGTCCTGCTCCGCGCGGTGGCGATCGTGCTGATCGCGGGCTCGCACATTCACCTGTTCACGCTGCTCGGCGGAGCGCACGTGCTCCTCGGGATCGCGGGCTACAACTTCGCACGCTTCCACCTCGGCGCAGCCGAACGGACCGACCGTGTCCGCCACACACTCGGGAGCGTCGCCCGGATCGCCGTTCCCAGCATGGTGTGGATCGGGTCCGTCATCGCCCTCACCGGGGACTACCGCATCACCAGTGCGTTCCTGCTCAACGGAATCTTCGGTCCGGACGGGTGGTCCGCCGAGTGGCGATACTGGTTCGTCGAGGCGATCGTGTACATCGTGCTCGCCGCCGCCGCGGTGCTCTCCATACCGCTCGTCGACCGCATCGAGCGCAGGTACCCGTTCTGGTTCGCGATGGGGTTCGTGGCCCTCGGCCTGCTCACCCGGTACGGACTGGTCGACGTCGACGACACCCGCAATCGCATCCTGACCGCGCCGGTGGTCTTCTGGTTGTTCGCCCTCGGCTGGGCAGCCGCCAAGTCGACGACCGTCTGGCATCGACTCTGCGTCACCGCGGTGGTCGTGGCCACGGTTCCCGGGTTCTTCTTCGGTGAGACTCGGCGGGAGATCATCATCGTCGGTGGGCTCTGCCTGCTGGTGTGGCTCAAATCCGTCCCCTGCCCGACGATGCTGAGCCGAGTGGCAGGGGTGTTGGCGAGTGCGTCCCTCTACATCTACCTGACACATTTCCAGGTGTATCTGCCGTTGCGCGACGACCATCCTTGGTTGGCGCTGGCGCTGTCGATTCTGGTCGGCATCCTCTATTGGCAGGCGGTGACATTCGTACTCGGCCTGCGCCGACGGCGCGGTGCCGTGCTGTCGACTCTCACGGGAGCCGGATCGCATCGATCTCTGGTTCGAACCAGCGCGTCATCGCAGACGGGCGAATGAGCGTCGGTCGTCCGCGCGACGGTCGGGCGCTCGGTCCCGGGCGATCCTCAACTCGGTGCGCCCTGCGCGGCAATTTAGGTTTGCCAATCCTGTGGGTAGCATCATTTTCCTAATGACGGCTGGGACTGGTCCCGCTGCGGAAGAGGACGGACGATGAGGATGCGGATCGGACTGATGTCGGGGGTGGCGCTCGCCACCGCCGCGGTGCTGATGGTGGCAGGGTGCTCGGATTCCGGTTCGGACAACGGGACCGATTCGGGCGCCGCCAACCAGATCACCGTGTACAACGCGCAGCACGAATCGTTGTCCCAGGAGTGGGCTGACGCCTTCACGGCGGAGACCGGCATCGAGGTGGAACTGCGCAACGGTAGTGACACCGAGCTCGGCAACCAGCTCGTGGCCGAGGGTGACCAGTCGCCGGCCGACGTGTTTCTCACGGAGAATTCCCCGGCCATGACGCTGGTGGAGAACGCCGGGCTCTTCGCCGACGTGAACCAGGACGTCCTCGACCAGGTCCCGAGCCAGTACCGGCCGTCGAGCGGCAAGTGGACCGGGATCGCGGCCCGCTCCACCGTATTCGCGTACAACAAGGACACGCTGCCCCAGGACCAGCTGCCGAAGTCGCTGCTCGACCTGCAGGATCCCGCCTGGAAGGACCGCTGGGCTGCGTCCCCGTCGGGCGCCGATTTCCAGGCCATCGTCAGTGCGCTGCTCGAGCTGAAGGGTGAGGACGCCACCCGGGCGTGGCTGGCCGGGATGAAGGAGAACGTCCGCACCTACAAGGGCAACGGCGCGGTGATGAAGGCCGTCAACGCCGGGGAGATCCCGGGCGGGGTGATCTACCACTACTACTGGTTCGGTGATCAGGCCAAGACCGGTGAGAACAGCAACAACGTCGCTCTGCACTACTTCAAGAACGAGGATCCGGGGGCGTTCGTCAGCGTCTCCGGTGGCGGTGTCCTGCAGTCCAGCACGAAGCAGGATGCGGCGCAGCAGTTCCTGAAGTTCGTCACCGGCCAGAAGGGGCAGGACGTCCTGCAGACCGGTACGTCGTTCGAGTACACGGTGGGCAGTGGCGTGCCCGCGAATCCGAAGCTGGTTCCCCTCGCCGAGCTGCAGGCCCCGCAGGTCGACCCCGCGAAGCTCAACAGCCCGCAGGTCACCGAGCTCATGACGGAAGCCGGTTTGCTCTGAATCTCGCACTGATCGGCCGAGCGCGGTCGGGAGACGCGGACAGGGCGCGTCGCCCGACCGCCCGGCCGGGCATGCCACTCCCCTTGGCGGTCGCCGCGGTGATCGTGGTGGCCGCGTCGTTCATTCCGCTCGGGTACGTGATCGCGGCGAGCATCGCCACGGGCTGGGACACCGCGTCGGCGTTGCTGTTCCGACCCCGGGTACGCGAATTGCTGTCGAACACCGTGCTGCTGGTCGTGGTCACGGTCCCGATCTGCGTCATTGTCGGCGTCCTCGCCGCCTGGCTCGTCGAGCGCACCCGGGTGCCGGGGGCGAAGGTGTGGGCGGTGCTTCTCGCGGCGCCTCTGGCCGTTCCGGCGTTCGTGAACAGTTATTCCTGGGTGACGGCGGTTCCCTCCCTCGGCGGGCTGCCCGGCGGCGTTCTCATCGCGACCCTCTCGTATTTCCCCCTCGTCTACATTCCGGCGGCCGCGACACTGCGCCGGTTGGATCCGGCCGTCGAGGAATCGGCGCGAGCACTCGGCGTCGGGCCGTGGGCGGTGTTCTTCCGCGTCGTGGTGCCGCAGCTGCGCCTCGCCATCGCCGGCGGGGCGTTGCTGGTGTCGCTGCACCTTCTCGCCGAATACGGCGCCTTCGTCTTCATCAGGTTCGACACGTTCACGACGGCGATCTTCGAGCAGTATCAGTCGACGTTCAACGGGACCGCGGCGACGATGCTGGCCGGTGTCCTGGTGCTGCTGTGCCTGACCCTGCTGGTGATCGAATCGGTCGTCCGCGGCAGCGCCCGGTACGCCCGGATCGGGTCGGGTGCGGCCCGCCGGGTCGTGCCCGCCGAACTCGGGTGGCGGTACTCGCCGATGGTGCTTGCGTTCCTCGGGGTGCTGATCGCGGCGTCCGTCGGTGTCCCGGTGGTCAGTGTCCTGCGGTGGCTCGTCATCGGTGGGAGCGCGGTCTGGGAGTGGGACGCCGTCGCGTCCGCGCTGGTACAGACTCTCGGGTTCGGCATCGCCGGCGCCGTCGTGACGTGTGTACTTGCCTTCCCGATCGCCTGGATCTCGATCCGCCGCCGCGGTCGGTTCAGCCGCTTCCTCGAGGGCGGCACCTACATCTCGAGTTCGCTGCCCGGCATCGTGGTGGCACTGGCGTTGGTCACCGTCTCCATCCGCTACCTCCACCCGCTCTATCAGAGCGTGGCCGTCGTGATCGCGGGCTACGCGCTGCTCTTCCTGCCGCGTGCCCTGGTGAACCTCCGGGCCGGACTCGCGCAGGCGCCCGTCGGGCTCGAGGAGGCGGCGCAGTCGCTGGGTGTCTCGCCGCTGTCGGCCTTCTTCCGGGTCACGCTGCGGCTGGCCGCCCCGGCCACGGCGGCGGGCGGGGCCCTGGTGTTCCTGGGGATCGTCAACGAGCTGACCGCCACCCTGTTGCTGGCGCCCACCGGTACCCGCACCCTGTCCATGCGGTTCTGGTCGCTGAGCAGCGAGATCGACTACGCCGGCGCCGCGCCGTACGCACTGATCATGATCGTGTTGTCGCTGCCCATGACCTACGTGCTCTTCTCCCAGTCGAAAAAGGTAGCGGGACTATGACATACGCACTCGAAGTGGACGGACTCGACAAGTCGTTCGGCGCCGCGGCGGTCCTCCGGCACGTCGCGTTCGCCGTCGAGGCGGGATCCACGACGGCGATCGTGGGGCCGTCGGGTTGCGGCAAGACCACGTTGCTCCGCCTGATCGCGGGCTTCGAGAAGCCGGATGCCGGCACCATCGCACTAGCCGGTCGGGTCGTCGCGGGCGGTGGCTGGGCGCCGGCGCACCGGCGGTCGGTGGGGTACGTGGCCCAGGACGGCGCGCTGTTCCCGCACGCCACGGTCGGCGCGAATGTCGGGTTCGGGCTGCCCCGCCGGGCCCGCACCGCGGCGACGATCGCCGGGCTCCTGGAGATGGTGTCGCTGGACCCGTCGTACGCGTCCCGGCGACCCGACCAGCTGTCGGGCGGGCAGCAGCAGCGGGTGGCACTCGCGCGGGCGCTGGCCCGCGAACCCGAACTCATGCTGCTCGACGAGCCGTTCTCCGCACTGGACGCCGGGCTGCGGGCGAACACCCGCAGGATCGTCGCGGACGTGCTCGCGAAGGCGGGGATCACCACCATCCTCGTCACCCACGACCAGCCCGAGGCGCTGTCGTTCGCCGACCGGGTCGCGGTGATGAGCACCGGTCGCCTCGCCCAGATCGGTACCCCACGCGAAATCTATTCCACCCCGATCGACGTCCCCACCGCGGAGTTCATCGGTGACGCCGTCGTGTTGTCGGCGCACGTCGACGGCGGCCGGGCCCGCTGCGCCCTCGGCGACGTGGCCGTGGCCGCGAACGGCGTCCGCGGGAGCGCCCGAGTCATGGTGCGGCCGGAGCAGATCGAACTCACCGCGGACGGCGCAGGCGTAACCGGGACGGTCGTCGACGTCGAATACCTCGGGTCGGAGATGCTGCTCGGCATACGCCTCGACAACGCGGACGGCGTCGTCTCCGAACGGGTCACCGTCCGCCGCTTCGGTGCCACCGCCCTCACTCCGGGCGATCGCGTCGGCATCCGCGTCCTCGGCAGGGGCGTGGCCTACCAAGCCTGAGCCAATCCGGCAATATCGCGGGCCGCCACCTTGGTACCGTTCGACGCGCGCAACACCGCCGCGGCACCGAACGACTTGTCGAGACCTGTTACCTCGTTTGCGTAGGTCATGGTCCGGCACCCTCCTCGCTGTCGGTGGTGAGCAACGCCAACCGGCTCCGCCGGTTCACCCCTCGACCTCCCCGCCCTCCCACGCACCCCGCCCGCCAGCGCCGCACCGGTCACTGGGCGGTCATGACCACCGCAACGGTGCTGATCATCGACGACGAGGTGAAACTGCGCGCCTGGTGCGCGACTACCTCGAGCGGGAGGGCTACACCGTGCTCGAGGCGGGCGACGGCCGCCGCGCCCTCGACCTGCGCAGCGAAGGATGGCCCGGCTGCTCCGCAAGGCGGACGATGTCCCCATCGTGATGCTCACCGCCAAGGCCGGTGAAAACGACCGGGTGATGGGGCTTCGGCTCGGCGGCGACGACTACGTCGTCAAGCCCTCTGGTCGCCCGGATCGAGGCGGTGCTGCGCCGGACCTGCGGCTCCCGAACCGTGCTCGAGGAGGCCGCCGCCTACGGGCAGCGCCGACTGCGTATCCCTACCGAACGGTCGGTCGACGAGGGACTCGGTGTGGGGGTGGGGTGGCAGCCGCCGGCGGCGGTGAAGGGGTAACTCAGCTGCCGGAGGTAGCCGGTCGGGTAGTCGGGTTTGGCGGCCATCCCGAGGTGGTCGCTGGTGAAGCGGCGGGCCGGGTCGTAGGAGTAGGTGCGCAGCAGGTGATCCCAGATCAGGGTGAACAGGCCGAAGTTGACGTCGCCGACGCCGGCCCATTTGAGGTGGTGGAAGCGGTGGCCCTCGTTGAGGGCGAGGACGTATGTGGCGGGGCCGACGCGGTAGTCGGCGTTCGAGTGCTGCAGGAGCAGTTGGATCGCGACGGCGAGGGCGAGGACGGAGGCGACCTCCACGGGGAGGCCGAGCAGGATCAGCGGGGCGACCCCGGCGGCCATTTCGACGGTTTGGTGCAGGGGGTGTTTCATCAGCCCGTTGAGGCCGTAGAAGCGGGTGATGCTGTGGTGGACGGCGTGGAACCGCCACAGCACCCCGATCTTGTGGCTGGCCAGGTGCACCAGGGTGATCCCGAGGTCGGCGATCAGGATCGCGGCGAGCACCTGCAGCAGCAGCGGCCATTGCTGCGGCCAGATCCCGGGTGCGGGCACGATCGCGGCCAGCGCCGGGATCGCGGCGACGCTGGCCAGGATGAGGGTTTCGTTCACCGCGACGTGGATGCGGTCCCGGGTGGTGTCCTGGTGGTCGGTATTCCATTCCGGGGCGTAGGGGATGACCCGTTCGACGAGGAACGACGCGCCGATCGCGGTGGCCAGCACCAGCAGCAGCAGGATTTTCGGGGTTCCGGCGGCGGTGAGGGCGATCCCGATGCCGTTGAGTCCGATCAGCAGGAACGGTGCGTACCCGTAGCGGGCCAGCTGGTGCACCGGGGTGTGGGTGAGAGTGGGCATGTGCTCGATCGTGGCCGCCGAGTAGGGGTGCGGGCTTGAACGATTCGGCTATCGGCGCGGGGTGGTGTCCCAGGCGACGGTGCGGCTCAGCGCGGACGGGGGCAGCCCGAAGGTGTCCCGGCAGGTCCGGGTCAGGTGGGCGCTGTCGGCGAACCCGGCGGCGTGGGCGGCGGTGGTGAGATCGCGTCCGGCCCCTACCTCGGTGACGGCGATCATCAGGCGGGTCCAGAGCACGTAGCGGCGCAGCGGGAGTCCGACCTGCTCACTGAAAAGATGGGTGAGCCGGCTGGTGGACAGACCCACACGGTCGGCGAGGTCGCTGGTGGTGACCGGTCCGTCGGCGACGAGCGTGGGCAGCAGCTCCAATGCCGCGGTCACCGACCGGTGCCGGTCCGGTGGGTCGGGGGCGGAATCCGGGACCAGCGCGCCGACCACGTCGGCGACCAGGGCGCCGAGACCGCCGTCGACGGTGGCGGGTGCGGGCAGTGGTGGTCCTCCAGCCCAGCCGAATCGGTGGGCTCGGTGGCCGGCGGCGCGGCCGGCCGCGGTGTCCGGGTCGAGGAACACCACCGCACCGGTCGGCGCTCCGGTCGCGATGCGATGAGCGGTGTCGGGTGGCACGACGATCGCGGTGCCGCAGTGCCGGGCCCCGGCCTCGTCGGCGACGGTGAGCGGTGTGTCTGCGGTCATGACCTGGGCGGCGTGGTGGGCGTGGGTGTCGGTGGCCCCGATCGACCCGGCGAACGCGAGGATCCCGGGCCGGATCAGGGCGCCGCCGCGCCAGCGGGTGTCGGTCATGTCAGGGCGGCGGTCAGGCGGCCGAGGACACCGGATTCGAGCAGGATGATCACGCCCAGGCCGATGAACACCGCGGGCACGAGCCAGTGCTCGACCCGCTCGAGGGTGGCGATGACCTTCTTGTGGGTGCCGAGCAGTCTGCCGGCGGCGCACCAGAGTCCGACGCAGACCAGGAACACGGCGATGGTGACCGCGGTCTGCGGCGCACCGAGGGTGCGGAAGACCGGGGTGTAGACGGCGATGTTGTCGGCGCCGTTGGCGATGGTGATGGCGGCGACACTGGCCAGCCCGGTCGCCGCCACCGCGGGTTCACCGTCACCGTCGTCGCGCAGGCCCCGGATCAGTCCCCAGATCCCCAGCGATAGGGGCAGCAACCCGAGCAACCCCACCCAGTCCTCGGGCACGATCACCAACCCCAGGGCGGCGACCACACTGATCGCGACGAGGGTGATCAGGCCGAGGTACTGGCCGGCGACGATCTGCCAGGGCCGCGGCCGGCCCCCGCTGGCGGAGGCGACGAACAGCACGGTCAGCACGACGATGTCGTCGATGTTGGTGCCGGCGAACATCGCCACCGCCGCGGCGATGGTGCCGATCATCGGCTCCACCGAGCGGCACTGGTCCGCCCGATGCTCTTACCGGTCACGGGTTCCGGTGATGGTGCCAGCCAGGTCCGCGGGCATCGGCATCCGGGTGGTCAGTCCGGCGCGGGTGCGGCCGGTGTTGCCCTCCGGGTAGCGGCCGGCCAGCGAACCGGGCGCGGCGACGATGACCCGCACGATCTGCCCGAGGGCCTCGCGGCGATCGTGTTGCCGTAGCGCCAGGGTGAGCATGGCGAGGTGGTTGCGGGTGTGCGGCCACGGGTACGGCTGGGACAGGATGTGCGCCCGTTCGAGATGCGCCCACCGCGCGTTGTCGTCCGCCGTGTCGCGGGCGGCGGTCATCTCCGCGGTGTAGACGGATCGGATGCGATCGGGCATGGCGGTCATGTCGAACTCTCCTTCGCGGGCGTGGGATCAGCGGGGGCGTGGGTGGACTCCCAGAGCAGTGCTGCGATGAGCAGCACGACACCGCAGGTGAGGTAGGTGTCGGCGAGGTTGAAGGTGGGCCACCAGCCGGTGTGGAAATAGTCGGTGACCTTCCCGTCGACGGCGCGGTCGATCACGTTGGCGGCCGCGCCGGCGACGATCGCCGAGAAACCCACCACCGCCACCAGCGAACTGGTGGGGACGGTGCGCCACGCGTAGATACCGACACCGAGGGTGATGGTGGCGGTGCCCGCGAGGACGATCCAGGCCGGCAGCTGGTCGCCGACGCTGAACGCGACACCGCTGTTGTACGCCAACTTCAGTTGCAGCAATCCCAGGTCGACGGTGCGATCATCGGAAAGTTCGCGGCGCGCAACGGGTTCGACCAGCAGTGCGACGGCGGCGAGCGCGACACCGACGACCGCAAGAACCCGCCGCGACCAACCCGTGCGGGTCGATCGAGCCGCTGTATCGCTCACGTGCGGGCCTCGACCTTCCCCGCCGCCGGGGCGGGTACCGACCCGGTGGTGAGGGCCTGGGCGCGGCCGGCCCGGACACCGTTGGCGATGACCACGATTTCGGCGACCTCGTGCACCAGGACCACGGCGGCCAGGCCGAGGACCCCGAACAGGGCCAGCGGCATCAGGACGGTGATGATCGCCAGCGACAACCCGACGTTCTGCAGCATGATGCGGCGCGAGCGGCGGGCGTGGGCCAGGGCCTGCGGCAGGTGCCGCAGGTCCTCACCCATCAGGGCGACGTCGGCGGTTTCGATGGCCACATCGGTGCCCATCGCGCCCATCGCGATACCGAGATCCGCGGTCGCCAGGGCAGGGGCGTCGTTGACGCCGTCGCCGACCATCGCCGTCGACCGCCGGCCTTGCAGGTCGTCGATGATGCGGGCCTTGTCCTCCGGGCGCAGGTCCGCGTGCACCTCGTCGATCCCGACATCCGCGGCCAGGGCGCGGGCGGTGCGCTCGTTGTCACCGGTCAGCATCGCCACGTGGTAGCCGTCGCGGTGCAGCCCGGCGACGACCTCGACGGCCTCCGGGCGCAGTTCGTCGCGGACCGCGATGGCACCGAGCACCAGGCCGTCGCGTTCGATGAGTACGGCGGTGGCTCCGGCGTGCTGCATCCGCTCCACCTCGTCGGCCAGTGGGCCGGGCTCGATCCAGCCCGGTCGTCCGAGCCGGACGGCGGCGCCGTGCAGGCGCCCGGTCAGGCCGGCGCTGGTGACGGACTCCACGTCCTCGGCCGGGGCGTAGTCGTCGACGGCGGCGAGGATCGCGGCGGCGAGGGGGTGTTCGCTGCGCGCCTCGAGCGCCGCGGCCACCGCGAGCACCTCGTCGCGGGTGGCACCGTTCGTGGTGGCGACGTCGATGACGACCGGCTTGTTGCGGGTGAGGGTGCCGGTCTTGTCCAGCGCGATCCCGCGGATTCGGCCGAGGGCCTCGAGGGCGGCGCCGCCCTTGACCAGGACGCCGAGTTTGCTGGCGGCGCCGATCGCGGCGACGACGGTGACCGGGACGGCGATGGCCAGCGCGCACGGGGAGGCGGCCACCAGCACGACCAGGGCGCGTTCGATCCACACCCGCGGCTCGCCGAGCAGGCTGCCCACGGCGGCGATGATCGCGGCGGCGACCATGATCGTCGGGACCAGGGGTTTGGCGATCTTGTCGGCGAGGCGCTGGGCCTCGCCCTTGCGGGACTGTTCGGCCTCGACGATCTTCACGATCTTGGCCAGCGAGTTGTCCTCGGCGCCCGCGGTCACCTCGACCTCGAGGACGCCGGTGCCGTTGATGGAGCCGGCGAACACCTCGTCGCCGGGGCCGGCCTCGACGGGCACGGATTCGCCGGTGATCGCCGAGGTGTCGAGCGCGGTGCGCCCGGCCCGGATGGTGCCGTCGGTGGCGATCCGTTCCCCGGGTTTGACGATCATGATCTCCCCGAGCACCAACTCGGCCGGTGGCACCGTCTGCTCACGGCCGTCGCGGATCACGGTGGCGGTGTCGGGGACCAGGGACAGCAGCGCGCGCAGGCCGCGGCGGGTGCGGGTGACCGCGTACTCCTCGAGGCCCTCACTGATCGCGAAGAGGAACGCGAGCATCGCGGCCTCGCCGACCTCGCCGAGGATCACCGCGCCGACCGCGGCGATCGTCATCAGGGTGCCGACGCCGATCTTGCCCTTGGCCAGCCGCTTCAGGGTGGAGGGGACGAAGGTGTAGCCGGCGACGGCCAACGCGAGCGCTTCGAGCGCCAACTTCACCGGATCGGGTCCGCCGACCCAGCCGGTGATCAGTCCGGCCAGCAGCAGCACCCCGGCGGCGGCCGCGGCCCGGATCTCGGTGATCTGCCACAGTTTTTCCGGTTCGTGCTCCTCCTCGCCCTCGGGGCGGGGTTCGTCGTGGCCGCAGCCGCAGGCGTCGCTCATGCGGTCACCCCCGGGCCGGCGGCGGCGTCGGTGCCGTAGTTCGGGCACAGCGCCACCGCATTCCCGGTGGCGGCGAGGAGGGTTTCCGCCGACGCCAGCAGGTCCAGCAGCTCGGGGCGGGTCAGCGAGTAGAACACCTGCCGGCCCTGCGGGCGGCCCTGCACCAGACCGCAGTCCCGCAGGCACGCCATGTGCGCCGACACCGTCGACTGCGCCATACCGAGTTCGCCGACCAGGTCCGCCACCCGGGCCTCCCCGTCGGCGAGGCGGCGCACGATCGCCAGCCGGGTGCCGTCGGAGAGGCTGTGGAACAACGCCACCGCCGCATCCAACTTCGAGCCGGTGCCGGAGACCAGGCACCCATCACTATCAATCGTCATACGGCGATGATAACATGTTTGGTAGTTACATCGTTGGGCGACGATGATATCGCCGCTATTCGGTTCGGCGGTGGAGGAGCACGCTCATGCACACACCCGAACACCGCCGGTGGTGGGCGTTGCTGCCGCTGACACTGGCGGTCCTGACCCTCGGCTTCGACATCACCATCCTCAACGTCGCGCTGCCCACCATCGCGGCGGACCTCGGTGCCGACACCGCGGATCTGCAGTGGATGGTCAACGCCTACGTGCTGGTGTTCGCCGGCCTGATGCTGCCGTGCGGGGCGCTCGGCGACCGCTACGGTCACCGGCGGTCGATGCTGGCCGGCCTGGCCCTGTTCGCGACCGGATCGCTGGTGGCGGCGGCGGCGCACACCGCGGGACCGGTGATCGCGGCCCGCGCGGTGATGGGGCTGGGGGCCGCGGTGCTCACCCCGATCGCCCTGGCGACGCTGCCGGTGCTGTTCCCCGACGCCCGCGAGCGGGCGAAGGCGCTGTCGGTGGTGATCGCCGCGATGGGTGCCGGTATCCCGCTCGGCCCGCTGATCGGCGGCTGGCTGCTCGATCACTACTGGTGGGGGTCGATCTTCCTGATCAACGTGCCGGTCGCGGCGGCCGCGCTGGTGGCCACCGCGCTGCTGATCCCCGAGTTCCGGGACCCGGCCCCGCGGCCGGTCGACGTCCTCGGCGCCGTGCTGGCCACCACCGGGTTGGTGGCCGTCGTCTACGGGGTGATCGAGGCACCCACCCGGGGCTGGACCGATCCGGTCACGGTCGCCGCCCTGGCCGGGGGCCTGGCGCTGGTGGCGGTGTTCGTCTGGTGGCAACGACACACCCGGCATCCGATCATCGACCTGCCCCTGTTCGGTGAGCCGCTGTTCGTCTGGGGCAGCGTCGCCGCGGCGCTGGCCAGTTTCGCGCTGCTCGGGCTGCTGTTCGCGGTGCCCCAGTACCTGCACCTGGTCGGCGGCTACGACGCCTTCGGCACCGGACTGCGGTTGCTGCCGGTCATCGGCGGCATCGTCGTGGGCGCACCGCTCGGCGAGCGCCTCGCGGCGCTGTGCGGGGTCCGCGTCCCGGTCGCCGGTGGACTGCTCCTGGCCACCGCCGGCCTGACCCTCGGCGCCACCACCGACGCGGCCACCGGCTACCCGGTGACCGCCACCTGGCTCGCCGCCGTCGGGGCGGGCGTCGGAGCGGCGCTGGCCCCGGCGGTCGACGCCGTCCTCGGTGTCCTGCCCCCCGAACGGTCCGGCTCCGGCATCGCGATCACCATGACCTTCCGCTACGTCGGCGGCGCCTTCGGGGTCGCCGTGCTCGGCAGCCTGCTCGCCGGGCAACACGCCGCCACCCCGGTCGCCTTCATGGACGGCATGACCACGGTGCTGCTGGTGAGCGCGGCCGTCACCGCCGTCGGTGCGGCCCTGACCGCGGCCGCCATGCCCCGCCGCGGCGCGCCGACGGCGATCGGTCCCGCCCGCACCTGACGGGCCACGTCACCACCGGCGCGCAACCCCAAAGTCTCAACTTCAGATTGAATGTTGCGCCTGCTGTGACTATTGTGACCAGAGTGATCAAGACCGGCGGGGCGCCGGCCGCAGGTCCGCTTCTGCAGCGGATGTTGTTCGGAGAACAAGACATTCGTCCAGTTCCACGCACAAACCTCGCACGATCCGATGTCCGGGAAACTGCAACAGAGGAGTGCCCTTGTACCGCCGCCGGAGTCCTTCGCTCATTGTCGCGGCGATCGCGGCAGTGGCTGTCGCCAGTCCCGTCGCGGTCTACGGCCTCACCAGCGCACCGGCCGCAGTGCGCTCCACGAACGAGTCCCAGGCCGTCACGGTGTCCACGCAGATCGCCCAGGTCGCCCTGTCCCAGATCCCCGACATCGTGATCCCGCTGAAGGAACTGACGGGCCTGAACCTGCCCGACGTCAACCTCGGCGATCTCCGGAACATCAAGCTTCCCGACACGATTCAGATCCCGAGCAACCTGCAGCTGCCCGGCGGCCTGCAGCTGCCGAACCTGCAGATCCCGCTGAAGGTGCCCGCACCGGGCGACGTGTCCGACCCGAGCCTCGCGCCGCCGGCCGATCAGCAGCCGGGCGCGATCGTGAAGGAGTTGACCCGCGACACCCCGTTCAGCATGGTGGCGCTCACCTCGCAGACCGCGGCCTCCGCCGAGTCGAAGGTCCGCGCGTTGCAGGCGGACGGCACCTGGGGACAGTGGATCTCCCCGGACATGATCGACACCCGCCGCACCGACCAGGCCGCCGCCGGCGGCAAGGTCGCCACCGAGCCCGTGTACGTCGGCCTCACCAAGGCGATCCAGATCCTCACCCCGATCGCGAATCAGGCGGCCGCCGCCGTTCCGGGACTTCCCGCCCTCCCGGCGACGCCCGGGGAAGCGCTGGTCCCCGCACCCGCCCCCGCACCCGCCCCGGCACCGGGGCCCGCGCCTGCGGGCGCGGCGCCGCTCGGGTACACGCCGGCGGCCGTCAACACGCCGCTGCGTCAGCAGCCCGCGCAGACCGGCCACGACGACGTCACCGCCGTGCTGATCGAACCGGGCAGCGGCCCGGGCGACGCGACCCTCGCCGACGTCGCCGCCCCGTTGGACGGGACCGGCCCGAAGGTCATCTCCCGGGCGCAGTGGGGGGCCGACGAGTCGATCCGCTGCCAGGACCCCGACTACGACGACTTCATCGGCGGCGCCGCCGTCCACCACACCGACGGCAGCAACGACTACTCGAAGACCGAGTCGGCCGAGATCGTCCGCGGAATCTACGCCTACCACGCCCAGACGCTCGGCTGGTGCGACGTCGGCTACAACGTCCTCGTCGACAAGTACGGGCAGATCTTCGAGGGCCGCGCCGGCGGTCTCGACCGTCCCGTCCAGGGCGCCCACTCCGGCGGGTTCAACGAGAACACCACCGGTATCGCGATGATGGGCGACTTCTCCTCCGAGGATCCGCCGCAGGTCACCCTCGACTCGGTCGGCAAGTTCCTCGGCTGGAAACTGGGCAAGGCCGGACTCGACCCGCTCGGCCACACCACCATGTACTCCGAGGGCACCGAATTCACCCCCTACGCCGAGGGGGAAGCGGTCGACCTGCCGATCATCTTCGCGCACCGCGATGTCGGCAACACCAGCTGCAACGGCGACGCCGGGTACCGGCACATGGACGAGATCCGGCAGATCGCCGCGGCCAACCTGGGCGGCGGCAGCGCGTCCCTCGCGTCGGATGCACCGGCGAGCACCCCGGCACCGGCCGACGGCGACACCCCGGCACCGTCCGGCAGTCCCGGCACCGACGCCAGCTCGAGTCTCGGCGCCGGAATCCCGGCCCTGGTCACCGAACTGCTCCGGCTCACCGACCCGTCCCCGGTCGCACAGAAGTGGGCGGCCGAGGGCGGCGACACCGGCAGACTCGGCCCGGCGATCACCGGACTGCTGCCGGCCAAGGCAGGCAACAGCGCCGCGAAGTTCACCAACGGCGCCGTCTACACCTCCGCCAACGGCGTGTGGTCGGTGCTCGGCGAAATCTTCAAGACCTGGCAAAACGTCGGCGCCGACACCGGCGAGATCGGCCTGCCGACCTCCGACGAGTACCCGATCCCGGGTGGGCGGCGGGCGGACTTCGAGAACGGCTCGCTGATCTTCAACGAGCTCACCGGCATCGTCACCACGATCCTCAAGACCTACAACGACGCCGACGCACCGGTGACGCCGATGCCTTCGGTCGCTGATCCCGTGCAACTTCCGCCTGCCCCGGCTCCGGTCGAACCTGCTCCAGCTCCCGCACCCGCGGGCTGACACGCCGTTTATCGCGCCGCCGAACGCCGAGGGATCGCAGTTGCGGGACCCCGGTCAGGCCAACGCCAGAAACAGCTTCTCGAGTTCGGCTTCGGTCATCGGTTCGGCGTTCTCGGCGGTGTTGCCGGTCAGGCACTCACGCAGACCGGAGGCGACGATCTTGAACCCGGCCCGGTCCAGGGCCCGCGAGACCGCGGCCAGCTGGGTGACGACGTCCTTGCAGTCACGGCCCTGCTCGATCATCGAGATCACCCCGGCGAGCTGTCCGTGCGCCCGCCGAAGCCTGTTGAGCACCAATGCAACACTGTCGTCGTCACCGACCATGACGAAACCTCCTGTGAAAGAAAACAACCTGCCCCAGGCTACCCCCCGGGGTATATGAGTGTGGAGTGCGTGGCTCGCGAGTGTGGGTCATCGCAGCGCGAGCACCTCGATCAGGACGAATCCCGCCACCGCGAAGATCAGGACGGCGAACCACCGTTGCAACCGGGCCTTGTCGACGTGCCCGCCGTAGCGGCCCGCGAGAAGCGATCCACCGACGGCGGTCACCGTGAACACCGCAACCAGCGCCCAGTCCAGGCGCAGATGACCGAGGTAGGCGATGAGCCCCGCCCCGGAGTTCACGGCGACGATCAGCAGTGACGTGCCCACGGCGACGGCCATCTGCACCCCGAGCAGCAGGACGAGGGCGGGGATGATGAGGAAACCGCCGCCCACCCCGAACAGCCCGGTCAGAAAACCCACACCGAGGCCCGCCGGGACGGAACGGGACGTGCAGCGGCGCCAGTCGATGGCCGAGGCGCCGTCCGCGCGGCAGGCGGTCCCGACGCTCTCGGTGCTCGACAGCATCCGGATCGCGGAGGCGATCATCACCACCGCGAACCCGCCGAGGGTGACCGCGGGCGGCAGCAGTCGGTTGACCGCGCTGCCGGCGAACGCGGCCACGACACCGGTGCCGGCGAAGACCGCCATGACCCGCCACTGGATCTGCCCCGCCCGGATCTTCGGCACGGCCCCGAACAGCGAGGCGACGCCGATCACGAGGAGCGACATCGGCACCGCCTGGTCGAGCGGGATCCCGAGCCCGTACACCAGGCCCGGGACCGCGAGGATCGACCCACCGCCGCCGAGGAGCCCGAGCAGGATCCCGATCACGGCCCCGAGCGTCAGGGCCAGCACAACCGTCACCGGATCCTCCTCTCACCTCGGACCGGCATCTCGTGCCCGGCGGTGCACACCGACCGCCGGTCGCGGGGCGGATTCGCGGGGGTCAGCGGCGGAAAAGGGAGCCGAAGAACCCGGCCCTCGGCGCGGGCTCGGACACCGGCGCACACGAGCACCACTCGGATGCCGGCACCGACTGCATGACGTCGTCGACATGCCGGCCGCAGCCTCCCCAGGTCATTTTTCCGCACCGGCGGCACGCGACGGGATAACACATGATCAGTCCTCCTGGTAAACAACGGTGTTGGTGGAACCCCGGCGGTGACCGGGGGAAATTCTCTGCGGCGCAGCCGCTTCCGACACCCGGCAGCCAGGCCGCCGGTTCGGGCGCCGGGCACATCGGGTGTGCGGGAGAGCGAAGAAAGGTCAGACCGGCATCGACTGCTCGGCCCAGGCGTTGTAGCCGCCGACCAGGTCGCTGACCTGCTCGATCCCGTGGGCACGGAGCAGGGACGCGGCGACACTCGACCGCCAACCGCCGGCGCAGTGCACCACGATCGGCTTGCCGCCCGGCAGGTCACCGACGCGGGAACGTAGCTGCGGCAACGGGATCGGCACCGATCCCGGGATCACACCAGCGCCGCGTTCGCCGGGATTGCGGATGTCGATCAACGTGATCGCGCCGTCGGCGAGCAGGCCGCCGAGCTCGGTGACGGTGGTCCGCGGCGCCGTCCGGACGATATCGGCCAGCCCACCGGGAAACGCCCCGTCGGCATCGGTGTTGAAGTAGCCGATCACGGCGTCGGAGCCGATGCGGGCCAGCCGCATGGCCGCGTCCTGCTCCTGCCCGGGGTAGGTGATCAGCACGATGTCCTCACCGATGTCGGCGACCATCCCACCGGTTTCGGCGAACCGGCCGTCGAAACCGACGTTCACCGATCCGCGCAGGTGCCCGGCGGTGAAATCGGCGACGCTGCGGGCATCGAGCACCCGGACCCCGGCCGTGAGCGCGGCCCGCAGCCGGGCCGCAGTCACCGCGGGAACCCGGCGCTGCTGATCGAGGACCGGGCGAGCGGCCTTGTTCAGGGCGGCATCGACCGAGAAGTACGCCGGCGCCGCCGGCTGGCCGTCGGTGATCAAGGCGACGAAGTCCGCTTCGCTCATCGGCTGCACCGACGGATTGGTGCGGCGTTGTTCCCCGATGGTCGAGGTCAGCTCCGCCGACAGGTTCTTCCCGCAGGACGACCCGGCGCCGTGCGCGGGCAGCACCGTCACCGAATCCGGCAGCGGCAACAGCACCCGATGGACGGTGCGATACATCGCCCGGGCCAGGTCGGTGTTGCTGCCGCCCCCGAGATTGGCCAGGTCCGGGCGGCCGACATCGCCGATGAACAGCGAATCCCCGGTCAGCACCGCAGTGGGGACCGCGCCGGGGGTCTCGCGCACGAGCAGGCTGATCGACTCCCAGGTATGCCCCGGGGTGGCCAGCACCTCGAGGTCGACCTCCCCTAGCGAAAGATGCTCGCCGTGCGCCAACCGGCGGATCGGGTACTCGGTCTGCGCCGCCTCCCCGAAGCCGATCCAGCCGCCGGTCGCCTCCACCAACTCCAGGTGCCCGGAGACGAAGTCCGCGTGGAAGTGGGTATTGATCACTCCCTCGATCCGCAGCCCATATCGACGCGCGTCGGCGAGGTACTCGGTGACGTCACGGCGTGGATCGACCACGATCGCCCGACCCGTCGCTTCGTCGCCGATCAGGTACGACGCGTGCGACAGGCACTCGATGTAGTACTGCTCGAGAATCATCCGGTCTCCTCCTGACAGGGATCGTCACCTGCAATACGACCAGGGTGCCTGATACCCCCAGGGGTATGCAAGTACCCGGTGGGGTATCTAACAACCGTGGCGACTTCCGCGGCAGACTTGGGGGCAACCGCATGTAAGGGGGTCGCCATGGTCGATCAGGAGGTCGATCGTGCAGAGATCGCCGCCGACCTCGAACGGCCCCGGCGGCCGCTGCACGAACTTCGCCTTGCCAGACCCACCACGTCGCTTACCCCGGGCACAAGATGTTCAACGTCCGCCCACTGCCGACGGAAGTCATAGAAAGGCATCGTCCACCTCTGCTGTGACAGCACTCCCACGTTCAAGTTCGCTCCTATCCCTCTATCCGGTGACCGTCGATCCATGATCGACGAGAAGTTCGACAGATGTCGGCGGGGAGAGTGAACGCAGACTCGGTGTCACACACGCGACGGAACCCTGCAACGGCGGATAACTGTGACCTACTTGCCTTTTGACGTACTTCCCCGGACTACGAGCTGCTCGCCGACCCTCCTCGACATAGCGGTACACCGAACGCGGGCTGCCACCGGATCGAAGTGTCGCAAGTGGGGATATGCGGGCGAAGATCACCGACCTCATCACCGGGCTGCGGATCTGACAAACGAGAACGCCCCTCGAAATATTGGGCGTTCACCGTGTGTGGTGGGCGCGCAAGGCTGGAAACCGCTGGGTGGGGCTGCCGACAGGGGGTGGTTACGCCCCGGAGACCTCCTACACGAACCACTTCCCTCGGCTACTGCCTCGGGCACCCACATTGTGTCGGTGCCGGTTGCGTCGACGCAACACCGCAGCCGGTGACCTGCACGAAAGCGGCTCTCCCACAGCCTGGCCAAGGGGGTGCGTCCTTTCTCGTTCTTCTTCGTCTGTCCTGGTACCCATCCCCACGGATCAAGGAGTCACCATGACCAACCCCAACAAGTTCGAGAACCCGGCGACGGATCGGACGGACGCAACCCCGCAGGCCGCGGCGACCACGTGTTGCAGCACCGAACGGCAGACCACCTGCTGCGATCAGAGCGAGAAGTCGACATGCTGCGGTCCGGCGGCGACGGCCGGCGGCGGATGCGGCTGCCAGTAGCCGTTCATCCCGCAATACGGCGGTGCGGTGCGAGCGAATGGGCTCGCACCGCACCGCTGTCCGTGCGTAGTGACGTAGGGCGACCGGACTCCTGTCACCAGAGCCGGTGTGTCGGTCTACCGGTCCGCCGGGGTTGTGGCTCCGCAGGCGCAGGCTCCCCCGCCGCGGGGCTGGTAGTCGTGCACGTGACCGGTCCGGTCCTGGCTGATCTGACAGCAGGCGTGCAATCGGGCCTGGAGGGCGGCGCGGCCACGCTGGACGCGGGACTTCATCCCGGACACCGAAATTCCCGCATCCCCGGCAGCCGCGGCGTGAGTGCGGGCGTCGAGGTCGACCATCTTCACCGCCGCCGCCTGCTCGGCGGGCAGCCCCGACAGCATCGGCACCAGGCACGAGGCGAGTTCTTTCTCCGCCGCCTCGTCGGCGTCCGGTTCGCCGGCCGGTGGGTTGTCGGGGACGGCGTCGACGGCCAGCTCACGCCGATGGGGCGCGGACCGGTAGTAGTCGGTGATCGCGTTGCGGGTGATGGCATACATCCAGCCCAGGAGCCGGTCCTGCTCGCGCAGGTTGTCCAGGCTCTTGGCCATCCGCAGGAACACGATCGACAGAATGTCGTCGGCGTCCTCGGGCCGGGAGACCCGGCGGGCGATGAAGGCCCGCAGATCGCTCGAGAAGCTGCGCCAGAGCTGGTCGAGATCCGCTGGTGCCGTCGCGGTGGTGGCCGTGTCCTCGTTCATGATCTGTGGTTCCTCTCCGTCTCCAGCATCCGCGCCCCGAGGCGCGGGGGCGACCCCTCGGGCCAGGGTCCTTCCAGAGGTACGGACGACAGTGACCGGCATCGGACGCACCTGCGTCCGAATCCGAAGTTCCTCGTCTGTATGGGTGTCGATGTCGATTTCGGATTCTCCGGTTCGACGTACCAGTTGAAGCGCGGTGAGGAGGTGAGAGCGATGCTGACCACACATCTGTTGTCGGGTTTGACCAGCGAAGAGGTCGATCTGATCGTGGCGGAGGAACTGCATCTGCTCGACGCCGCCGCATGAGCGCCGTCGACGCCCGCTCCGGGCGCATCCGCTGACCACAGCACACCAGCCGGGCCCCTGCCGTCTCTACGGGTAGGGGCCGGAAGAATGCCCGGATCCGCACGAGGAGCGCACACCAGAACCCGCCCCGTCTCTCCCTTGTGGGGAGCGGCGGGGCGGGTTCGTTTTCAGCGGGTGCGTGCCGACCGGACCACGCGGGTGAAGGCGGGCACGGCGGTCACCACCGCCCACAACCCGATCGCCGCGACCAGGGCTGCGGCGGTGTCGCCGGCGGTGGCGGTGCCGAGGACGTGGCCGCGGAGGGCGTCGGTGGCGTGTGCGACCGGATTCACCGTGGCCATGGCCTGCATCCAGCCGGGCATGGTCTCGATCGGCGCGAACGCACTCGAGATGAACATCAGCGGCATCATCACCATCATCCCGGCGAACTGGACCACGTCCGGGCGGCGGAGCCGGTCCCCGATCAGCCCGAACAGGGCGCTCATCGCCCCGGCCAGCACCACCAGCACCAGGACGGCGGCGACGGCATCACCTGCGGTGCCGTGGAACTCGAAACCCAAAGCGACGGCGGCGATCCCGAGCAGCGCGGCCCGGGCGAGGGTGAAGACGGCCTCGTTGATGGTGCGGGCCACCCCCGGCAGCGCCGCCCGCATGGGCAGGGCCGCGAAGCGGTCGTGCAGGCCGTTGGTGTGGTCGATCGCGGCGGACACTCCGGCGTTGGTGCCGGCCATCACTGTGGATACGGCGAGCATGGCCGGGGTGAGGAAGACGATGTAGCTGACCCCGGGTGGGAAGCCGGGTCCGGCGGCGACGCGAAGGAAGACCTGGCTGAACAGCACCAGCATCGCCATCGGCATGGTCAGCGAGAACATCAGCAGCTGCGGGACGCGGGCGCTGGTGCGCAGGTTGCGGACGGTCAGGGCGGCGAGCTGGTCCAAGGCCGAGGGGCGCCCGATCGCAGTGGTGGTGGTCATTTGTGGGCTCCGGTGGTGTGGGCGAGGTGGGTGAAGACGTCGTCGAGGCTCGGTGAGGTGACGTCCAGGTCGGTGACGTCGATGCGGCTTCGGTGCAGGTGGGCGATCAGTTCGGTCGCGGCGGGGGCGTCGTCGACGGTGACCGACACCCGAACCCGGTTGTCGTCGACTCGGTGGTCGGTGTCCGGGATGAACGGTAGATCGGCGAGCTGGCCGGTGGGGACGGTGGCGGTCAGGACCTTGCCGCCGACGATCCGTTTCAGTTCGGTGGGGGTGCCGCGGGCGGCGACCCGGCCGCGGCTGAGGACCACGATGTGGTCGGCGAGCCGGTCGGCTTCCTCGAGGTACTGGGTGGTGAGCACGACCGTGGTGCCCGCCTCGGTGAGCTCGTCGACGACGTCCCACAGCCCGGCGCGGGCGATCGGGTCGAGGCCGGTGGTGGGCTCGTCCAGGAACAGCACCGTCGGGGAGCCGACCAGGCTGGCGGCCAGGTCGATCCGGCGGCGGGAGCCCCCGGAGAGTTCCCCGACTCGCCGAGCCGCGTACTCGTCCAGTCCGAGTCGGTCGATCAACGCATCGGCTCGCGCGCGGGCGGTGCGGCGCAGCCCGGTCAGGCGGCCGATCAGCTCCAGGTTCTCGCGGGCGGTGAGGAATTCGTCGAGGCCGGCGTATTGGCCGGTCACCCCGATCCGGCGGCGCACCGCGGTGGCGTCGGCGACGATGTCGAGGCCCTCGATCTGCACGCGGCCGACGGTGGGGCGCACCAGGGTGGTCAGGGTGCGGATCAGGGTGGTCTTGCCGGCGCCGTTGTGGCCGAGCACTCCGAGCGTGCTTCCGGCGGCTGCGGTCAGGTCGACGCCGTCAAGTGCCCAGGTCTTGCCGTAGGCGACGTGCAGATCCTCGACGAGGACGGCGGGGGCGGTCATCGCACGCCCCCGCCGAGGCCGCCGGCCTCGCGGCCGGTTCCGGTGGGAGAAAGCAGGTGGGTGGTCATCGAAGGAGTTCCTTTCGAAGGACGGTGTGCTCCCATCCCGTCGTGGATGAGAGTTACCTCCTCAGACGAACCAACCGCGATTCGGACGCACCCGCCGCCGATTGCGGCCTCCGATCAGCTCGAGTGGCCGCGGGTAAGACGGCGCACCAGATGCGCGGCGTCGCGGCCCACCCCGCGCAGCGCCGCCGACGACAGCGACCGCTGCCACTCCAATCCCAGGTACCCGAGCCCGCGGTGAGTGGTGGACAGACCTCGACGGTGGCGGGGCCGGCCGGTGTCGGTGAGCGCCCGCACCCCGGCCAGGTACGGCAGGTGCGGGGTGTAGCCGGTGGCGAGCAGGACCGTGTCCACACCGGTGCGGGTGCCGTCTGCCCAGATCGCTTCGTTTCCGTCGAGGGCGGTGAACATCGGCCGCACTCGGGGTTTGCCCGCGGTCAGGGCTGTTTTGTAGCGGCCGGTGTCGAACACCGGTGCCGTCGGCGCCGTTTTCAGTAGGTGTCCGATCGGGGCGGCGTCGAGTCCGGTGACGGTGAACCAGAAATGCATGTCCTTCCCCCACGGGCGTTGCGGCACGAACTTCACCGGACTCCGGCTGGCCAGCACGACCTCGTCGGCAACGTCAGCGAGTTCGGCGGCGATCTGCACCGCGGAGTTCCCGGCCCCGACGACGATCACCGATTGCCCGGCGAACTCGGCCGGTGACCGGTAGTCGCTGGCGTGCTGCACCTTCCCGGTGAAACGCTCCTGCCCGGGTAAATCGGGAAGGTGGGGTGCGCCGAAACCACCGGTCGCCGCGATCAATCGGGGTGCGGTGAACGCGGAGCCGGTGCCGGTGTGGGCGGTGAACGCACGTCCGTCGTGATCGACCGTGAGGACCCGGTGATTGACGTGAATGTCGACGTCGAGAGTTTTCGCGTACCGGCGCAGGTAGTCGACCACTTCGTCGCGGCGCGGATACCGATCCGGGTCACCAGGAAACGGCAGTGCGGGCAGGGCACTGTATTTCGCCGGGGAGAACAGGGTGAGGCTGTCGTAGTAGTGCGGCCAGGACCCGACCGGTTCGTCGCCGGCCTCGAGGATCGCCGGGTTCAACCCCCGTGTGCGGAGGTGGTGGGCGGCGGCGAGGCCGGACTGACCGCCGCCGACGACCAGGGCGCCGTAGTCGGTCAATTCAGTTGTCCCTTCGAGGGTTGCCAAAGACGGTCAGGAAGTGGTGGCGGCGTCGCAATGCCGATGGTGAGGGATGCTGGCGGCGCCGACGAGGGCGGCGACCACAGCAAGGGCGGCGAGGAGCAGGTACGCGTGGGCGTAGCTGCCCGTCCACGCCGACAACGCGGTCCCCGCCCACGGGGCGAGGGCCATGACGATGACGACCGGCGCGGACATCAGCCCGTTCAGGCGTCCGTAGTGGGTGGCACCCCACCGGTCGGTGATCGCGGTGGCCTGGATCAGGGTGAAGATCCCGCGGATCAGCCCGGCCCCAATCGCGACCCCGATCAAAGCGAGGGTGGTGGAGGCGATCCCGAGCAACGCCGTAGACGCGGCGGTGGCGGCGAGGATCACCACGATCCGGGTGCGGGCGGTGGTGCGCGCCGCCAGCGGCAGGTACCCGATGCGGCCGAGGACCTGCCCGGCGCCACCCAACCCCAACGTCAGCGCGGCCAGCGACGGGGAGAAGCCCTGCTCGATCAGCAGCGGCACCAGGTTGAACACCCCGGCGAACGCGGCGAACGCCCCCAGGCTCAGTGCGATGACGAGGGCGAGGAACGCGCGGCTGTGGGAGGCGTCGCGGTGATCGACCGGGTGCGTGCCGGTCGGTGTGGGTGGGTGCGGCCAGCGTCCGCGCAAACCCAGCAGGTGGCCGGGCACGGTGATGATCGCCAGGATCGCGGCGAGGACGAGATACGTGGCCCGCCAGTCGTATCGGTCCACCAAGGCCGCGGTCAGCGGGGCGAAGACGGTGCTGGCCAGCCCGGCGGCGAGGGTGAGGATCATCAGCGCCTTGACGTAGCCGTCGCCGTACCAGCGGGTCAGCGCGGCGAACGCCGGCGGATACAGCACCGCGCCCATCGCGATCCCAGCAGCGATCCATCCCGCGTAGAAGATCGGCAGGTTCGGGGCGGCCGCCACCACCAACAGGGACGGAACGGCAAGAACGGATCCGGCGGTCATCACCGCCCGCGGGCCGACCCGGTCGATGATCCGCCCCACCGGGATGCCCGTCAGGGCGGCGGCGAGCTGGGACAGGGAGAACGCTGCCACAATCACCGGCAGGGACCACCCGGTATCGGCCGAAATGGACACCGACAGCACCGGAAACGCGTAGTACAGGATGCCCCAGCTGGTGATCTCGGTCAGGCACAGCACCGCCAGGACCCGCCGCAGCCCACCCTCATCGAGCGATGGGGTGGTCTGCGGGAGGGTCCTGGTGTCGGCCACGGGTTATCCGCCCGCACGGGCGGACAGAGTGATCAGCGCCTGAGCCGGGGCGGGGCAGCACCCAGCGGAGGCATCCTCGGCGTCAGCCGAGGTGGTGTCGGGGTCGTCGAACACCCCCGCCCCGCCGCACACCCCGGTCTCGGGGAGGGTCAGCTCGACCCGGGCCGCGGCGTCATGGTCCCCGTCGAGGGCGGCGGCGATGGAGCGGACCTGCTCGTAGCCGGTCATCGCCAGGAACGTCGGCGCCCGCCCGTAGCTCTTCATCCCGGCCAGGAACACATTCGGTTCCGGATGCGACAGCTCGGCCACCCCGTGTGGGTAGACGGTGCCGCAGGAGTGCACGTTCGGGTCGATCAACGGCGCCAACTGGGTGGGGGCCTGCAGCACCGGATCCAGCCCGAGGCGAATCTCCGAGAGCCAGGACAGGTCCGGGCGGAACCCGGTGAGCACCACCACCCGATCGACGTCGTCGATGCGGGCACCGGTGTCGGAGACCAACACCACCCGGTCATCGTCGTCGGCGGGTTCGATGGTGGCGGTGCGGAATCCGGGAACCACAGTCAGCAGTCCGGCGTCCACGGCCGCCTTGGCGCGCAGGCCGAGGGCGCCGCGGGCGGGCAGCTGATCGTCCTCCCCGCCGCCGAAGGTGGAGCCGACGTCGCCGCGGCGCAGCACCCAGCTGATCCGGGTGCCCGGTGCCTGCTTCTCCAAGTCGGCCAAAGCGACGATGGCGGTCATCGCTGAGTGCCCGCTGCCGGCGATCACGATGTGCTTGCCCGCATACCTCGCTCGCACTGCCTCGTCGGCGAGGTTCGGGACCCGGTACTCGATGACATCGACGGCGTCGCGCTCGCCGAGGGCGGGCAGGCCCTCCCCGCCGAGGGGGTTGGGGGTGGTCCAGGTGCCGGAGGCGTCGATGACCGCCTGCGCGGTGATGCGGCCCTCGGTGCCGTCCGATCGGCGCAGGTGCACCGACAGTGGTTCGGTGTCGCGGCCGGCGTCGACGACCCGGTCGCGGCCGCGGCGGGCCACGCCGACCACCTCGGTGTTCAGCTGCACGATGTCGTTGCCGAGCGCGTTCGCCAAGGGGACCAGGTAGTCGCGGGTCCAGTCCTGGCCGGTCGGGTACGCGTCGTCGTCCGGGGCGGTCCAGTCGGTGGTCTCGAGCAGACGGCGGGCGGCGGGGTCGATCAGTTCACCCCAGCGGGAGAACAGCCGCACGTGATTCCACTCCGCGATCGCGGCACCGGCGCTCTCCCCGCGTTCGAAGACCAGCGCCGTCAGGCCTCGTTCACGCAGCTGTGCGGCGGCGGCGAGGCCGACCGGTCCGGCCCCTACGACGACTACGGGCAAGGTGTTCATCTCGAAAATCCTTCCATCGACGTTCATCGATCCTCTAAGTTGGGAGAGTATCGACATGTGTCGATGAATGCAACCATCGACGGATATCGATATAGTGAACCCATGACTTCCCTGGACATGCCGGCCCTCCGCACCCCCGGCGCCGATCAGGTGGATGCGTTGGCGCCGGACGATGCGGCCACTTACGCCGGGTGGTTCGCCTGCCTGGCCGACCCGACCCGGGTCCGGCTGCTGCATCAGGTCGCCAGTCATCCCGCGGGCATCACCGTCGGTGAGTTGGCCGAGGCGCTGGGGATCGGGCAGCCCACCGTCTCGCATCACGTCCGCAAGCTCGCCGACGTCGGCTTCGTCACCGCCGAAAAGAACGGCACCAGCACCGTCGTCAGGGTGAACCCGTCCTGCTGCACCGGCCTGCCGCATGCCGCCGATGCGGTGATGGGCGTCCTGACCCCGCGCCCGTGCTGCCCGGACGACCTCCCTGACGACGTCACCGTCCGCCCCATGGCAGACGGCGACTGGGAGAGGGTGCGCCGGATCTACGGCGAGGGGATCGCCACCCGCACCGCCACCTTCACCACCGAAGTCCCTGACCGGGACACCCTCGACGCACAGTGGCTCCCCGATCATCGGTGGGTCGCCGAGATCGACGACGTCGTGGTCGGCTGGGCGGCGCTGACCCCGACCTCCGGGCGGGACTGCTACCAGGGCGTCGCCGAGAACTCGATTTACGTCGCCGACGGGATGCGCGGTCGCGGCGTCGGCAAGGCCCTGCTGCGCACCCAGGTCATCGCCGCCGACGAGGCCGGAGTGTGGACGCTGCAGACCTCGATCTTCCCGGAGAACCGGGCCAGCATCGCCCTGCACCACTCCGCCGGATTCCGCACCATCGGCGTGCGCGAACGCATCGCCCAACTCGACGGCATCTGGCGCGACACCGTCTTCCTCGAACGCCGCACCTCCGCCGCCGAATAACCCCGCACCGACCCCTCAGTCTCGAGGCGCACCATGTCAACCGCATCACCGGTCGACCGCGCGGCGATCGCCGCCGACCTCGACCGCGCCCGCCTGGCACTGCACGAACTCCTCGGCAACGCCACCGCGGCAGATCTCGACCGCCGATCGGACGGCACCCGCTGGACGAACGAGCAGTTGCTGTTCCACATGGTGTTCGGCTACATGGTGGTGCGCCGACTGTTGGTGCTGGTCCGGGTGTTCTCCCGGCTGCCCGACCGGGTCGGCCGCGGATTCGCCCGCGCCCTGGACGCGGGGACACCGCTGTTCCATCAGATCAATTATCTCGGATCGTGCGCGGCGGCCACGGTGTTCGACCGCCGCCGGATGGGCCGCCACTGCGACCGCGTCATCGCCAAGCTGCAACGCTCTCTGGCGCGGGAATCGGAAGCCGATCTGCGGCGCAGCATGGCCTTTCCGGTGCGCTGGGATCCGTTTTTCGACGAGGTCATGACCCTCGAGCAGGTGTACCGGTACCCGGGTAAGCACTTCGACTTCCACCGCGCCCAGCTCACCCTCGGCTGAGCGCATCGGCGCCCCGCCATCAGGTGGTGAGCGCCCCGCCGAAGATTCTCGCCCCGAGACGGGTGGCGTCGGCCCGGTCGGCGACGATGCCGCCGACCTGCGGGTGCTCCTCGGCCCACGACCGGGCGGTGTCGCGGTCGGTGAAGAAGTTCAAGGTGGTGCAGCAGGTTTCCGCGGAGGGGCCGTGCCCGGCCGCCGCCCCGACGAACACCACCACGGTGGCCGGGGTCGCGATGGCGTTCTCACCCCGCACGGTCACGGTGATGCGCCCACCGGTCACCGGATCGGCCGATTCGATCATCACCTCGGCGCCGAGCATTGCGGATATCCCCAGCGCGTCGACCGCGCACATCGCGTACACGCCCGCCCCGCCCCCGATGCGCACCCGGTGCGGGGTCGGCGAGGTGGAGAACGGATACGCCGAGGCGATCCGCCCGGCCGGATCGAGCCGGATCACGTCCGCGGCGTGCAACCGGTCCAGGACCCGCCGACCCGGATCGCCGAATTCGGCTGCCACCGAGTCCAGTTCGGCCTCCTCGGGCGCTTCGCCGCGGTCGGCGAACGCCCGCAGAATCGCATGATGGACCGCCCGCTCGGCCGGAGTCTGCGGCCGTGCCGCATCGCGCCATCCACCCAACCCGGCCAGCGGCGATTCCGCCGCAGCACCCGCCGAGCAGCAGTCGCCCCGGCCGTCGGCGGGCTCGCCCGCCGTGTCGGCCGCGGCCGTGTGCAACGCCTGCCGCAACGCCGCCACCGACGGGGCGCCCCCGACCCCGCCACCCTCGGCGGGATAGAGCCGACAGGACACACTCGGCACCAGCCCGGGTGCGGCGAACGGGTCCGCGCCGTCGACGAGCAGGGTGGGTGAGCCGGTCATGCCGGCGTCGGCGGCGGCCGCCGGGTCATCGATCACCCGATGCGAGATTCTTACCTCGGACTGCTGATCTGCCAGAACATCCTCGAGCCGATGCTCGAGCAACGCCACGTTGGGGCAACCTGGAACCTGCAGGATTTCCAGCCTCATCGGTCATCTCCGTCGGTGTGCAGGGTGTGCAGCAGCGGGCAGCACCGGTCGGTGCGTGGCCGCTCGCAGGTGGCGACGAGATCGGAGAGGGACCGCTGCATGCGTTGCAGGTCGGCGATCTTCTCGGCCAGCTGAGCCAGCTTGGCCTCGGCGAGTTCCCGCGCCGTGTCGCAGTCCTCCGGTCCACCCTCGGCCAGATGCAGCAGGTCCTCGATCTCGTCGAGGCTGAACCCGTGCCCCTGAGCGCGTTTGACGAATCGGACCACCGCCACGGCGTCGGCCGGATACGCCCGATACCCGGCCGGCGACCGCGGCGGCGGCGCCAACAGGCCGCGGCGCTCGTAATACCGCAGCGTCTGCACATTCACCCCGGTGACAGCGGCGACCTCACTGCTACGCATGCCGCCATTCTCAACCCCGTACCCAACTATCGAGTCAAGTCCGCACACGCCTGACGTCGGCCTCGCCGTTCACCGGATGTTGGTTTGCACCCTGATTTGAACTCTGTCAATATCGACATATGTCGAAACAAGACGAGGCGGAGAGCGGCGCATGCTGCTCACCCCTGGCACGCGAACCCCTGACCGAGGACTGGGCCGGGGATCTGGCCCGGATGTTCAAGGCACTCGGTGACCCGGTCCGCCTGCGCCTGCTGAGCCTGATCGCCTCCCACGCCGGCGGCGAGGCCTGCGTGTGCGACATCTCCGCCACGATCGACCTGTCCCAGCCGACGATCTCCCATCACCTGAAGGTGCTGCGTCAGGCCGGGCTGCTGGACTGCGAGCGCCGCGGCACCTGGGTCTACTACTGGGTGATCCCGTCGGCGCTGCAGCAACTGTCCGCCGTCCTCCTCGTCGAAGGCACCCCGACGCTGACCGCGGGCGCGGCCTGCGCCGAGACGGAGGTCCCCGCATGAGCGAGGCCACCACCACAGAGCACCCCGCCGTCGTCGGGAAACTCTCCACCCTGGACCGGTTCCTGCCGGTGTGGATCGGCGTCGCCATGGTCGCCGGACTGCTCCTCGGCCGGATGATTCCCGGCCTGGGCGATGCGCTGTCCGCGGTCGAGATCGACGGCATCTCGTTGCCGATCGCCCTCGGCCTGCTGATCATGATGTACCCGGTGCTCGCCAAGGTCCGCTACGACCGCCTCGATACCGTCACCGGTGATCGCAGACTGCTCATCGGATCGTTGGTGCTGAACTGGGTGCTGGGACCGGCGCTGATGTTCGCCCTGGCCTGGCTGCTGCTGCCGGATCTGCCGGAGTACCGCACTGGCCTGATCATCGTCGGCTTGGCCCGCTGCATCGCCATGGTGATCATCTGGAACGACCTCGCCTGCGGGGATCGCGAGGCCGCGGCCGTGCTGGTCGCGATCAACTCGGTGTTCCAGGTGATCATGTTCGCCATCCTCGGCTGGTTCTACCTCTCGGTTCTGCCCGGCTGGCTCGGCCTCGAGCAGACCACCATCGACACCTCGCCGTGGCAGATCGCGAAGTCGGTGCTGATCTTCCTGGGCATCCCGCTGCTCGCCGGTTACCTGACCCGCCGGTTCGGCGAAAAGGCCAGAGGCCGCACGTGGTACGAGACGAAGTTCATTCCGAAGATCGGGCCGTGGGCGCTGTACGGCCTGCTGTTCACGATCGTGATCCTCTTCGCGCTGCAGGGTGAGCAGATCACGTCCCAGCCGTGGGACGTCGTCCGGATCGCGATTCCTTTGCTGGCGTACTTCGCGATCATGTGGGGCGGCGGCTACGCCCTCGGCGCGGCGATGGGACTGGGTTACGAGCGCACCACCACATTGGCGTTCACCGCCGCGGGCAACAACTTCGAACTCGCCATCGCCGTCGCGATCGCTACCTACGGCGCCACCTCCGGGCAGGCGTTGGCCGGGGTCGTCGGCCCGCTGATCGAGGTCCCGGTCCTCGTCGGCCTGGTCTACGTGTCCCTTGCGCTGCGTAAACGTTTCGCCGACCAGGCCCTGCACGCCGCGGAGCCGGACCGCGTTTGATCCTTCACCCGCACTGCTTTCTCTGCTTTCTCTGCCAAAACTTGTGAAAGGTTGACTCTCATGACTTCTCGCCCCAGCGTGCTGTTCGTCTGTGTCCACAACGCCGGCCGTTCCCAGATGGCCGCCGGATTCCTCGCCCACCTCGCCGGCGATCGGATCGAGGTTCGCTCCGCCGGATCCGCCCCCGCCGACACCGTCAACCCCGCCGCGGTCGAAGCGATGGCCGAACTGGGTATCGACATCAGCGCCGAGTCCCCGAAGATCCTCACCGTCGACGCGGTGCAGGCCTCCGACGTGGTGATCACCATGGGCTGCGGCGACGCCTGCCCGGTCTTCCCGGGCAAGAGCTACCGGGACTGGGTCCTCGAGGACCCGGCCGGTCAGGGCATCGAGTCGGTGCGCCCGATCCGCGACGAGATCAAGGCCAAGGTCGAGGCCCTGATCGCCGAGCTCACCACCCAGCCCGCTACCAGCTGACCTCAACGTCTGCCACTGGCAGAAAGGATCTGATCCTCGTGACTTCCCCGACCACGGTCTTCGACCTGATCATCGTCGGCTCCGGGCCCGCCGGATACACCGCCGGCGTCTACGCCGCCCGCGCGGAACTCGAGCCCCTGTTGTTCGAGGGAACCCAGTTCGGTGGCGCTCTCATGACCACCACCGAGGTCGAGAACTTCCCCGGATTCCGCGGCGGCATCATGGGCCCCGAGCTGATGGACGAGATGCGCGAGCAGGCCAAGCGGTTCGGTGCCGACATCCGCACCGAGGACGTCGAGGCGATCGACCTCACCGGCCCGATCAAGAAGGTCGTCGTGAACGGCGAGACGTACCAGGCGCACGCCGTGATCCTGGCGATGGGCGCCGCAGCCCGTTACCTCGGCATCCCGGGCGAGGAGCGCCTCCTCGGCCGCGGTGTCAGCGCGTGCGCCACCTGTGACGGATTCTTCTTCAAGGACCAGGACATCGTCGTGGTCGGCGGCGGCGACTCCGCCATGGAGGAGGCCACCTTCCTCACCCGCTTCGCTAACAGCGTCACCGTGGTGCACCGGCGTGAGGAGTTCCGTGCCTCACGCATCATGCTCGAGCGCGCGAAGACCAATGCGAAGATCCGGTTCGTCACCAACGCCGAACCCGTCGAGGTGCTGGGCGAGAGCAGCGTCACCGGCCTCGTGATCCGCGACACCGTCACCGGTGAGACCTCCACGCTGGACGTCACCGGCATGTTCGTCGCCATCGGCCACGACCCGCGCAGCGAACTGGTCAAAGGCCAGGTCGACCTCGACGAGGCCGGCTACGTGCGGGTGGCCTCGCCCTCGACGGCCACCTCACTGGACGGTGTCTTCGCCGCCGGCGACCTGGTGGATCACATCTACCAGCAGGCGATCACCGCCGCCGGCACCGGATGTTCCGCCGCGATGGACGCCGAACGCTGGCTGGCCGAGCGCGGCGACATCACCGCCAACACCGTCGATGCCGCCACAGCCACCGCGGCGGCCGGGAACTGAGGAGGATCGCGTGACGAGTAAACCCTCCGTGTTGTTCGTGTGTGTGAAGAACGGCGGCAAGTCCCAAATGGCCGCCGGACTGATGCGCAAGGTTGCCGGTGACACCGTCGAGGTGTTTTCGGCGGGAACGAAACCCGGCACCGCCGTCAACGCCCTCTCCGCCGAATCTCTGCTGGAGGTGGGGGTGGACATCACCGGGGAGACCCCGACGCTGATCGACCCGCAGCTGGTCCGGGACGTCGACCTGGTGGTCACCCTGGGCCGGGAGGCCCGCGTCGACCCGGTGGAGGGCACCCGGTTCGAGAACTGGGACACCGATGAGCCGTCCGAGCGCGGGATCGAGGGCATCGAGCGGATGCGCCTGGTCCGCGACGACATCGCCGCCCGCGTCACCCGGCTCGCCGGCCAGCTGACCACCACCGAATCCTGAACCGCCCGAGGAGCAACCATGTCCACCATTGAAGTTTTCGAACCCGCCCTGTGCTGCAACACCGGCGTCTGCGGTGACGACGTCGACCAGGCGTTGGTCACCTTCTCCGCCGACCTGGACTGGGTCCGCTCCCAGGGCGGAGACATCGCCCGATTCAACCTGGCCAGCGAACCGCTCGCGTTCGCCGAGCGCGAACCGGTCACGGCGTTCCTGCAGGTCGCCGGCTCCGAAGGCCTCCCGCTGGTGCTGGTGGATGGGGTGACCGCGCAGACCGGCCGCTACCCGGACCGCGCCCAGCTCGCCAAGTGGGCCGGACTTACCGAGGCCCCGGCCACAGTCGCACCGGCCGGGATCACCATGCTCGGGCTCACCGACACCGCCGACGCCGGGTCCTGCTGCGCCCCCACCGACACCAGCGGCACCAGCTGCTGCTGAAAGGCTCTGAACCGCACATGAAGTTCCTCGACGCCCCGCCCCGCTTCCTGTTCTTCACCGGTAAGGGCGGGGTCGGGAAAACCTCCATCGCCTGCGCCACCGCCATCTCCCTGGCGCGGGCGGGGAAACGGGTGCTGCTGGTGAGCACCGACCCGGCCTCCAACGTCGGGCAGGTGTTCGGGCTGACCATCGGCAACACCGTCACCCCGGTCGCGGCCGTCCCAGGCCTGTCGGCCTTGGAGATCGACCCCGAGCAGGCCGCCGACGCGTACCGGGAACGGATCATCGGACCGGTGCGCGGGCTGTTGCCGGAGAAGGAACTGGCGTCGATCACCGAGCAGCTGTCGGGGTCGTGCACCACCGAGATCGCCTCGTTCAACGAGTTCACCGCCCTGCTCACCGACCACGATTCGGTGGCCGGATTCGATCACGTGCTCTTCGACACAGCCCCCACCGGGCACACCATCCGGCTGCTGCAATTGCCCGGGTCGTGGACCGAGTTCCTCAATGACGGCAAGGGCGACGCGTCCTGCCTGGGCCCGTTGTCCGGGCTCGAGAAGCAGCGCAGCATCTACGCCGACGCGGTCACCGCCCTCGCCGATCCGCAGCGGACCCGCCTGGTGCTGGTCGCCCGGGCGCAGCGGTCCCCGCTCGCCGAGATCGCCCGCACCCACACCGAACTCGCCGACATCGGGCTCACCCGCCAGCACGTGGTGATCAACGGTGTCCTGCCCGCCCCCACCGGCGGGGACGAGCTGGCCGGTGCCCTCTACCGACGGGAGCAGGCCGCGCTCGCCGACCTGCCCACGCAGCTCGCTGGGCTGCCGCTCGACCTGGTCGAACTCAAGGCCACCAACATGGTCGGCATCGCCGCCCTCGACACCCTGCTCACCCCGAACAGCGCAGCCGCACCGACGGTTCCGGCTCCCGAGGTGACCGTCCCGCAGGCGCCGCTGTCCGCGCTGGTCGACGAACTCGCCGAGAGCGGGCACGGGTTGATCATGTGCATGGGCAAGGGCGGGGTCGGGAAAACCACCCTCGCCGCCGCGATCGCCGTCGCCCTCGCCCAGCGTGGCCACCAGGTGCACCTGACCACCACCGACCCGGCCGCCCACCTGACCGACACCCTCGACGGAAACCTCGCGGGCCTGACCGTGTCGCGGATCGACCCGGCCGAGGCCACCGATCAGTACCGGCAGCGGGTGCTGGCGACCAAGGGCGCCGCCCTCGACGAGCAGGGCCGCGCCACCCTGGCCGAGGACCTGGCTTCCCCGTGCACCGCGGAGGTCGCCGTCTTCCAGGCGTTCTCCCGGATCATCCACGAATCACGGCGCCGGTTCGTCGTCGTCGACACCGCCCCCACCGGGCACACCCTGCTCCTCCTCGATGCCACCGGGTCGTATCACCGGGAGATCGCCCGCCAGATGGGTGACAACGCGAATTTCACCACCCCGTTGATGCGGTTGCAGAACCCGGAGGAGACGAAGGTTCTGCTGGTCACCCTCGCCGAAACCACCCCCCGCCTCGAGGCCGAAGGCCTGCAAACGGACCTGCAGCGCGCCGGGATTCAGCCGTGGGCGTGGGTGGTCAACAACTCCCTCGCCGCCGCGGCACCGACGTCGCCGCTGCTGCGGCAGCGGGCCGCAACCGAACTTCCGGAGATCGGCGCCGTCACCGCCGCGCACCCCCGGTTCGCGGTGGTGCCGAAACTGGCCACCGACCCGGTCGGGGTCGAGGTGCTCACCGCAATGGTCGGAGCTGCGCAGACGATGCCGGTGAACTGAGCACCCGCGTGCCTGCCGCACGGGCGGAGGGTGGTTCATCAACTCTTCACTTGCCACGGTGAATAGACGCCCGCCAATGTAGAGAGGTGGCACACCGGACACACCCCGCGGCGGGGGACGACGCATGCTCCTCGCCCCTGGTCCGCGAACCCCTCGACGTGGACTCGGCGCGGGATCTGGCCCGCAAATTCAAGGCCCTCGGCGATCCGGTGCGGCTGCGGATGCTGAGCCTGGTGGCCGGCCACGAGGGCGGACAGGCCTGCGTCTGTGACATCGCCGGATCCTTCGACCTGACCCAACCCACCATCTCCCACCACCTCAAGGTGCTGCGCGAGGCCGGACTGCTGGACTGCCAGCGCCGCGGCACCTGGGTGTACTACTGGGTGGTCCCGGCGGCGCTGCACCAACTCTCGGCCGTACTCGGGGCAGGCGCCGAGGCCGGGGTGACGGCGGGGTCCGGGTGACCGGCAGGCCGCGAACCCCGCCGCTGGTACGGCGGCTGCTCGCCGAATTCCTGGGCACCGCACTGCTGGTGATGGTGGTGATCGGGTCCGGGATCGCCGCACAGCAGCTGTCCCCGGACGATATCGGGCTGCAGTTGCTGGAGAACTCGACCGCGACCGTGTTCGGTCTCGGGGTGCTGATCCTGATGCTCGGCCCGGTCTCCGGCGCCCACTTCAACCCGGTGGTCTCCGCCGCCGACTGGCTGCTCGGCCGGCACGCCGGCACCGGCATGGCCGGATCCGCGGTGGGCCTGTATGCGCTCGCCCAGATCACCGGCGCCGTCGCGGGAGCGGTGCTGGCGAACGTGATGTTCGACCTTGCCGCCTTCCAGCTCTCCACCAAGGCGCGGATCACCTCCGGGCACCTGCTCGGTGAGGTCGTCGCCACCGGCGGGCTGATCCTGCTGATCTTCGCCCTCGCGCGCACCGGCCGGGCGGCGCTGTCGGCCGCCGCGGTGGGCGCCTACATCGGGGCGGCGTACTGGTTCACCAGCTCCACCTCGTTCGCCAACCCGGCGGTGACCATCGGCCGGGTCTTCTCCGATACCTTCGCCGGCATCGCCCCCGCCTCGATGCCACCGTTCGTAGCTGCGCAACTGGTCGGCGGCCTGGTCGGGCTCGCCCTGGTCGTGGTGCTGTATCCCGATGCCACGGCCACCGCCGACAACGCCGTCCTCCCGCACGGCAGCGCCGGCTCCGAGGAGAGCGGCCGCCCCATCGACGGCACCGACGGCCCGTCCTGACCGCGTCAGGTCAGCAGCAGCGGGTCGTGGCGGCGTGCTGCTGGTGCTCGTCGCCTTGCGCGGCGGGAGAGCCGCTCTCGCAGGAGCATCCGCCCGCGGGATCGGCGGCGAGCAGCTCGGGGCTGGTACCGAACGTGTCGGAATCGGCGAGCACGGTGTAGACCTCCCACTGCTCACCGGCCGGGCCGGTGACCCAGACCTTGTCCTGGGTGGCGAAACAACACGTGGTGCCCAGCTGCTCCTCGGTGAACAGGCCCTCCCCGGCGAGCCGGGCGATCTCCTCATGCACGATCGCGCTGGACTCCACCTCGACACCGAGGTGATTGATACTTCCGCCCTTGCCGGGGTTCTCGATCAGCACCAGCTTCAGCGGCGGCTCGGCGATCGCGAAGTTCGCGTAACCGGGCTCGAGCTTCGCCGGCTGCGCGCCGAACAGCTTCGAATAGAACGTGACCGCGGCGCCGAGATCATCGACGTTGAGGGCCAACTGGATACGGGACATGACGCCACCTCCACCAGTGCGACATATATCGAAATAGCCGATACCCCCAGCCTCCCACCTTTTTGACTTAAGTCAAGACCGTGGGGAGAATGGGGTATGCCCAAGACCCTGCCCCTGGTCGACATGTCCGCCCCGGTGTGCTGCCCACCGGTCGCCGCGGGCCCGGTGGACGACGCTGCGGCACTGGAGGTGGCGCTGCGTCTCAAGGCGATCGCCGACCCGGCCCGGGTCAAGCTGATGTCACTGCTGCTCACCGCAGAATCGGGCGCCCAGACCACCGGCGACCTCGCGGCCACCATCGCCCTGTCCGAGTCGACCGTCAGCCACCACCTCGGTCAGCTCCGCACCGCAGGGTTGATCGAATCCGAGCGCCGCGGGATGAACGTTTATCACCGCGCCCGCCGGGATGCGCTGGCGGCGCTGTGTTTCGTGCTCGACCCGAACTGCTGCTCCTGAAAACCCGATCACCCGGACGATCGGCCGAATCTACCGCCGACGCAGGCGGCGGCGGGCGAATCGACCGGGCCCGACCGGGCGGGGCTCGTCATCAATTGCTTACCTTCTGGTTCAGCGCGTCGAGCTCGGACAACGCCACCTGGAGCTGTGCGTCGGTGAGGGGGATGAAGCCCGCCGCGTCCACAATCTTCGTGTTGGACCGGAGGTAGAAGTCGGCGAAGGTCGCGACCTGCGGCTTCGCGAGAGCTGCGTCCGAGACGTAGACGAACAGCTCACGGGCGAGCGGCGTGTAGCGTCCCTCCCGCGCGCTTTCGGCCGACGGTGCCACGCACCCGGTGCCGCTGTCGATCCCGACCGCCTTGACCTTGTCGGGATTGGCCTCCACATAGGAGTAGCCGAAGTAGCCGAGAGCACCCCTGCCGGCGGATACACCCGCGACGGTGACGTTGTCGTCCTCGGTCGCGCTGTAGTCGGTGCGACTGGCCCCTTCCGAACCATTGACGGCCTGGGTGAAGTAGTCGAAGGTGCCCGAGTCCGTCCCCGGACCGAACAACTGCAGCGGCTCGGTCGGGAACGACGGATCGAGCTGATTCCAGGTGGTGACCGTCGAGCCCGGCGCCCAGATCTTGTTCAGCTGCGCCACCGTCAGGCAGTCTGCCCAGTCGTTGGCGGGATTGACGACCACGCTCAACGCGTCGTTGGCGACGGTGAGCTGGCTGTAGGCGATGCCGTGCTGCTCACAGACGGCGATCTCGTCGGCCTCGATCGGCCGGGACGCATCGGAGATGTCGGTCTCCCCGGCGCAGAACTTTTCGAAACCACCGCCCGTGCCGGAGGTTCCGACTGTGACGGTGGTGTCGGGGTGCTCACTCATGAACAACTCTGCGGCGGCGGAGGACAGCGGTTCGACGGTGCTCGAGCCGTCGATCACCACGGGCCCGGAGACGGTGCGGCCCCCGGTGTTGTCGTTGCTGCCGCACGCCGTCAGGGCCAGTGCGGCGGCCACGGCGACGGCGGTGCGGGTGAGGTGGAGGGTGGTCACGGCGGGGCCTCCTGAAGGTCGCGACGTCGGTGTCGGACACCTGGTGTGCCCACGATCGCGGGACCCTTATATCGAAACCCGTCTATCTAAACGGTGCGTGAACTCCAGATCAACAGCGCCTACCCAACCCCTGCGCGCCCCGACCACCGGCCCGCCACGATGAGTGCGAATCCCTGGCACCGCCCGGGCGCCGTGTCGGCCTCGGCTGGTTCTGGCCGGCGGGGGATCTGAACGCCTGTCGTCATTCATGGGAACACTCCTTGATGTGCGGTGAGGCCACCCGGAACGGACGCGGGCTCGTCGGCGACATGTGTCGAAAGGCCGGGACGACCGCCGGGACCGGCGCTGACCGAGGACCAGGGTCGCGTGCGGGTTCGGTCGGGGCGGCCACAGGTCACAGCCACCTGGAACCGCTACGTCGCAGAGCCTCGACTGCGGTCACCGTCGAGGTGGACACTACGAACTCGCGACAGTTGATTACGCGAGCCCACCAGTAACCCCCAGTGGCGGCCCGCATTCGCGGTGTCGCTGTCGGGGTGGTGTGCTGGGCAGTGAAATACCAACCTTGCGGTTCCTGGGAACAGC
The DNA here is from genome assembly GCF_030056875.1 of Rhodococcus sp. IEGM 1351. Lineage (NCBI taxonomy): Bacteria > Bacillati > Actinomycetota > Actinomycetes > Mycobacteriales > Nocardiaceae > Rhodococcus > Rhodococcus sp. IEGM 1351. The sequence continues at coordinate 67,465 of NZ_JASHKU010000016.1, read as the reverse complement.
TAAACCCCTCGGTGCCGCTTCGATCGCTGGGGACGACGACGCCGGGGACGCCGAGGGCTACAAAGGAACTAGATGCTCGCTGGTGTTACCGAGGGTGCACCAACGAGAAGCCATCCAACCTGCCGCGGCGTTTGTGTTTTTGAGAGAGCGGATCTCCCGATGAGGGGCACTGCCACGCGCACCCTGACGGGAGATCCGCATGAGTGTTCCACGGGCACGGTCACTAGCGTACTGGGAGCGGCACGTCTGGATCGAAACGCGCGACCACCTATCCCTGGGCCGGCCCCCCACGCCGGCCGAGAAACAGGCATCTCTCGCCGACCACTGTGTCGGCACCGGCGGCGAGGCCGACACGAGCACCTGAGGACCAGGCCGAGTAATTCAGACCCACAGCCGACAACGCATCCCTAGGCAGAGTGTCACCTGCTGCTCGGCAGCATCACCGTCGGTGTCAGATCGGTTGTGCACCCGGCGAGCTCAGAGGACCGAGCCCGTCCCTGGCCCACAATCTGGCGTCATCAGTTATGACAGAAATCTTGCGCAGTGCCCGGCAGCGGCATACACGCGCCACCACCAGCTGAAATTGGAGGATTACTCAAGCAACGGCTCAAACGAACCCGCACCAACTCCGGTACCGGTCCAGTCCTTCCGTTAGGGGACCTGCCGTCTCTGCAGGTCAACGCTTCATTCTGCCGGATCAGTAGCGGTCGAACGAATCGTCATCACTCCGCCGACCAGGTATCGGCGGCCAGTACCCTTGCTCCATGTCCGCTGACCCCGGCAGCATCCGCGCCGACAGCCACCAGGCGCTGCCGAACCTGGCTGTACAGGATGCATCGGCGGATCCCCACATCATCACAGCCGGGGCGCGCACCGGAACGGACATCGAGCTGCGGATTCACACGTCCATCGCACCGTTCGACGTCGCGGCCGAGGAGTGGTTCCCCGCGGCGGCAGGGTTCGCCGTCACGGTCATCGTGCACACCGTCGACGCGCAGACGGGCGTGCCGCGGTATCTGCCGCCCGCGGAGGCTGCCGAGTGGGCGCGGGCGATCTTCTCGACCGTCGACACCGCGCATGGGTACTTCCTCGGCGCCGTCGACCCAGGCACCGGCAGCCATCGCCGCGGGCAGCTCGCATACCGCCTCTACGTCGACACCGACCGTCAGGCGATTCCCGTTCCTCGGCAGGTGGTCACCTGCCCGCATTACCAACTATCGGCCATCGATGGCAGAGCCGAGATCACCATTCCCACGACGGCCTGACCCGGCCGGCCGGCCGGGAGCTGGACCACGGTCTGCGGGCGCCGCTTCCTCCGGTGTCCGATCTGCACGCCCTCCGAAGGGTGCGACCTTGAAGTCACGTCGACGCTGCTCGCTCATGCGGTTCCTCCATCCGTCTCGATCCGATCCCCTGCCAAAGACACCTGGTCGCCGCTGCCCCACACGCGAGGACGACGCCCTGGGGCGGAATCGAGACGGTTGATCCACCCGGGGAGGGCCTCGGCACTTGGATACACTTGTGCCACAAGCTCATTGCCACTTCTGAAGCCGACCACGACAGACCTCAGGAATCTCCCGGGTGGGAGCGCGGCGACAAGACTACCAGCCACCGAAGTCCGGGGCAGGGGACGTGTCATTTCTGCTGGTCAAAGGAGCAATCCAGGGGCGGATACGACACGACCAGCACTGATGTCGAGCCGGTGTCGACGGTGCGAGTTCTCACCCGGCCAGCAAGCTCGGTTGCGGCCGGCCTGGCGTCACAATCGTCGCCCGACCGGTCAGGTTAAAGCTTCCCGGCATGGCGCTTGGACTCACGCTACGCACGCGCGCCCACCCCGTCGATCTCGAAAACCTCGCTTACGCTGCGCACGAGTTCCGGGAAGCGCTGATTCCGCTGCACGGCATCACCCCCGACCGCTGCGATGCCGCAGCCACCGAGTTACGGGACAGAGCACATCACGCCAAGGAACGATTCTTCGCAGCTGTCGCCGGCCTCCCCGCCGCGAGCGCACACTCGCCTGCCACTGGGAGAACGCCGCGGTCATGCCCCCTACATGCTCGGCGCCGATCGGGCTGATGTGATCATCGTTGACCCGATCCCTCGTCAGCGCGCGACCCTGTGGTGGAAGCTCATCCACGGCGACGAACCGCCGCCGCCGCTGTAGGGCGGCACGCGTCGTCGCCGCCCAGAAGCGATGGGGACGTGTCATCTTCGCAGTTCATCACCGCTTTTCGCCAAGAACAGCGATGCAGCTAAACCTCATGGGCTGCATCGTACGATCCGGGCCCAAGCCAATAGGGGTACAGCGCATCACGTCCGCGCTACCGTTCGACGTATGGGGACGACATTTCACGGGCCGAGTCCCTGGCCGCACATCACCCGCGCGATTCGAGTGCGGGGGCAGCGTCACGCCGCGATCGCTTACCTGGGCGAGTGTGCAGAGCACTTCTGACAGGCCTGCGATCGGAAGGCCACTGCACGGAGCGGGAATCGCCACCAAGCCGTGCGGTCCACTCCTGAAACTGACATTCGCCGTGGAGCGCCGTTCTCCGGTGTACCGGTATGGCCATGGCCATAACGGACCCTAGTGACGGCAGAGCGGCGCTCAGTCCGTCTTGCCTCGTCGGCCGGATTCGGTAACAGCTGCCTGAGCCAATGGCCGCGATCGTCAGCTACTGCTCCGGATCAGCCCCTGTCATAGGCGCTGGTGATCCCATTAAACTCGTGAATTCTCCTTTGCTGAAAGGAGATTCCGGCCACCGAGCAGTCCATGGAGTGCGAAGATCGGTGCGGATTCACTTGCGCCCCGAGGAGGCACCATGAAGTCCGTTCCCGGTATCCGCAATTCCCTTCGCATCCTTGCTCGCTCGCTCCCTATGGCGGCCCTGATTCTCCTGCCCACCGCCGCGGCGGCCCTACCTGCACAGGCAGAGCCGGCGGTGGTCACCGAAGACACCTTCACCGAGACCTTGGACCGTGTTGGACCCGCCTCGTACTGCTCGGACGGGCCGCTGTACAACCTCACCGAGACCTACAACTTCTCGGTGCGCACAGTCGACACGAGTGCAGGCGTTCAGCGCATCAACCTCAAGTACACGCTGTCGGTGACAGGGGATCCCATCGATCAGGCACTGCCCACAGCCACCGCCACCGCCACCAGCGTTGGTGGAATCACCATCGGTCCGGCCGAATCCAACTCCAATCAGCTACTGGTCAAATGGACGTTCTCCGACGGCACTCAGCTGACCGAGCACGCCATGCTGCACTACACCTTTACTAACGGGGAATTCACAAATTCCCGAGTAACCTGCAACAGCATCGCGTAACGAAAGGCCGAGTAATAGCTGGCGACCGCGCTGAACAGCTTGGTCTGGCGCGGTATGGCGTTGGCCAAAACGGACGCTTGTGACCGCAGAACGGCGCTCAGGCCGTTTTGCCTCACCGGCCTCAGCAGTGAAGTGTCACCATGTATCGCAGAAGGGTGCTCAGCCCCTTTTGCCTCTTGGGTCGGGTTCGGTAACAGCCGCAGCGGAGGCTATGCGCGCGTTGGGGTTCGCTGCTTCGGGGCGCCGGGCTGGGCGCCGTGTTGGCCTCCGGAGGGTACCTGCTGCACCTGCTCGGGGAAGGACGCCGCAGAGGCGGGTGCGGTGTCCCCGCTGCCTGCCGACGTGTGGCGCGCGTGCCGCTGCGCCGGCAGGAATGCGGCCAGCACGAGACCGATCAGGGCCGCCGCGACGGCGATCAGGAATACGGTCCGCAAACCCCCCATGGTGGGGATATCCACCGACCCTGCCCGGGCGGAGGAGTTCGCCAGCACCATGCCGACGACGGCACTCGAGAGGGAGGTCCCGATCGACCGCATGAGGGTCTTCAGGCCGTTGGCCGCGCCGGTCTCGGACGCGTCGACGGCGCCGGTGATCAATGCGGGCGTCGAGGAGAACGCCAGCCCGCCTCTGAGGCCGAGCATCACCGCGATGATCACGCTCTGCCAGGCGGCGCTCAGCAGGCCGAGGCCCGCCGTATAGCCGACGGCGATGATCGCCATGCCGAGCACGAGGGTGGTCTTGGGTCCGTAGCGGGCGGCGATGCGGGAGTAGAGCGGGGTCGTGGCCATCATCGTCAGGCCCAGCGGCGCCAGGCAGACGCCCGCCATCACCATCGACTGCCCGAGGACGTACCCCGTGGAGGCGGGGAGCTGGAGCAGTTGCGGCAGTGCCAGCGTGACGACGAAGTAGACGAAGCCGATCGTGATTGCGGCCAGGTTGGTGAGCAGTACCTCGCGTCGGGCGCTGGTGCGCAGGTCGACGAGGGGGGCGGGGCCGCGCAGTTCGAACAGTCCCCACCACCCAAGGATCACCCCAGCCGCGGCGAGCAGGCCGAGGGTCAGGGGCGAGGTCCAGCCCCAGGTGCTGCCCTTGGTGAGCGGGAGCAGCAGGCAGATCAGGCCGAGGGAGAGGCCGACTGCGCCGACGATGTCGAAGCGTCCGGGTGCGCGCAGCGGGGACTCCGGCACGATGAAGACGGTCAGGGCGATGGCCAGCACGGCCATCGCGGCCGAACAGAGAAAGAGAGCGTGCCAGTCGGCGTGCTGTGCCACCAGCGCGGCCGCGGGCAGCCCGAGGCCGGCGCCCACGCCGACGGCCGAGCTCAGCAGGGCCATCGCCGGGCGGACCTTATGGCTCGGGAGTACATCGCGCATGAGACCGAGCGCCAGCGGGACGGCTCCCATGCCGATGCCCTGGAGCGTCCTGCCCGCGATCACGATCACGAAGTCGTCGGTGCAGGCACCGATCAGCGAGCCGACGGCCATCACGGCGAGACTGATCAGGAGCATCCGCCGCTTGCCGTACAGATCGCCGAGACGCCCCATGATGGGGGTCGCGATGGCGCCGGCCAGGAGAGTCGATGTCATCAGCCAGGCCGCGTCCGCCGGGGTGGTGTCGAGCAGGGACGGCAGGTCCGCGAGGACAGGGACGAGCAGGGTCTGCATCACCGCGACAGTCATCGCCGCGAAGGCGAGAACGGGGGCGACGCCGCCTCCGGCCGTGGGGGGATGGGTGGGCACCCCGACCGGCTGTCCGTTCGTGGTGCGTTGCATGGGTATGGCCTCCGGGCGAAGAAGGGGGAGCAAAGGTGACGTGCCCCGGCCGGACCTGCGGCAACGCTGCGACGGCAGCACTGGAGCGGGTCATGACAAGAGAGCTGGGAAAGGGAGGGATCAGAAGGGGCGGTCGCCGATGATGGCGGTGCGTTCCATCTTGCGCACTGCGGGCCAATAGTCTTGGACCGCATAGTGTTGCGTGGAGCGGTTGTCCCAGATCGCGACGCTGTTGCGGGTCCAGCGCCACCGCACCTGGTACTCCGGGATGGCGGCCTGGCTGATCAGGTAGCGCAGCAGATCGCTGGCGCCGGGGGCGTAGTCGAGGCCGAAGCGGACGTTCGCCGGGGTGTGGTAGTTGACCAAATGAGTCGTGAAGGAGTTGACGAACAGGATCTTCTCCCCGGTCTCCGGGTGGGTGCGTACCACCGGGTGTTCCGCATCCGGAAAGCGTTGATGCAGCGCGTGGCGCTGCTCGATCGGCCTCGCCGCGCCGAAGCTGGCTTCGATGCTGTGCCGGGTCCGCAGTCCGGCGATCCGCTCCTTGACCGATTCCGGCAGCCGCGTGTAGGCCTCGGCCATGTTCACCCAGATGGTGTCGCCGCCGACCGGCGGGATCTCCACGGCGCGCAGCACCGAGCCCATCGGCGGATCCACCCGCCACGTCGCGTCGCAGTGGAAGGCGTTCTCGTAGTGATCGGGCGCGCTGCCGAGTTCCTTGTAGATGCGCACCAGACCGGGATGGTCGGGGTCGCTGCCGAGCGCCGGATGATCCTCGAGCGGACCGAACCGCTCGGCCAGCGCGACGTGTTCGGCGCGGGTGAAGTCCTGGTCACGGAAGAACAGCACCTTGTGGCGCAGCAGCAGCGCGCGCAGCTCGGCGAACAGGGCGTCGTCGCGCGACACCTCGCCCAGGTCCACGTCGAACAGCTCCGCCCCGATGGTGGCGGTCAACGGCTCGACCCGGAACGGGGTCCTGGTCCTACCGGACGAAGTGGCCAAAGTGGTAGCAGTCATTCCTTTTTCCTGTGTTGTCGGTAGAGGTCTGAGGCTCACCCGGGCGAAGACCGGCGGTGTCGATGCTTCGGCCGGACTCGAGGTGATGGAAGTAACTCTAGGTAGCATCCCCGGCGTTCGACGTATCCTTACGGGAGGAATTCGTATCATTATGGGAACCGGACTGGAGTACGACGTGAAGCCCCTCGCCCGATACGCCTCCCTGAACGGCTATCTCGATCTGTGCCGGTCCCTCCGGATCGATCCGGTACCGCTGCTGAAGGGTGCGGGTCTGGATCCGGCTGGCCTCGGACTACAGGACCGATGGATTCCCGCCGCAGCCATCGCCAAGGTCCTCGAGGACTCCGCAGCGCTGTCCGGGTGCGAAGACTTCGGGTTGCGATTGGCCGAACGTCGGCAGTTCTCCAACCTCGGCCCACTGAGCCTGGTCGTTCGAGAAGAATCCGACATCCGCCAGGCACTGCGCATCTTGTCGCGCTACCAGCACATGTACAACGAAGCACTGAATACGCGTATTACCGAACTGAACGACATAGCGACCATCCGCATCGAACCCGACCTCGGCGAACCCGTCGACGTCCGCCAATTCACCGAACTGGCAGTGGCTATCACACACCGACTCCTGGTCGGGTTCCTCGGTGCACGCTGGCGACCACTCGCGGTCTGCTTCACCCATCCCGCCCCCACGACGCAGATGGGTACGCATCGTCACCTGTTCGGTCCGGTCGTCAACTTCGATCACGACTTCTCCGGAATCGTGCTCGTCGCCAGCGACCTCGATGCGCCGAACAGGATGTCGGATCCTCTTCTCCAGCCCTACACCCAGCAGCTCCTGGATTCATTCGGGTCCCCGAACGACGTGACCATCGCCGGCGGGGTCCGAGAATCGATCGAACTCCTGCTCCCCACCGGCAGATGCTCGGCCGAGCAGGTTGCCCGCAGTCTTGGATCCGACCGCCGAACCGTACATAACCACCTCGCCCGAACCGGCGAGTCGTACTCGTCGATACTGAACTCGACGCGTGCCGACCTTGCCGAACGCATGGTGGGGAATTCGGGGCAGACGTTCACCGAGATCGCCGACCTATTGTCGTTCTCGGCGCGGAGCAACTTCTCTCGATGGTTTCACCGCCAGTTCGGGTGCAGTCCCAGACAGTGGCGGGCCCGACAACACAACGCCCAACCGGCCCAGGGAACCGACCACCATCCGCGCCGCGCCAGACGACCTTGAGATCCCTAGTGCCAGCCAGCTTTCGATGCTCATGGAGCCCCTTCTCAACGTGACACGAAGTGGGGGACATGTCATTTCCCCAGGTCAATAACATGAGGCGGCCGGTACTCCCCTACTCGGGTTCAGGCGTAGGGCTGGTCGAGGCGCTCGATCTCGGTGTCGCCGGCAGGCGTCTCGGTGGTCGGGTCGAGCAGGACCGTTCGGCGGTGGGCGAGAGCGTCGTGGCGAGCCCGGGCGCGAAGATCAGCTTCTTGCGTCGCGCGGAGTCGCTCTCGGGGATGGGCGTCGTGGCGGTCGGTGGCAGCAGGTCCTCGGCGCGATGCAGTGTCGATGCCAGAGGCTGACGGTAGTCCCCGGGGTTCATGCCCGCTCGAGCGAGGCATGTGAGTTCGTTGATGCGGGAGCCGAGGGCATCGGCGGCCGCGGTGCGCCGCGGTTCGTCGATGGCACGGCCGGTGCGAACCAGGGCGTTGCGATCGTTGGGGGTCATCACTGCTCCTTGGGTGGTTGCACGGGTGTTCGTGGTTGACGAGCTATACAGGTGCGGCGAGTTCGGCCACCTGTTGCAGTCTCATCTCCGGATGACAGCGGCTACCAGACTTCGCCGATCAGTAGGACCGTGACCAGGGCGTGGTCTTCGCGGTTCACGGTTGCCGTCGAGCTCCCGAGAAGACTCTTGAGCAGTCCTGGGTCTTGGTGGACCTGATCGGTGAGGATGGTTGTGGTGTGCGAGGTGTTGACTGGATGCGCGTCGGCACCGAGTTCCTGGTGCATCGTCGCCATCGCGGCGTCGAGCGCGTTCGTCAGGGCTTCCGGGATTGTTGTGGCCGTGGCCCATCCCCAGAAGGCGGCGCGTTTCATCGGTCGGTGTCCATCGGCTCGGGCCGTGCTGATTTCTTCGTCACGAGTGCGACGGTCACGACCAGGATCACGGCGCTGAGCAGAGCGGCGGCTGCGGCGGCTCCTCGCTGAATTACCGTTGCGCCCGTTGAGGTCGGTGCGCTCAGCAGCATCGTTGCGCACCCAGCCAATGCGAATGCGGCCACCCAGTTCATGAAGGCACCGCTGTGCAGTCGCCGAAGCGATGGTGTGGTGAGTACGGCCGGGATGATGATCAGCGCCAGGCCGATGTAGAAGAGAGCGTTCATTGTTTCCTCTGTGACTGCGGGTGGTCAGGGCTTGAGCCCATAGCTTTCGGGTGCGCAGGGGCGCTTTTCGAGTCTGTCGGTTGAGATGGTGATCCGTGCTAGTCCCCCTATCGCACCGGGTATTCATGCACCCGAACGGCCGCGGGGGCAGCGTACCCAGCGCCACTGACCACCTCGAGAACGTCATCGTGCAGTACACCGATGCTGAGCCCCGCGGCGAGCGCCTGCGAGCCGAGGGCGTACGTACGCGACTGCGGGTCGTAGACAGCTGGTGTCAGGTACCAACTGGTGCCGTTGGGCTTCCCGAATAGGCCCTCGAAATACTTGTTGTGCCTGAGGCCGGTGTTCGGATCGACGGTGGTGTCGTCGGTAGCCCCGCGGACCGAGACCAGCGCGAACAGGTGTGCACCGGTACCCGGTTCGGCCAGATCCTCGAAGGGAGTGATCGTGGCTCCGCGGTCGGGGTGGTGCCGGGAGGTATGCACGTGGCCGACGACTTGAACTTCTCGGCCGTCGATCAGGGCGCGGTAGTCGCGGCGAGGGGTGCGTGTGTCATTGCGGTCAGGCATCGGTGGCGTCCTCGAGAAGTTGATCGATCCGGACTGTCTTGCGGCCACGGCGGTGTGCGCGGGCGAGGTTGTTGTACACGCGGGCGCCGAGTCGTACCTGGCCGAGCATCCGGAAGATTCGCCAGTCGGCCAGATAGCCGGCGTCGCGTGCGTCTTGCTTCGCCGTGGTGATCTGGTGGCCGAGCAGTTCGATGATGCCGACCAGGTCCTCTTTGTCCCTGGCCAGCCACATCTGACGGGTGATGTGGCCGTTCCAGGGTTCGACGCGGGGGCGGTTGTCCCAGTCGGGCGGGAAATACTCGTTCACCGTTCCGCCTCCCCCCGCTTCGGTGTTCGCTTCGACGTGCATTGCGGGGTCCTTTCAACTGGGTAGGTGAGGCTTTCGGATGTGTGTCAGGCCGCTGCGGCGACCTCTCGGATCGGGTGCGAGATGAAGATGTCGAGGAGGTCGATCTCGGCCTTGGAGCCGTCGGCGAGGCGGACGGTCGCGAACCGCGAACCCGCCTCGTCGCGGTGGTATCCGTGCACGCCGACGATGCGGTCGCGGGGGTGGTCCGGGGTAATGGCTTCGGCGAGAGCGTGGGACATGAGAACTCCTTGTCAGTGGGATTACTGGGGGTCTGCGGGTCAGTCGCGCGAAGCCGCGTTCAGCTCTGCCGCAATGGCGGCGTCGCTCGCGGACTCCGCCAGTTCGCACAGGTCGAAGTGGTCCGCCAGAATTTCGTCTCCTTTTACCTCGTCGTCGAGGGCGACCGCGGTGATCTGTCCGTCTCGGATCACGATCGATCCCCGGTCGAGCTGGCGAGCTGCGGTGATGACGGCGGTGTTGTCGTTCATGACGGTGACCTTCCGTGTCGGACTCACGAGAAAACACATTACAGCGCGACAATGTGATGTCGCAACCTTTGAATTCAGTCCCACAAAGAAACCCGGTCGAGTCCTCTATCTCTTTCGGGATTCGTTCAGGACCGACACATACATGTCGACGTGGCCGCACTGGTTGTCCCATCGGTCACAGGTCAGCCATTCGCCGTCCTCGTGGAAGCGGTGTTTCTGCGGGATTCCCCGCGGGCCTCGGCAAGTGGGGCACGTCCAGATCAGCGTGAGAGCACGGATCGCAGGGTAGGCGCCGCGGGTTCCCCACCCGCTGCGGTCGATCACATGAACGGTGCGGCGCGGAGTGTCGTAGCCGGAAGGTTTGGACATGTCATCTGCTTTCCAACGAAGGGGACGTGTCATCTATGCAGGTAAGAGCCCGGAACCGACGGTGTCGACGAGGCCGCGTCAGCCGGGCAGGACGCAGTCTGCGAACGGTTCACCGGAAGGGGTCGTAGCGACCGCGTCACGGCGGTGAGCGGCGTCTCGGCCGCAGGAGGGTACAGGAGTGCCGGTAGGGCCGTCTTCGATGCCCTGGAGGACTGTGCGGGCGGCTTCTGCGTCGCCGCAGGCGCGGTGCGCACCGTCGAGTCGGATGTTCTTCTCGACGCCTTCGGCCTGGGAGCGCTTCACCATGACGCATCCCCACCGCTCGGTGTCGGCCAGGTGCAGGGAGTCGAGGCCGTGGCGGTGGCAGTCGTGCAGGATGCGACTCTGATCGAATTCGGCGTTGTAGGCGAGTACGACCCGGTCCGCGGTGACCGCTGCGAGGGCGGAGAACACGGTTGGCCAGTCTGGAGCGCCGATGAGCTGGGCGGCACTGATGCCGTGTACGGCTGCCGCCGCGGGGTGAATCTGCACGTCGCCGGGATCGACGAGGGTGTCGAGGAGGACGGCGCCGGTGGCCGCGTCGATGACGGCCACCTCGAGGATCGATCCGTCGAGGTCGCTGGTCTCGGTATCGAGGATGACCGCATGGCCCGGGGCGAGCATGCGCGTCGCCCATTCCCGGGGGCCGTTGCCTGCTGCGGTCATCGTCTCCTCCTCGGTGGCCATCGTGACGGCACCCTCCGACATGCAGTTCGGGGTCATCGGGATACCTCCTCGACGACGGTCACCCACTGGTCGGGGCCGTAGGGCACGGCGGCAGGGAATCCGTCGGTGACGATGGCGACGTGCACAGTGGTGGTGTTGACGCGGTCGATTTCGGCGACGGTGTAGTCGTAGAACTCGTCCGCGGTGAACGGCTCTGGCCAGTCGGCATTGCGTTCACGCACGACGTCGCCGGGGCGCAGGTCCAACACGTTGCGGCCCTGGACGAGTTGATCGGTCATGATTCCCCCTAGATTTGCTGGCATTGCTGTTCAGCGCTCGGCGAGGCTCGCGGCCGTCCATCCGTCGACGAAGTCGGACATGATCTTGCGACCGAGCCCGTCGCCGACGGTCAGGCCTTCGAGAGCGCGGCGCACTACCGCACTGAGGGCAGGAGAAAGGGTCTCCCCCTCCGCGTGTGCGGCGCGTCCGACCTCGACGAAGTCGACGGGGCGCAGTTTGGACGGATGGGTGATCCATCCACCGTCAGGCGTGGCGTACGGCTCGGGCACCACTGGCAGCAGGACCACCGATGCCCGCGACCGCGCTACCACGGTGTAGACGCCTGGGCGCACGGTCCACGCGACCAGGTCTCCCTTCGCGCACTCGATCGGACGCGTATTCAAATCTGCTTCCTGCGTCATTTCGCACCGTCTCCCCTTGGCGAGGCTCACCTTCGAGGATCACCTTACAGCGTTATGCTGTATTGTCGCAAGCGTGAAGAGATACCCCATGCCTCAGACAGGAACGCTGGCGTTACATCCTCGAGCTGTAGGGTCTAGCGCATGGAATCCCCGCGTCACCGGACTACGCCCGGCTGCAGGCCGCCCTGCACCGGTAAGTCGTCATCGTTCACTCGGCCGTACGTCTGCGACTCCGCGGCCTCGGCCATTACCTACCCGGAGATCTGAGATGGCCAACCCAAACAGGCTCACCTCGCAGGAGTGCATCGACCTGATCAAGGCCGAGTCCGGCACCGAGATCTCCGCCTCGACGTGGCGCTCGTATGTCGCCCGGGGGCAGGCGCCGGCCCCGGTCGAGAAGATCGGGCGAACGCCGCTGTGGAAGCGCGGCGAAGTCATCGAGTGGGCCAACAACAGACCCGGGCAGGGCGCGCGCACCGATGTGCAGAAGCCTCGGCGCCGACGCTCAGAGTGATTGACGTTCGCCCGCATTCGATGTCACTGGAGTCAGAATTTTGCCCTGAGCTGCACAGATGACATGTCCCGGCCCCGCCGGCTATCTCTCCCGACCCCAGAACGCCCCCGTCCACGCTGGGAGGACGGGGCGTTTCGGCGTTCGGAGACTCTGCCGCTAGACGATTCTCCGAAGTCGGATACCGGAGTGAGCGAGTGACACTGGTGACTCTTCGATGTCCCGTTGGGAGTCAGAGCGGAGGGGACATGCCATCTTCGCAGGTCAAGCTCCTTTTGCCCTGCGGTCGAGGTGACGCCTCGGGCACCGTCAGTCACGTGTCCGGACTGGAAGTGAATCGATGCCGCTGACGAATGCGGAGAGCAGCAGTTCCGGTTCGCCCACCGCGTGGAGTGCGGGGTGGGCGGTGAAAAGTTCTTCGAGCATGACGCGCAGCTCCAGCCGTGCGAGGTTCATGCCCAGGCAGTGGTGGATGTCTTTCGCGCCGAACCCGAGGTGCTTGCCTGCGTTCGCCCGGGTGATGTCGAACCGGCCCGGGCCGTCGAAGATGCGTTCGTCGTGGTTCGCGGACAAATACCACATGACAACCTTGTCCCCCGCCGCGATGTGGGCGCCGCCGAGCTCGGTGTCGACGGTCGCAGTGCGCCGCATGTAGGGCACCGGGGAGGCGAAGCGGATCACCTCGTCGATCGTGTTGTCGATGTGGCCGGCGAAATCGGCGAGCAGCAGTTCTCTCTGGTCGGGGTGCTCGCTGAGCAGATGCAGCGCCCAGGCCAACGCCTGCCGGGTGGTCTCGAAACCCGCGGTGATCAACAGGATGACGAACGAACCGAACTCGGCCGGGGTGAGGGTCTCCCCGTCGACCACCGTCGACACCAGCCGGGACGTCAGATCCTCGCCCGGGTCCACCTTGCGTTTCTCACCCAGCTCGAGGGCGTATCCGTAGATCTGGCCCAGGCCGGCCGCGCCGCCGGGTGCGGTGACGAACTCCTGATCGCCCCCTCCGGCGATGACGTCGGCCGCCGCGGCCACGATCATCGGCCGGTCGTTCTCCGGGATCCCGAGCAGCTCGCAGATCACCTGCACCGGTAACCGGGTCGCGACGTCGGGGATGAAGTCGAACACCGCATCTCGGGGTAGGTCTGCGGCGATTTGCGCAGCGTAGCCGCGGACCCGCTCGGCGATGCCCCGCACCGAGGCCGCGGTGAACGCCGATTGCACGATGCCGCGCAGACGCCGGTGACGGGGGTCGTCCATGGCGATCATCGACATGGCGAACTCGAGGATCTCGACCGGGACGTCGTCGATGGTGAAGCCGTTGGCCGAGGAGAAGACCTCCGGGTTCCGGCTCACCGTCACCACGTCGTCGTATCCGACGACCGACCAGAAGCCCGGACCGGCTGTTTCCGTGTGGAACTCGATCGCCGGCCGCTGACGAAGCTCCTCGAACAGGGCGAGTCGGCCCGCGAAACTGCGATCCCAGAACGCGCGTGAGGCAGGCGTGATGATCTTTTCGGACGCAGAACCCGTCACCGGTCCCCCTCGGTCGGTCGAACAGATGCCTGCGACCCTACTGGGGAAGTAAGGGTTCGGCCGCGTCGTTGACACGAAAAGGGTGCTCCTGAGGTGGTTGAGTGGGGACATGATCATCGGCGTGTCCGAGTTCTAGAAGCGGAGCTCGGCCACATTTTTTCACTTCGGTTAGGCCACACTGATGAGGCATCGCCGCAGGTCAATAGCTATCATCCAACGGTGCTCCGGCGGTGTGTCGGAGATGAATTGGGGAGGATCGACCTGTGACGTTGAGGGTTCGGCTCGGTGACCTGCGCGATCATCCGTTGGGGGTGACCGAGGCAGGGTTTCGGGCCGAGTTGACCCAGCAGGATGCCTTCGCCCGAGGTCGCGGCCCCTTTCCCGGTGATGCCGGCAGCGGCCGCTCCGAGCGTGAACTGTTCGTCACCGCGCCGGACGACGAGGTGCTCGCGGTGGCGGCGATCACCGGTGTCCGCGAGTACGACGACGAACTCGTCGTCGACGGCGACCTGGTTGTCGATCACGAGCGGGTGGGGACGCGGCTGCTGATACGAACCGAGGCCGAGAACGTGTTCTCCTGCGCGGACGAGGAATCGGCGTGGGCGGGCTCGGTCGAGCGGGCCCGGTGGGTGTACGTGCGGGCGCTGGTCAAGGTCGCAACGGTCAAGACGGCTTCCTACGATCGCCGGATCGCCGGCGCGGATCCCGCAGCCGATCCCGAGGTGACCTTGGCGACTGCCGATGAGACGATGCAGGCGGTTCCCCGGTACGTGATGATCCACCGCAGCGGAAAGCTGCGTCTCGGTGGACCGTACGCCGACACCGCAGACTGGGACGGCCACGTCGAACCCTGGACGGACCACGGATACGTCGATTGCCTGCGCCTCGACGACGTCCTGGGCACCAGCGGCGACCTCGACATCGACGTGCTTCGGCCACTCACCTCACGGGTCGCCGCCGCGGAACTCCTCGAGTCGATGGGATGGGACAAGGTCATCCGCCGATTCGTCGACGCCCGCACCACTGCGCGGTAGTCCACCGGGAAGCGCGGTTTGCGCCAGTAACCCCGCTTGACCTGCAGTGATGACACGTCCCCGCGCGTCTGGGGTCCAGACGAATCGGCTGACGTGATCCTCGCCCACCACAGAAGAAACCCCAGCCCTGGGAGGGGCTGGGGTTTCGTTATCCCAGTTCAGTTCTGACGAAGATCCCTGTATGCGAGCGTCCGGGTAGTGATCGTCTCACTGAGGTCGGTGACCGCCGTGGCCGGCGTCGTCGGGGTGGTGGCCTGCGCCGCGACCAGACGCCCGATTCGCCCTGCTGCCTGTTCTGCTCGTTCGGCACGCTCGGCGTCGAGCTGCGCAACGGCATCCGCGGCGGCGAGTTCGGCCGACAGCTGCGATACTGCGGCGGCCGCGCACCGCAACGCCTGAACTGCATCGGCGATTCGGGCGCACGACAGCACGTAGGTCTGGTCGTCCTCAGGCGCAAGCGCGCCGTTACCGGATTCGCCCGCCGCGGTGATGGCGTCATGCAGCTGTGGCCGCGAGACCCCGGGAGCCGATGTCCCAGATAGCCGCCCGCAGGTCCACGTCGGTGAACAAGCCTTCTCGCCACGCGCGGGAATCCTTGATCGTTTCGACGGTCAGGACAGCGTCACTCATGAGTTCGCGCACCCCGTGAGGTGCAGCGGCCAATTGGTTGCCGGTGATCTCGTTGGGCTTTCGCTTGTCCCTCACTGCACCGAGTGCTGTCATGCCGCCCACTGCAGCGCCCCCCACGAGGACTGTCGCCGTGGTTGCGCCGGCGAGTGTCCAGAGGGCGTCGGAGTGGTCGGTGAGGAAGCGCGCCTCGACGTCCGCGAAGGCTGCCAGCGCAACCGTGGCCCCGGCGAACAGCAGCGGGATCGCCGTCAGAATGGTTCCGCCGATCGAGAGCACGACGATGCCGAGCAAGACGCTCATCAGCCCGTCGTCCGCTGGGCGGGCCGGCGGCGGTTCGGATTCCTTCAGGACGACCGTGGCCCAGTCCAGGGAGGTCGCCGCGATGCTGTTGTCTTCATTCATCCTCGTCCGCCTCCGTGTCCTCGCTGCGCCATCGCGCGGTCAGATACCTGCAGTCGGTGCTCTTCTCGGTTCAGCCGCCATTTCTGGGTGCCCGCAGCACCAGCAGCGATCACCATGACGGCAGCCATGAACACAATCGCAACGGTCGCGCCGAGGTCGTCCGTCGTGGTCTCAGGCGAGCGTTCCCCAACGCTCAGGCTGGCCACCAGGAGCAGCACGCCGAACTGGGCAATGGATCCGCCCATGAGCCACACGAGTCCGACCAACAGCGGCGGCATCCAGTGACGGCGGTCGGGGCGGCCGGACGCGGCCCGCAGCTCGTTGTCCAGCGACCATGCGCGGCGTTTCGAGTACAAGCTCGCGACCGCGAAGCCTGTTCCGACCAACACCGTTATGCCGAAGAAGGCGAAAATGGTCGTGGCGGATAGTCGCGCGCCGAAAAGCCCTGTCACCCCGGAGTAGAGGAACAGCAGGCCGTAGAGCGCGACGAGCGACATGGCTGCGATCGTCGACTGGTTCTTGGATCGATCCCCGTCACTCCAGCTCCGCACGACCCCACGCAGCGGATACAGCGCCCCGCTCAGAAACGCCACCCCCAAGGCGAGCATTGCAACGATCAGCATTCTTGTCTCCTCCCTACCAAGATTGGGCATGAGTTGCCCGGTGGAAATGTAGCGCGGGGTACCCACATGTCTGGGTCATGCCGACTTCTGATGCAGGCCAATGTGGTCGAGGCCTCCACCGGCGGCGATTCCTGCAAGGCGCTGCAGCTGTTCGCCCATGCTGCGGCTGCCGGCCAGCGGAGTGCGGGCGTGCGGCCACACGGCGGTGACGATCCGGGTGTAGTCCTGCCCCGCCAGCACGACGACGTCCGGGGCGCCGAGGAGTCCTCGGTTAGCGGCCTGGGCGTGGACGGTGTCGGCGGTGACGGAGCCGGGGCGGCCGAGGCGCATTTCGTACGGGGCGACGACTGTGTCGAGGTCGAGTAAGCCGTGCAGTCCGGAGAGTATTTGGATGCTGTCGAGGGGTGCCAGTCGGCGGGCAGCCTCTTGGCAAAGTCGGTGGTAGGAGCCGGTATAGAGGGCTCCAGCCGGGGCTGGCTCGTCGCGTTTGCGTCCACCGCACGGCACGATCACCAGAGGTGAGGCCTCCCCGTCGGTGACGGGGACGACGCCATGTGCGGGGACCGCTGCGACGGCCGTGTCGTAGGCGATGTGGTCGGCGAGGGTCCATGTCAGCCATTCCCAACCGGGGCGTCGGTGCAGGCTTGTGACGCCGCGGTAGTGGGCTTGTGTGAGGAACGGCGTGTGCCACAGCAGCAAATCGGTATTCGGCAGGCGCATTTCGATGCCGTCGTGTCGGCGGAACAGGGTGGTGGTGGGGCCGACAGACAGGGGGATGCCGCCGTACTGGCCACCACCCTTGGGGCCGATGCCGGGGCGGGAGAAGATCAGGCCGACTTCGAGAACCAGGTCCTTGCCCGGTTCCGGCGGGGTGAGGGTGGGGTCGTTGTAACTGAAGTGCGGGCGAATCATTGGAGGCATGGCGGAGTCCTTCCGGGGCGGTGGCGGCGGCGGGAGGCCGGGGTGATCCGGTCTGCCGCGCCGTGTCTGGGGTCTGCTCTGGGGTGTGCGCTACGCGGCGGGTTCGAGGTCCTCGAGCTTGGCGCGGGTGACCACGGTCTGGTCCTGGCCGCGGAACGTTTCGTGGTCTTTGACGGTGGCGCGCAGGATCCGCACCCGCTGGCCGGGCTCGAAGTCGCGCAGCCCGGTGGCGAACCACTTGACCAGCTGGTTTCCCCCGGTGGTCCGGAGCACCAGCAGGGTCTTGGCGCCGTAGTGGCCGTCGATGATGCGGGAGACGGTCACGGTGGCGTCGAGGTCGGTGACCTTGGTGCCCTTCGGGGCGACGAATCCGGGGGCGATGGTGGCGCGTTCAGCCTCGTGCTGCTGATGTCGGGCGTAGACCGCGACCAGCGATGCGGCGATTCCCACCGATTTCGCGGACACGTAGTCTCCGGCGAGCAGGGTGCGCAGGTTCATCCCGTAGTCGCTGGCCGCATCGACGGTCGAGGCGGAGGCCAGGACGGCGTCGATCAGCTCGGGCTGCTCGGTCCGGATCCGGCGGGCCTCCGCCGCCCCGTCTTCGAGTTCGCGGCGCACCTCGCCGTCGCGGATGTACGCCAGTCCCCACACTGCGGCCGCGATGGTGTCTGCGGTCGCGGGGATCTCGCGGTCGCGGGCCCGGGCGCGGGAGATGTAGCCGCGGCCGCCGTTGGAGAAGGCCAGTGCGAGGGCGATGGTGTCGAGCTTGTGTAGCGTCCGATCTCCGCGGGTTGCCGGTTCGCCCCATTCTTCGCCGCCCAGTGCGGGCAGGTGCTCGTCGAGGTCGTATTCGAGGGTCCACAGTCCGGCGACTTTCACCCCGAGGAAGAGGGTGATGCAGCTGGCGCCGACCTGCTTGATCTCGCCGGTGTCGGTGTGGCGCAGCACGTACAGCTTGGCGCGGCGGCGGAACTTGCCGCAGTAGTCGCAGTGCGGGGTGTCCGGGCGACTCCAGCCGTCGAGGTTCTGCCCTGGTGCGCAGAAGGTCACGTAGCCGGCTTCCTCCTCGACCAGGCGGGCGACGAACACCCAGCCGTCGAATCCGATCCGCGGGGCGGACAGGGTCAGGCGCACCCGCTGCTGTGCGGTGGTGATGCCGAGGGCGTTGGTCTCCTCGCGGGTGTAGGGGTCGAGGTCGTAGGTGAACCGGTCGGCGATGTTGTTGCGCGCCAGGCGGGCGTTGGCCTTGTCGATCTGCGCCAAGGCCTCGTGCAGGTTGGTCATCGGCAGGTCGTACATCACGGCTCCCCCGTTGTCTTCGTGATTCATTCAAGAATTACCTTACAGCGTCACGATGTTATGTCAAACCTGGGGAAGTACCTCCGGGCGGCGCGAGAGGTTCAACAGATCAAACCGGCAGGGCGGCCGGGGTGGCGCCTAGATAGCGAAATGCCCGCCGGCACAGGTCGTGCCGACGGGCAAAGCGCTGGGCGAATCCCGATCAACGAGCTGGTGGCGGCTCGTCGATATCGTGTTTACCAGTGCAGACGACACGTCCCCTGACGTGCCGCAGCGGCGAGCTCCTCGGCGTAGCGGGGTTCGAAAGTCGGATTGAGTCCGCTCGCTGCCCAGTAGTCGGGCTCAGGGTGCGCGGAGCCGATGATTCCGCCGGCGATACAGGCGATGGAGTCGGAATCGCCGTTGCTCGTCGAGGCCCAGGCGAGCGCCTGGGGGCCGGTCAGCGCGGGAACGTCGCCGCCCGGGGCGGTAGCCATGTCGGCGACCAGGAGAGCCAGGGCGGCGGCGCTGGCCGATTCCCAGCCTTCGCCGATGCCGGCGCACGGGTCGCCGTAGCTTGCCGGCTCGACATCCTGCAGTCGGTCCCGATTGTCCGCGGCGCGCATCAGCGCGTCGGCCACGTCGTCATTCAAGCCATCTACCAGGAAAGATGACACGTCCCCCGCGATCGGGGCGAGGACGTCCTGCAGGTAGGGGTCCTCGGTCCAGGTGCTGGTGCCGTTGTAGATCTGCGCAGCCGTCGTGAGGGCATGCTCGAGGAACTGTCCGCGCTGGCCCGGGGCGTGGCGGGTGGCATCGGCGAGCAGAAGCGCCGGAACGACCGCCCGAGGGTGCTTGTGGGTGATCACGGCCTGCAGGGCCGTGAGACCCAGCCAGTAGGGCTCGGGGCCGAATGCGGTGGGGACCAGGCGCATGACGGCTCCGCAGCCGGCGGACTCGACCGCCCCGTCCCTGTCGTACCAGCGGGCGCCGGCACGCAAGTTGCGCAGCGACTTCATGCAGGTGCGGCCTGGGGCGCGGGTGTTGTCGGGGTCGACCTGCCACAGGAAGAACTGCCGGGTGATGGCGTCGGTGACCGCTTCGATGTCGGCGAAGTCGGTGACGTCGTTGAGGGCGTGGTGCACGGCCAACGTCATCTGCGTGTCGTCGGAGACCGTCCAGGTCCCGGCCGGTGGGGCGACCGGGTAGGCCGGCATCTGTGCGTAGCTGGTGAACTCGACCTGGTATCCCCAGGCGTCGCCGGCGGCGAGGCCGGTCAGTGCGTTGGCGTACCGGATGGCGAAGCCCTCGGTCGGTGTCGCGTCTTGGTCGATCGACGGTGTCACGGTCATGGGGTCTGTCCTCGTGCGATGGCGTTGGCGGCGGTGCGGACAGTTTCGATGTCCATGAGATCGAGGTCGGCGACGCGGCCGAGGTAGTCCGCGATCGCGTCTGGGGTCATGCCTTCGTCGAGGTGCCGGCGGATCTCGTCGAGCTGCTCGTCGTTGAGTGCGGCCATCGTGGGGGTCCTTCCGTCAGCCCCTTCGAGGAGGGGACGTGTCATTTTGGCTGCTGAATATGGATTTAGGCGACCTTCGTGGCGGAGCTGCCGCCGTCTTCGGCCTCGGCGACGAGGTCTTCGGCGACCATGTACACCGTTGGCCGGCCGCTGATGCCGTGGTGGTCGACCTTCACGCACCGCAGGTTGGTACCCATCGGCAGGACGACCTCGTCCTCGGACGAGTAGTTGGAGATGGACTTGACGGGAAGTCCGTCGCGGGTGCGGACGACCATCATGTACGGCGGGTGGCCGGCGAAGTTGTGGGCGGTGCCGTGGTTGGTGCTGAAGCTGGTCACCTTGCCGATCTCCATCCTAGAACCGACGGTAAACGTCGAGTCGATGTACTCCTCGGTGGTGCCCTTCCACCCGCTGGGGATCTGCGTGCCGCGAACCAGCGTCATGGGTGTCGTGTTCGGATTGTGCTCACGGAACTTGTCGAACGCTGAGTCCAGCTGGGACACCACGGTCTTCACGTGTCCAGAGGGGTTGGCGTCGCGGCCGGTGATGGCGGCGTTGATCGAGCGGTAGCTGCCACCGGTGTAGGTCGTCAGTGCGCTGCGCTCCTTGTAGCTCAATACCTTCTGCACGAACGCTGTGTTTGAGGTGGTCAGCGCGCCGATGTTCGACGTTTGCACATGGCCCCCCGGCCCGACCTGGAAGCCCCACGACTTCAGGTCACCGGCCCGCTGAGCGATCACGACGTAGTCGTCGGCAGTTTCCCTGCCGTAGGCGCGGATTCCACTCCGCCAGAGGCTGGCGTGCTTGTCCGCGCCGAGACTCTGCGGAGGGATCTCGTGGTCGAAATGCGGAATCGTGCCCCCACCGAGGGTCGGTGTACCGAGTGCCCGGCGGTGGGCCTTGGCGTAGGCGGCGTCGGCCTCCGCCTTGCTGGCGCCATCGGCGAGGGCTTTCGCGCGCGCCTGCTCGCCAGCCTTTACTGCAGACTGTTGCCGCAACGTCCGCCGGTGCCGTTTGATGCCGTCGTGGATGTCTGCGCGGACCGGGCCTCCACCGGCGGAATCGGTCAACTTGTCCTTCGACTCGGCCATCTCCTCATCGATGACCGCCTGCTGCGCGGCCGGAGTGGACGCGAGACCTGAGGCAGCTCGACGCGCCACTTCGAGTGCCACGTCTCCCTTCATGGCGTGCGCCTGTCTCTGCAGCTCGGTGGCGTTCGCGGGTAGCGCTTCTGGTTCCGACAGGACGGGAATGCAGTTGGCCTTCGCGAGGGCATCGTTCTTGCCGGTGGCCTGGCCCACTGGATGGTAGGCGTCGCCCTTGCGCTGCAGAATGATGAAATCCGAGGACCCGCGCCGGTAGATCGCGGTGCCGCCATCGAGGACACGGCCCTCGACCTCGGTGACACCGGACCCGGTTTCCATCGCGATGGTGCCGGCGTTGTAGACGCTGGTGTCCCGCGGTGTCGACGACAGGGTCGGCTGTCCGCCCTCGGCCAGTGCCTTTGCGGCTTCTGGTGCGGCGCGGCGGTTCACCGACCGGGCGATCGCATCGACCTCGTCATCCGAGAGCGAGGCATAGTACGCATCACGCTCGGCGCCAGTGGCCATGTCGTCGCGCATCCCGAACTTCGCCGCGTCCAGATCTTCCCGGGCCTCGACCTGCCTGCGCTTGGCGTCGAGATGCGCCTGCTTGACGTCGTCGAGGTCCTGCTGCTTCGTTGCGACGTCGGACGGTGAGCCGGTGCCGTCCTCGACGGCCTTCTTGGCCTTCCTCAGTCGGGCCCGAATTCGGTTGACCGCCTTGCGGGCTTCCTCGGCCTCGGCATCGACGTCGGCGAGGCGTTGCTCGGCCTCATCGAGAGCTGCCTGCGCCGAGGTGATCTGCGGGCCCGTCAACTTCGCCCGCTCGGCCTCGGCGTGGGCGATCAGCAGTTTCGCCGACGGCGGGTTCGCGTGCACACTCGGCATCGGGGTGTCCCCCAGCACCGACTGGTCGATGCCCAACGCGGCCATCAACTCCGGCAGAATGCTCGGTGGCGCCGACTGCACCGCGGCCGCTGTCTCGACCATCCCTTGCTCTTTCAGGTGGTCGACGACCTTCTTCCGGGCGTTACGGCCGTGCCGGCGGTTCGCGTTCGCTTTCGCTGCGGCACTGTAACTACCGCACCCCGGGCACCGGCGGGCTCCGTGTGATTTCGAGCGACACATGAGCGCAGAGTACTGGGGAGATGACATGTCCCCTCCCCCCTGGGTCGGTATGTCGGGAACTGATGGCGGGCAGTGAGAGAACCGGGCGGCAGAACCACGTGGCGATGCCTGTCCGCCTACTGCTGTTGGTCTGATTTCTTCGGGTCGAACTTCAGATCGATTCGCCCGTCCGGGTATACGGTCAGGTCCATTCGCCCATCGCCGCGGAGCACGGTCGGGCTCTCCCCTCAGCGTCGAGCACAACGAGTTCGCCATCGAGGATTGCTCGCCGACTACCGACCGCACTGTCCAGAGCTTCCACGACCTCCGGGTAGCACTGCCCGACGCTGCTACCGCTCCGAGACCACCGAACCGGGGAATCACCGCAGGTAGAAGCCACGATGCGGCAGCCGTCCCACTTGAACTCCGCAGCCCAACGCTCGTCCGCTCCCAGAGGAGGGGCTCCGAGGGTCGCGAGCATCGGCGCGATCGGCCTGTTGGCTGCTCCGCCCATCTGCCGATTGCGCTCCGCGATCGTCGACCCGCGAGGCGTTTTACGTCTCTGAACTGGAGTTATGCCCCGGCCGGCTTCCCTCCGGACCGGGGCACAGCCAGTATAGCAGCGAAGTCGAACATATGTGCGAAGATTAGAAGGTGAGGTCCATAGAAACCGCCCCTGGCCAGTGCCCCAACGGTCACGATTTGATCGGCGGAACGTGCCTGGTCGGGTGGGAGGTCTGCGGGTGCGCCAGCGCCGGGCACGGAGGGCACCGCACGTACTTCTGCCGCGTATGCCGCACCACAGTCCGGATACCTCCGTGCGCCGGCCCCGACCCTCAAGCGGACCGGTGGGCAACTCCAGACAAGTTCGATCGCTGACCGATCAGGATGAGCCGCGGCCCGCCAGCCTCCGGTGTGTTTCAAACTGACGGGCCCGGCATCCGCGCACAGAGCGCGGTAGTCCGTCATCGTAACTGCAACCGAGGCAGCAAATCCTGCGAATCACGTCGCGAGTGGCCTTCCGCTCTTTGCTGCGAAGTGCGCCCGTCGCCAGCGGTTTCAGGTCGACCAGGGACGGGGTCGGGTCGTGATGGGCGCTTGCAGTCAGAGAACAGCCGAGAGTGAATTTCCTCGGTGATACTCACCCGGCGGAGATCAGCGGCGCTCGTCATCGCATCGTTTCCTCTCGACTTTGACACGCAGTGAAGGGGACGTGTCATTTCCCCAGTTCAAACGAATGATCGACGGCTCCAGTTCGTCCCATGAGGGGATGGGCTGATCGACAAGGCATAGGAAGCGCCCCAGCTGGTAACCAGACTGGGGCGCTTCCGGCGCGCTCAGGTGCCAAGGGGAGGCTAGAGCGGTCATTGCGGGCTCGGGGGGAGGATCCCGCAACGCCTACAGAACACGAAGCTGCCACCGATTTCAACACAAGTTGTTACGCGTGTGACTGGATCACGTGAGGTCATTGCCAATACCCGTGAACGCGCCTCCATGTAGCGGGCGAGGAGGGTGAGCATCTCGGCATCGGGGTGGGCCAGTTCGGGCAGGTCTTTCGCACTGACGATCTGGGTATCGAGAGCTGCGATCTGCCGGCGGCATTCCTCGATCGACTCCGGGGTAACTCGGTCCGCGTCCAGGCGGTCGGTGAGCTGCCGGATCGAACCGCCGAGGCTGAGACCAGGATTCTGGGTGGTGTTGTCGTTTCGGCGGGCCGCGACCATTTGCCACCATTCGTCCAGCTCAGCCACAAGTGCAGGCTCGTCACCGACGGCACGCAGGGCACGATCGACGGCCGCGGCGTCGGTGATCTCCCCGTCCAAACATCCTGCTCGGGTCAGGATTTGCCCGAGTTGGTGGTTGGCGAGTTCGTCTCCGTGACTCCACCAGAACAACACCATGCCAAGTACCCGTCCCGACCGGTTGGACTCCCCCATCGCCTCTCCCTTTCGCTGACGACTGGTCTACCACGGCTCCGCCTGCGGCCCGGCCGCAGGTTCATCCTGGTCGGTCCGCCGCCGACTGCGTTGCCGCGCACATTGGGCAACGTGTGGTGCCGTCGATGATCCACCCGTTGGTCTGCGCGAAGCTGCACGCGTCGGATTGGCCAGCCACTGCGGCGGTGAACCGGTGCTCGCACAGATCACAACGGATCGTCCAGCCATGTCTTCCACCGGATCGCGTCAGTGTTTGAACAGCCATGCCTCCCCCAAGCTTTCACGTACTGTGCCCCCAGCATGGCACACATCAACTTCGGGGGGAGAAGTCAGGATCGACCCTCCGCGGGCGTCCTTTGCAAGTCGAGAGAGTCTCCCCAACACAACACCGCCCCTGCCCGCGTGGAGGCGTAGAAGATCCACATGAAGAGAGGAATGGTGTGTGTTCCTTTCACAAACAGCGTTGGCACCGGTCTGAGTGACCGGTGAGCGTTGTTGTTCGTGTCGTTCTCCATACCGTCTCGGTTGGGGACAAGGGTTTTGGGGGCCAGCCTGTCAGGCGGTCACCTGCGCTGTTCGTTCTGAGATCTCGGACAACACGTGTTCGGCGCGGTCCTGGGCAGTCTTGGCGCGGCGGGTAAGCCAGGTGCGGATCGGCCTGAAGGAATGAAGTACCGACCGGAGGATCTGCATGACGACGGGGAACACGGCTCCGCAAAGCGCGAGTGCGGCGAGGTTTCGGAGGATCGGCAAATCGAGTTGATCGCTCAAAGTACTGAGAACCCCTGCAAATAGCACGAAGAGAGCTATCTGGATTCCCAGCAACCCACCGACGAAGAACTGCTCACTCCCCTTCTGCCGTACTACACGACAAAGGACCTTCCTGTCGGCGCGCCTCAGGCGCAGCTCGCGGTTCCTCAGCCCGCTTACGCATTGTTCGTCGATAGGGAGTTCACGTTGGACTCCATCGGCGTTGAGGGTCATCTGAGACTCCTTCTTGTCGTTGTTGATGTTTCGGCTGGTCGGGTGCACTCACGGCGTGCTGCGTTGACGTCGCCGGCGGTGACGGCCAAGTGGTATTTGGCGGCGACCGTCAGGTATTTCTGCGCGTATTCGCACCTGAATGCGGTGTTCGGGGGAAGCCAGGTATCCGGCCCCTGGTCCGATTTCGCCTGGTTCGCTTTGCCCTCGGATGCAATCAAGTTCGAGGCGGTGTCGTTAGCGAAGGCGACGCGTTGTTCCGGGGTCCAAGTGGCGGCTCCGGCTCGCCATCCTCTCGCGAGGGGATAGACGTGATCGACCTGCACAGCGGAGGGCTTCTCGGTCGAGAACGCGATCGTGGTGCCGGTGTAAGGGTCGATGAGTGTGCCCGAGATGACCTTGCAGTCATGGGCGTTCGGCTTGTATCGCACGTCGCTTAACTGGGATCTGAGGATGTCGTTGCGGGTATCGCAGCCGTTGTGTGAGTCCGGGCCGGTGTAGTTGTCGGTCCAGGATGGACCGAAGACGCAGCCGTTCCCTTTGCCGCAGTCGCGGTCGTATCCGGGCACTGTGGGAAGTTCGTCGACAACGGTCAGCGCGGCAATCAGCTGGTCGAGGCCTGGTGCGGCATCTGTTGGGGCAGGTGCAGGTTCTTCGGTGTCGGCCACCGTGAAGACGTCAGCCAAGGTGGTGTTCATGTCTGTGACGACGGCAAGCACGCTCTGCTGGCCGACGAGCGCGAGCGCCGCAGCGGCCAGAATGGAGCCGCCGGCCAACGCCCGGAACTTGTTCGCCATCAGTTCTCCTCAGTTGGTCGCGGTCGCGCCGTCGGTGAACAGGCCCAGCTGGTTCCGGCGCAGCTGCGTTCGCGTGAGCGTGCCGTTGCCGAGCGCGGCTGGGCGGAGGCCGACATGAAATTGGCCAGGGTTGTGCGGACAGGCGAACACCGCGAGTCCTTTGGCGCCGTGGTGGCGCTGCTTACGGACCTTCTTGGCGTCGCCGCGAGCGAGGTAGCCGCGTTGTCGGCACTGTGCGCACCAAATCCACCGTGCGGCGGGATTGTGTGATCGGTGGGTAGTCATGACAGTTCGCCTCTCTACGTGCAGATTCGGTGTCGGAGGCGGGTCACGCAGCCCGGCCGATTTGTAGGTTGAGCCAGTCGGAGAGCCACTTGATGGCGCTGCGGCCGGCGTTGTCGACGACGAGATTTCCGTAGTCGGTGTGCGCACCGGAGGTGAAGAAGCTCGCGGCGTTCAGTCCTTCTCCGACCAGGGCGGCGAGGTCGTCTGCGCCCTGGGTGCTGGCCATCGTGGTTAACGATCCGGTCAGGCCGGGTAGGTCGACGTTCTGTGCCTGGGCGGTGATCGCGTTGGAGGCGGTGTTCGTCTGTTTGCCCAGGAGCGCCACGTCGGTCTTGGTGGCTTTCCCGCTGAGCATGTTCACCGCCACGGAGGCAAGATCGAGACCGACCGGCAGCAGCCCGGTCATTGCCGCTCCGGCGCCGAGCGGGTCAGGTATCTGTCCAGGGGGTGGAAGCAGCTTTTCGACGGCCGCCCAGGCTATTTCCTGGATCTGACCGACCAGATTGGCAAGCCGGACGATGTCAACGTTCCCCAGGATCGAGGTCACCAGGGCGGCGATCTGCGTGTACCCGGTCGGATCGGGAATGACAGAAAGGATCTGGGAGACCCACCGCAGGTCGACACCCGCGGCCAGCCGGACCAACGGCGAGAAAAGGTTGTTCAGCTCCCCCGCGATCTGGTGTGCCCCGCGCGCGTCGAGGGCGGCGACCTTCTGCGGGAGCAGGGTCAGGTTGCGGAGGATGGCGGGGAGGTCGAGGGCGGTCACGTTCGTCACCACATTGAGCGCCTGGCCGACGACGACGCTCGGTTTGAGCACCGACAGCACACTCGATGCGGACGAGAGCGCGTCGGCGGGCGTGGCGGCCAGCGGTGCGACCTGGGTGCTCAGTGTCCCTGCCGCGGTCGACAATGCGGTCGCGTCCGGCGAGGCGGACGGCAGGGTGGTGGTCCCCGATTGCACCAGCGACGACGCGGTGTCCGCGAGTTTCGCTGCGGTGGTCAGTGCGCTCGACAGATCCGCTTGAGACGCGACGCCGAGGACCTGTCCGGCGGCGTGCTCAGCCGTGCCGGGCGCTGCGGTGGTCAATTGTGTGGTGGCTGCAGAGTTCGCGGCGCCACTCGCAATCAGATCGGCCACCGGTGTGAGCGTGTTCATCAACGAGGTGGCGGACTTCGCGACCTGGGCGACGTCGATCGTGCTCGCGCTGCTCTGCTGGGCCAACGACGTGGTGTTCGCGCCGATCCCGGGTAGGTCGGCCTTGGAGAAGTCCGAGGTCAATGCGGTAGCAACGGTCGAATTTCCGCCTGCCGCGGCAGCATCGGTACCGGTGCTCGGTGACTTGCTCAGGATGGAGCCGAGCGATCCGAGCAGGGGGTTCGAGCCCTTCTGGATCGAGCAATACAGGTCCTTGCCGGAGTAGCAGATGGACGCGACGCGTCCGGAGAGTTTGCCCATCCCCTGCGGGCGCGGGTCGGCAATGCCGGTCCCGGTCGAGCGCGGACCGACGACAGCGGCGCCTTTGGTGCCGGCACCGGGGTCGGCCAACAGTCCGACTGCGAGTACTCGTTCGGGTGGGATGGGGCCGTTGCCGTTGCCGATGGCGGAGGCCAGATCACCGGCCGCGTCCGCGCCCTGGGAATAGCCGGTGATCGTGAACTTCGTTCGCGCGCACCTGCTTGCCTCATCGGATAGCACGCTGTCTGCCCTTGCGCGTGCGTCGGACTTGCTGTCGGCGTAGGTGTGGCCATTGTCGAACGCGCGGGCCATGTACGGGAGGGTGTAGACCTCGGCCCGGGCCCCCTGTGTGGTCTTGATGGCGTCGGCGATCGGTTTGAGCATGCCCACCGGCACCGAGGGGTCCGCGGTCTCGTTGGTTTCCCAGGTTCCGGGGATGAACAGGTTGTATGTGGCGGCGCACCCCGCCGGGTCTGCGTGTGCGATGGCAGGGGCGGTCAGCGCGGCCGTTCCGGTGGCGACCGTCGCGGTCACCGCAGCGGCGAGTACGCGGCGAGCGGTCGGACGTGTGGCAGGCATCGATACCTCATCTACCCGGCGGACAAGTGGTGGTGCACCCGTCGGTAGGCAGTACCGCTTGTCCCAGCCGGCCATGCCCACGTCGAGGTGAGGGGCACAGTGTCGTGAGTTGGCGCGGAAATCTCCAGCAGCCCTGTGGATAACTCAGTCTGCCCAGCCTGGGAGGCTGCGGCTGGATGTTAGATCCAGTCGATGTGGACGGAGTCGATGTGGTCGAAGTGGAATCCGAACTGGTCGCTGTACGTGTCGAAGCCCTTGTTTTCGGGGTAGTCGAGGGTGGCGTGCCGCTCGAGCAACGCGACGACGCGGGCGTGATCGTCGTTGGCCAGTGCGGCGGCGAGTTCGCGGGACTCTTCACTTGTGAACGGGGTATCGGAGTTCGCGAAGTCCAGGGTGCGGATGCGGTAGTCGTAGCCCTCGTCGGCGCCGTTGCGGACCATGACGCCGCCCTTGACGCGGATGACCGCCTTCTTCGGTGTTCCGTCCGGGCGCAGCACGCCGGCGCGTTTCATGATGTCCTGCGCCTTGACGTTCTTGAGTTTCTTGCTGGCGTCGGCACGCAACTCGTTCGTTTCCCCGGATCGGTATCGGGAGACGGCGGAGCGGGACCGGCCGATCTTGGCGGCCACGGCATCGATGCCGCCGAGGCGTTCGATCGCGGCACGTCGTTGGGCTCGTTCGACGACGTCCGGGTGGGGGATGCGGCCTTGTTGCGCCCACCGGCGCAGCGTGCGAGCGGACGGGGGTGTGCGGCCGGCATCGATCGCGGCCTGCCGCAGGCCCTCGTTGCCGAGTTCCTTGCGCAGTTGCTTGACGGAGACCTTGCTGGTCAGCCCTGCCAGGCCCCCGCTCTTGACCTGCTTGGATTTTTCGACGCCGCTGGTTGCGGCGTTGGCGACGGATACTTTGAGGCCGTCGAGGCCGACCGCCTCCTGTGCGGGTTTCTTGGTGCGCGGCTTCGGAAGATGCAGGGCCATCAAAGATCCCCCTCCTCTTCGTCTTCGTCGGCGAAGGCGGCCTTGATCGCCAGATTCACATCGTGCACGTCCTGGGCCGAGGTGAAGGCGGACAGGAGTGTGTCGGTGAGGACCACGTCCTTCTCGACCGACATCTTCCCCAAAGCGTCGCTTGCGTCGGCGATGTCCTCACCTCCTGAGAGGAGGTACACCCAGGAGTCGGTGACGGTGCGGACCGGCCAGCGGCCGTGCTGGCGGGCGATCCGCATCGCCACGCGGCGGCCGCGCCACCGGCAGTGCGCGATGATCGCCGCACGCCACAAAGGCTGGTGGTGGTGTTGCATCTGCTTGGCAGTCCACATGTCCGGGTTGACCATCCGCCCGATGTAGCCCTTGTAGCAGGAGCCGATGAAGCTCTTCATTGCGGCGTCCTCGGTGTCCACCGCCGTCTTGCGGGCCTCGCGCAGGATTTTGGCCCACTTGTCCAGCGTCCGGCCCTGCTGTGGGTAGACCCAGGCCTCGGTGATGTCGAGGTCGTCGAGGTCGGCGCCGATCCCCCCATCAGCGACCGGTTCCCGCAGGGCGTCGAGGCTGACCGAGGTGACCCACGTCTGCACCGGCTGGTCCGCGAGCATGTGCGGGTGCGGCAACGGGAGTTTCTCGGGCAGCGACAGTGTCTGCGCGGGCGGCAGGGTGATCCGCCACAGGCCAAACGGGGCCCCCTTGTCCCCCACCGTCGCAGCTGTCGCCGCCCCGCCGGTCAGGTGCTGGGGTTGCCCGTAGCCGAATTCGAGCATGCCGGCGGATGCGAGGTAGGCGGCGCGTTGGTCGATGGACACCAACCGGCTCGCCCCGTCCACATCCTGCGCGTCGGGTACTCGGGTCCAGCCGACCGCGGGTTCGAGGTCGCCGCGTGGGGGCCCGTCGAGCGGTGGTACCGGGCCGGTGGTTGCCACAACGATGCCTTTGCCTGAGCGGGTGCGTTCGCGCTTGATCTTGTCGAGGATCGCGGCGCCGGTGCGGGCCGGGGTCGGCCCTGGGAGCACGCCGAGGTTCTTCGCGGACCAGGCCAGCCGGCGCCCGAGTTCACGTGCGGCCGGCAGGTCGTCGTCGGGGAGATACGTTCCGGCGGTGGGTGAGCCGAGGATGCCCATCTCGCCGACCCGGTTGTTCCAGCCGAAGTCCTTGTTCCAGTATGTCCACACGTACGGTTCGATCACTACGTCGACCATCGAGGTGAATTTGCCGATGCTGCGGGACAGGTGCACGACGTGCCCGGGATCGCCGCGCAGCTCCCATCCTGCGTTGAGCATCGGGGTGAGGGTGGCCTGCAGGACGGCGGTCAGGCCGGAGGCGGCGCGCGTGCGCAGCGCCTCCATGTCGTCGAAGTCGTCTTCGCTGCCCGGATCGATCACCCACCCCAATGCCTCGCACGCGACCTGTCCGACGATCCACACCTGAGGCGGGGCACCCAGCGGTGTCAGGGAAGCCCAGCGAATCAGCTTGTCCAGTTTCTCGACAGAATCGACCGGACCGGTCAACTCACGCCCGGACGGCGTGTACGTGCCCGCAGCGGTCACGATCAGGGCGTGCCCGTCGGCTTCCTCCCCCACCGGCAACGACTCCCACACCGGCGTCGACGTTGCGGGTGCCTCGACTTCATCGTCGGCAACACCGGCGTCCGTTGCGTCCGCCTCCGACGTTGCGTCGTCACCGACCTCCTGGAGCGCAATATGGGCTTCTGTTGCGTCCGCAACGGGTGAGTGTTGCACCGCAACGTCGGATTCGGTGGTCGTTGTTGCCGCACCGACGTCCGTCGGCACCTCCTCCTCGTCCGCCTCGCCGGCGGTCAGGTCAAAGAGCGCGAACTGATCGTCGCCGCCCTTGCCCGGGCGGGACATCAGCGTGCCCCCACCAATGCGTACTGCTGGTCAGGCGTTGCCGCAATGCGGCCATCAGTTGCGTCGTCGACCTCGGGCAGCGGCGGGGTCCGGAATCCGGCCTCCACGGCACGTTGCTCGACCTTGACGAAGCGACGCATTGCGGTGGACGCCGCCTTGGCCCGGGTAGTCGTCGCGATTTCCGCGTAGCTGAGGTTCTGGGTGATTCGGAGACGGGCAGTTTCCTTGACGACGGGCTCGAAGTCATCGCAGTTGTCGATGAAGTCGAGGAGGTTCTCGATGGTCTGTTCCTCGTCCGGCAACACGTAGATCTCCTGGGAGTCCTCGTCCGGCGCATTGCGGACGACCCCCCACTCCCCCTGGTCAACCTCGGCAACGCTGTCGGCGTCCGCAACGATCGGTGCGGAACCCGCCGCAACAGCAGGCTCAACAGCGGCCGCAATGTCTGCCTGACTCTCAACCAGCCCGGCGTCGTCGACGACTGATGTCGCTCGCGTCGCCGCCTTTGCAACGCTTGCTCGGGTCGTGGCCGCAACGTCGTTGGCAACGTCGTTCGGGGCAACACCACTCACGTCAGCAACAGGCATCGATGCAACGTCTGCCCTATTGCGCTCGTAGTACGACGGGGCCTGCCGAATCGGATCGTTGTGGCGTTCGGATTCCAGCTCGTTCGCCTGCTGTTCCTGGTCGCGAGATTCTTGGATGAACGCGTTGGAATCGGCGTGGGCGTTTCCAATCGCCTTGATGAGGACGCCGACGCCGTGGGTAAAAGCTAGGACCAACAGCGGCGCGATGATCGCAATGAGCGCAGCTCCAGTCGGGGAGAGAGGCGCGTAACCCAGATCGACTCCAGCGGCGACCTTCTGTGCAGAGCGGGTTGCCCATTGATCTGCGTGGTACGCGTTGCCGAGGACACTAATGAGCACCACGACGACAGCGAGCGCCATGAAGAACTTCTTACCTGCCGCATTGCCGCTGATCTTGCTCAGCGCAACGACGGCGATCGTTGCGCCCAGGATTGCGCCGTCGACGATCAGTGGGAAGATCCACGCGAGTGAGTACGGAATGCCAGCCTGCTGAGCGAGATCACGCAGAACTGCGAAAGACAGCACGAACGCGCCAACGGTGATTCCCACCGCAAAAGTGATCGCCAAGAGCAACGCCACAATGAGGCCACGGAGCTGGATTCGTGCTGCTCGGAGATTAAGGTCGGTCATGATCGGGTTTTCCTTCCACGGGGTCCCGGTCGACGAGGCCCCTACCGCACTAATCGGCAGGGGTCTCTCTATTGGTCAGTCGTCAGTGAACGGACGCCCCGGAGGGAGAGACGTGCACTCCCCACCGAATGCGTTGCGGTTGCATTGCGCCGCCCGTCGTTGCGGTTGATCATCCTGAGCGCAACGACGGCGATCGTTGCGCCCAGGATTGCGCCATCGACGGTCACGGGGAAGATCCACGCGAGTGAATGGGGAATACCCGCTTGCAATGCGACGTCGCGTTGCATAGCGAAAGACAGCGCAAACTCACCTGCGGTGATTGCCACCGCAATGCTGATCGCGACGATGCCTCGGGGCTGGATTCGTGCTGCTCGGAGATTAAGGTCGGTCATGATCGGGTTTTCCTTCCA
>NZ_JASHKU010000016.1:0-34528 GCF_030056875.1 Rhodococcus sp. IEGM 1351 | reverse complement strand
CGGGGTCCCGGTCGATGAGGCCCCGCCGGCTAGGCCCCGGCGGGGTCTCTCTCGTTGCGGCCGTTGCGGCCGTTGCTACGCAATGCTGTTTGTGCTGGCAGGTGCCATTTTCGCTTCTGCGCAACGTTGCGCCATATAGCCCATATGGTGGATGCCCGCCCATAGGGGCTATATGGCGATCTCATCGGCTGGCGCGGGGAAGGGCTCGCCGTTGTTGTACTGCGTTTCGAGCTTGGCGCACAGCTGGTCGATCGCGGTGCGGATGAACACCTGCTGACTCTTGATCCCAGTCCGGGGGCGGGTGTGTTCGAGTGCCGCGACCATGCGGTCCTTCAACTCTTCTTCCAGCGACAGCAGGATGTCGGTGGTTTGAGCCTTGCGCTTCTTCTCTGTTGCCGGTTTCACCGGCGTCGATGCGGCCTTGCGTTGCCGCGGCGTTGCCGACGATGTTGCGGAGCGAGTGACTGTTGCGGGCGCGTCAGACGCCGTTGCGGTCGACTCCGATGCAACGGCGTCTGGTGTTGCGGTCGTCGTTGCCGCGGGCTGAGCGAACGGGGTGCGCGTACTACGAGGCACGGGTCGGGCAGGTTGGGGAATTTTGCTCATCAGAGGGCCACCTTCTCCAGGATCTCGATGAAGTTGGTATGGAGGTTGCGGGACCAGACCGGATTGGAGGGGTGTTCGTCGAAACCCATGCCGACGTTGGTCAGCTTGGAGATATCCCCCTTGTGCATGATCGGGTCGCCAAGCAGGGCGATACCGTCCGCGGCCCCGTACTCCTTGAGGTAGTCGATGACCTCCGCGTGATCTTTGCGACGGCCGTCAAGTTTGTTGACGACAATCCCCGCGATTGGGAGGACCTTGTCCATGTACTCGGCCAGGTCTTCGAGAGCTGTCTGGAGCGAATTAAGGCCGTCAACCGCATCGTGTTCCGGGTTGACGACGATCAGGAGATTGTCGGCGGCGTACAGGGCGCTCCGGGAAACGAGGTCAATCGCCGGGCGGCAGTCGATCAGGATGTGCTCGTAGTCGCCGGATACCGGCTTGAGAGCACGGGCGAAGGACATCTCTCCCCCGGGCTTGGTGCCGAGTTGGTCGGAGACCGCCTGGAGTTCAGCGAAGCCCGACGGCACGACGTGAATCTCTTCCCGTCGCGCGGCGACGATCGCGTCCCGCATCGGCAGATCCGTCTGGCGGTCGAGAACATCCGCGAGCGAATGCGGCGACGGCTCAGCTGTCGTGTAGCCGGTGAGGTGCTTCGTGGAGTTGCCCTGCATGTCCGCGTCAACCAGCAGGACCGTCCGGCCGGTTGCGGCAGCGGCATGCGCGAGCCCGCCGGCGACCACCGTCTTTCCGACGCCACCCTTGAGGTTTGCGATCGCAGTGATCGTCATGGCCCTCCCCTCTCTATTCCCATATGGGAACTTATATAAGCTTATATTAGCTTATAACTAGTGCCTATACATTCGGTTTGCTTCGGTTGGCTAGTCAGATCATATGTAGCGCAAGGGCATATAACCTGCAGTGACATGCGGTTATCTAAGGAAATCTCAGCTCTCATGTGCTACCGGAATCTCACAAAACAGCAGCTGACCTAGGCTGTTCTTTGCTCATCGGAGATCTTCTGATGTTGCGGAGCACCAGGTCAGATTCCGTTCCAGAAGCCGCCCGGAGCCTTGTAGGGGTCATCCTTCGCGCTGAAATTTCTCCCTGCGCCTGGCCGTTCCAGGCGCAGGTTTCGGCAAGCATCGGAGGCCTGACCAACCCCAGTGGGGAGCGGAAACGTAACTTTCACGACTTCCCGGAACTCAGCATGTCCTTCTTCGACTGCTACCCATCGAAACGGGCCTACGAACGGATCTCAGCGTCGGACGGAGACATTCTTGCGGGAAGGCCCCTGGACGGTGACACCGCGCTGAGTGGTCGCCCGCGCGCTGTCCCTGAGAACGAGGTGCGTGTTGCCGCTGGCGTGGACTACCGCATCACCCTCCGCGTAGACCACCGCGCTGTCGTAGGCGTGGACGAAGGTGTTGTCTGTCGCGTTGATCTGAGTGTTGTCGCATGCGTTGATGCCGGCATGGTTGCGTGCAATTACAACGCAATGGTCGAACGCGTCGACGACGGTGTTGGTGTAGGCGTAGAGCCGCACCTGGCCCGTGATCTGGAGGCGGGCAGCGTCGGTGGCGACGATCTGCGCGGTCTCCGGGAGCGGGGTGTCGAGGTGGATGCGGACCAGAGAAGTACCGATGATGCGGATGATCCACTGGTTCGTCTTGGCTTTGGCGAACGTGCGGTCGTCGAGTTCGATCTCGCTGCCGGCGGTGTCGACGACGACGGTGGTGGCCCCGGTGCGTAGCCGTTCGCGGACCGAGTCGGAGTTCCTGCTGACCTGCTCCGTTCGTTGCTGGCGAGCGGGGGAGCGGCGCCGTTTGGCTGGCGTCTTCGTCTGGCTCGTCGACACGTGGGGCTCCGTTCTCGAAGTAGGTGCGGGTGAACGCGGTCGTTTCCGGCACTTTATGCCGAATCTTCCGTGTCAGCAGTAACCCGCGCAGTAACGCTCTCCGTGCCGCTTCCGGAAGCCGCGGTCGAGGCTACGTCGACCACGCAGCGCTCGAGGCCTGCCCTCACCGAGGACCCCTTGGTGCCAGTGCACTGAACACACGACAGCTTGGTGGTGGCGGTCATTCGTGGACCCCTCCGGGGCGTGTGGTGCTCGCATCGGCAGCGAGTGTGCGCCAATTCGCTCGCATCGCCGCGCGGTGTTCGGCACTTGCCGCCCGGGATCGGGCCTCCGCAGCCTCGGTAGCGCGTGCTGCCTGCTCAGCGCGTCGCTGGGCGTCGATACTGGCTCGTTGCTGGCTCGGGGAGGGGCCGGTGAAATCGATGCGTGAGAGCCGCATGTGGGCGTATCGGACCGGGTTTTGGACCGAGTAGCCGCCGGTGCGCCAGCTCTTCGCGTCCGGCCAGGTCCACCCACGGTTCTGGGTGTCGCGGGTGAGGGCGTCGGCGATGTCGCGGCCGGTCCAGCGGGTGGTGTCGATGCCGGTGCGTACGAGCACGTCGACGAGCTGGCCGATGTGCCCATCCGGCGTCAGTGCGGGGGCGAGGCGGGCGAGCTGGGCGGCCGCGCGTTGGGTGTGCAGGGGCCGGTGCGTGTTGGTGGTAATTGCTCCTGCGTGCGTCGCGCGCTTGGTGAGTTCTCTCTTACGAGAGAACTTCTCAAGAACTGAAGAACCAAGAGATAGGGTGTCACGCCCGCTGAACTGTGGATTGGCCGCTTCGGCTTTGCGGTCTGCAGCCTGCTGGCGTTGGCGGCGCTGCTGATGCGTCTGCGCCCGGTGCACTGAGCGGGCGGGGGAGCGCCGCTTAGCGGCGACTGGTCGAGGAACGGCCTCGATGACCCATCGGGGGCTCGACAGGGCCCACACGCTCGCAGCTCCGCGCTGGTGGCCGCCGTGATGCAACTCGGCGGCCATGAATTCACGGCTCTGCAGTTGGCGACCACGGACGACCTCATAGCCCATACTCAGGTCACGGAGCACGCGCCGTGCACGTTGGACCACAGATTCGGAGACCCCTGCCACCCGCTCGATCGTGGCCACCGAAGCAGTGATGCCCCGTCCGGTGGGGGACTCGGCGAATCGGGCGTGGGCGGCCGCGACCGCGACCATCGTTTCAACGCCGATGCGGCGCTTTTTGACCGCGGCTCTGCCGATCTCGGTGTTGGTTACCGCGTGGCGAACCTGCCGTAGCCACGCACCCTTACCCGACCACACCGGGATATCCCGGTGGGCACCGTCAGCGACGGGTAGTGCCCACGAGCTGCCGCGCTGACCACTCGCATGGTTGAACTGTTCGAGTTCGCCAACGTTGCGGTGCGCTGCGTCGACGAGGGCTGCCCACTCCGCATCGGGAGTAGTACGACCTGTGTGCTCCGGTGCGTCGGACGACACGCCGAGTGTGGATGTTTGAGTTCTGGATGCTGATTCAGGGTATGAGTTACCCTGAGACGTATTCACGGTGTGTGAAAGTCCCTTCGGGGATGCAGTACGAGTTCGAAAGTTCGAGCTTTCGAAACTCACCTCAGAGAGAAAGTGATGGCCCTGCCAAGGCCTTCACCCTCCTGGTAGGAGGACCTGCCAAGTCCTCCTCGACGAAATCCGCGGTCGCGGTTCCTGACTTGAAACCACCCCCACCAGGGGGTTTTTCGTGTCTCTGAGGGTCTGCGCTGATGAAATTAGGTATCGAGGACGTTCCGTTTCGTCACTCAGCCACAGCCACCACTCCCTTCCCTCTGGACACAGGTCATCGACCATCTCACCACGCTCGCTGGCACCGATCGGTTAGGCACGCGTGATGCATCTGTGACGAATTTGCTCACGCCGGAGCTTGCTCTCGGCGTACCGACTTCGGCGTTGATTGGGAGGCGAGCATGAGCTGAGCGATGGCCGCAACTTCGCGGACCTGGTCGACCGAGGCGGTTTCGGGGTCCGATGCGACGAGATCAATCACATCGAGGAGTGCGTCGCGTGTTCCAACGCCGAATCCCGACTGACCTGCGGAGAGCAGGAGCGGCCCATGGTCGTGGATGAGGTTCTCGACATCGAGCACGGTGACGCTATCCGCGTCAGCGACCCGTCGTGCGCAGACCCTTTCCTGCATCGGGATGAGTTCCCACTCGTGTCCCTGGAGGTCGGTGGCGGTGAGGTTGGTCATGCGGCTTCCCCTCTCGTTGAGCTGTGGATACGGGTGTTCCACGCCTCGATTGCCGCTGAGATCCGCTTCTCGGCGATCTCTGTCGGTTGACCGGCGAGGTGCGCCCAGAAGACGCTGGTGACTGTCTCGGTGCCACTGAAGTCGCCGCCGGCCAAATAGTCGTGGGCGTCGATCGCGCTGTTTGCTACCGCGGCCCAGGGGAAATCGGACGGCGCGCGATCGAGCTTGATCGCCGCGAGTTGCTCGAATACGTCCCAGCGCGCCGAGATCGAGTCGACCGAGGCGATCGGTGTCGCGCGGCAGAGAGAGGCGACTGTCTGCGCCTCTGCCTGCGAGAACCCGGGGACGGTGATGAGACCCCACTGCGGGTGGGCGTAGAGGTCGGCGAACCAACCCCACCGAACGGCAGAGGGGCCATCGGTGGCAGGGGACTCCAGCTGACCAGTGGCCATGTAGTAGACGCGATCGACGAGAGATGTCATGCCGCCACCCCCCGGTTGGCTTCACGCTGGCCTTCACTCCGGTTGTAGTAGGCGCGCAGGTCACGGCGAGTCAGGATGGCTCCGCCGTCGTGGCGGTACGCAACTGCCGCCCAGATCGTCGACTGCGGGGGAGTACCCGCGCTGGTCAACTCCGCGACCTCTCTCCGGCAGGCGGCAAGTCGCGGGCACCGCAGGCATTCGGCCTGGGCGTCGAGACCGGCGCGGTAGGAACCTGCATCCAGGTCCCAGGATTCAGGGTCGATCGAGCAGGGCGTGGGGGCGGTCATGCTGCGACTCCAGCCCGCGTCGTATCCCATCGACTTCGAGAGCCCGAGGCCACTGCTTCGTATCGCGCCAGGTGGCGGTGTTCGATCCGGTTTCCGCGCAGGTCGTAGGCGTCGCCGGCGACGATCATTCCTCGCGGCGGCTCACCTTGTTCGATTGCCCGGAGGATCTCGGTGCGGCATTGGGCGAGGAGCGGGCACTGCTTGCACGCGTCAATTACGCGCCGCAGCTGGGCTGCGCTCTGCCCCTCGATCTCCCATGCCTGCGCTCGGCCGGAGCAAAGTGCCGAATCCTGGGCCTCTGGTCGGATCGGTGTGACGCCGCGGCTCTCGAGCTCCCTCCGAATCGCGCGGAGTGCTGGGCAATCCTCGCACCCGGCGGTGTAGGTGAATCCGCAGCGCAGGCACCGGCCGGTAGAGGTTGGGCGGTGTTGAAGTGATGACGCCAGCAGATCGCTGGTCGAGGAGTTCGAAAACTGAGTTCCGCGGGTGCCCGTCTTCGCATCGCGCTGTGTCAGCTCGCGCAGTGCTGCCGCGGCCTCTGGGCACAGCGGTTTGATGATGGTCGGCTCATAGCCGCATCCGGTGCAGCGTCCGTCCATTGTCGAGTGCAGGGACGTGATGCGTACCAGGTCAGTGGCACTTGCGGTTGCCAACGATCGGGTTGCGGATAGGTGCTTCTTGGGACGCTCAATTAGAGCGCCAGCTAACGTGTTCATTGCAGAGGTTCCAATCTGCTATGACCGGCTAGGGGTTGCAGCCCCGCTCCGGTCGAGGCCCCCTGATCGTTGGTAGCGATCGGGGGGTTTCTTGTTGTGTGGGGGAAGTCAGGTGCTCATCCCCCCTTGGGATTCTAATATAGTCTTACACCTTATCGCTCTTGTCTATCGTACTTTTTTGTGACAACAGTCCTGGAGGTCGGGCAGCATGGCTCGTTATGCGAGGTTGCCCAGGATGAGCCGGCGAACACTGGATGGGTTCG
The DNA here is from genome assembly GCF_030056875.1 of Rhodococcus sp. IEGM 1351. Classification (NCBI taxonomy): domain Bacteria; kingdom Bacillati; phylum Actinomycetota; class Actinomycetes; order Mycobacteriales; family Nocardiaceae; genus Rhodococcus; species Rhodococcus sp. IEGM 1351. The sequence goes on along the minus strand of NZ_JASHKU010000016.1, from coordinate 28,064 downwards.
TGCCTTCCCGGCTCTCCAAGGCGCGTATCGACAAGCACTTGGCGCAGGGCGAACTCGCCCTGCGTGCCGATGTGAGCACGGCCACGATCTCGGCATGGGAAGTGGGTCGATCGACCCCTCAGGTCGATCGATTGATGAGGGTTGTGGAAATTCTCGGACTGCGAATGGACGAGGTGATAGATGTCCCCGTCAAGGAACGCAAACTCGGCACGCTGCGCGAGCTGACTGGCCGAACCCAAGCGCAGCTCGCCGGGATCATCGGAGTGTCGACATCCCTTCTCGCCGCTCTCGAACGCGGACACGCCAAGCTCGGCGATGCTGTCGCTGACCGGCTTGCAGGCGAACTCGGAGTGTCCGTTACCGAGATCCGAGCGGCGTACGAGCGTGGGCGCGCCCGGCCGCCACTCGACTGAGGATTGTGCAGTCGGGCGCAGGGCTGCTGGGGAAGTGCTGCTGAGGCGTAACGATCGGCCGGCGAAGAACGATTTCTGCGTCGACCCCCCGAGGTCCCACTTCTTCGCAACGCTGAGCGCTGAGAGAAGTAGCTCGGTTGCTCGAATCGACATAACCCACCCCCGGGAACGGTGTGGCGCAAGAAGATACACGTGTGCCACACGTTGTTTTGCCTCTTCTGAAGCCGACTACGACAAGCCTCAGGAAACTCCCGGGTGGGGAGCGCGGACATCAGATTAGCAGTCCTCAGGAACTCTGCAACCGAACGATCGGAGCGGTGTGTCGATCTCGCCCATCACGCTGGGCGGGCGAGATCGCTTGCCGCTGTTATTGAATGGTGTACTACCAGCACATCGGGCCGGTGCCGGGGCGTACCAGCACCATCGCTTGCACCACCGTTACACCGTGCTCGGCGCTGGCTGTCGCCACTCCAGTGATGGTCAGCTCGGCGGGTGTCCACGCCTCCGACTCGGAGAACCGGACGAACAGCACCACGTCGAGGCTGAGGGCGTCGCCGTTCCGAAGTGATTCCCGGGCATGCAGAAATGCATCTCGGCTCTTCTCGTGGATCTCGGCGACCTCGGTGCGCCAGCGAGCGAGCGGTCCGGGAGGTGTGACATCCCATTCCAGGAACAGGCCCGTGATCAGCTCTAGGTATCCGATGCCCATCGGCTCGGCAAGCGACTTCTCGATCGTCATGGCCTGGGTCTTGCTGTACTCGCGATGGAAATCCCGCTTGGGGTGTGTCTCGTCGGTGAGGTCGTGGATGAGGCCGGCGATGGTCTTCCGGCCGCCGATCTCGCGGCCCCGGGTTGTCATGTGCACGCACCGTAGAACCTTGTCGTCGCCCTCCAGGCTGATCTCGGCCGCAAAAGGCTGGCTTGGTTCTATTTGGCCGTGGCCGATCTGGCCGACATACACGGTGTAGGCGTCGCGCTTGTCGAAGGCGGTGAAGAAGCGCCAGATCTCGGGAAGGCTGCGGTTGGGCTGGGTGGTGTCGATGCCGAGGATCTTCTCCTCGACGATAGGGGTGTGCTCGGACCGCATCGTGGCGAAATCCCACTCGAAGGTCCCGACAGTACGTGGAGGGGGCGGCGCCTCTCCGGCCGCTGCGATATATACCTGCACGCCAAAGATTTCCCCATTCGAAGACAGGATGGGGGCCGCATAAGATACCGCGGTTCGGTTCTGCGACAACCAAACCCGATCGTGAAGTGGTTTACGGGCTTTGAGGACGGCGCTGATGGCCTTCTGTGCTGCCTCGCGGAGTTTGGCGGCGTCGCCACGGTTCGTCGCGACGCTCCAGCTCCTTTTCATCCGGCTCGCGAAGTCGCGCGCGAGACCGCCTTCGGAGACGACGCAAGGCTCTTGACCTGCATCGACACCGAGAGTTTCGAAAATTACCCAGCCTTGATTGCCGGTTTCTGAGGCACCATTCTGTTGGCGGCCTTCGAGTACGTCTGTCACGTAGAACTCCCCTCCATCAACCTCAACCCTATGTAAGCGTTGGGTCAGGGGAAAATCGGGCTCTGTTCTGCGCGAAGCCGATCGAACAGAATCGCATCGTGCGCACAGAAGACGGACACTCGCTGTGAGGGGTCGTGTGCGAGTTTGCGGAGTTGCTGGTGATTTGCACGGACTTTCGCGGGAATTGAGGCCAGAGTCAGCTCGATCGCACCCAGCGCCGCGGCGCGGCTTATTGGTGCAGATCGACTGGGGGAGAGTGCTGCTCGATGGTAGAAGGCATCTCCCGCATGAAACAGCCAACCGCGGTTGCTGGTTCGGACCGCGACACCGGCATGGCCGATGGAATGTCCGGGCAACGGGACGAGCCACACGTCTTCGACTCCGATGATCGGGTGTGCGGTGGGAAGGCCGAGTAGCTCTTCTCCGGTCCCGTCGTACGTCTGGAACGAGGTGATCGCCTCGACGTGTGGGCGGCGATACCGGAGACGGTCGGGTAGCCGGCGCCGCGCTTGCGCGGTGCGGAGTTCGGCGGCTGTCGTGTGCACTGTTGCGTGAGGAAAGTCGAGTGCGCCACCGATGTGGTCGTAGTCCAGGTGCGTCGCCACGATGTGGCGCACGTCCGAGAGTTGGTAGCCGAGGGCTTCGATTTGATGTGCGGCCGTCTCCTCCACGCGCAACGCCGGCCCGAGGGTCAGGGCGACGCGGCCGAGCCGATTTTTCGGCGCGGCAATATCCGACCGGCCGATTCCACTGTCGACTAGGACCAGGCCGTCGTTCGTCTCGCACAGCAGGACATGCGAGACCAAGGGGCCGCTTGCGAGCGAATCGAAGGATCCGCAATTCAGATGATGGATACGTCGAACAGGCATAGCTAGCACCACCGGGGATAGGCAGGTGTGGCCAGGCACTGATCCATGCCGGCCGCCACATCCGGAACCGAAGTCGTCAAGAACCGGGAAACCTTCACACCTGAAGGCGCGGCACTATCTTACGCATCAGTAAGGAGGGTGTCAGATCGGACGCTTGTCCTGGTGCTGGCGGTGAAGCCCCGGGGCGCCTAGGTCGCGGTCTGTCGCCGCTCAATTGATGATTTGAACTGCGTAGAGGACACGTCCCCGCGGAAGGTGCGTCGCGTCGGCTCTTACTTCAGGCCGCAGCTGATGTGCATGTACATGTCGAAGTCCTCGTACGGGGAGTTCACCATCCAGTGCGGTGGGGTGTCGGCGTCGACCTGGATCTCGACCTCTCCGACCGATGGCTTGTCCCAGGTAACGCCGAGTGGATACTGCTTCGTGCTGCCCTTCGGTCGTGTTCGGTTGACGGCCTCGATCGCCCCCGGGGATTCGGCGAAGTCGTGAGCTGGGTAGTTGAGGGTCTCGTTCTCGACCGTGATGGTCTGGGATCCGTGCGTGAGGGTGGCGTGCCACCCGTTCGGTGCGGTGATGTCGACGGTGAGATTGTCACCCTCGCCGTGGCACTGGACATCGACCTGGTCCGGGGCGGGAAGGGTCACGAGGTCGACGCCTTTGCGGTTGCCGACGCCGATGGCGATGTTGCCGTCCCAACCGTCGGATCCGCCGGACGATTCGGCGGGCGTGACGGTGCCGGGCCGACCGTCATCGCTCGACGAGCCGGAGCATGCGGTCAGGGTGGCGGCGATCATGCTGGTGAGAGCGAGGCCGACGAGCGTGCGGCTGCGGTTGGACATCTAGTTTCCCCTCCTGTTGCCGCAGGGCGGCGTTGTCGAACGCGGTGCGGTGACTACTGGTTTCAGTACCGGATGGTGTCGATGAGCCAGCTGTCCCCGGCCCTGGTGAGGGTGACCCAGACGGTGGTGTCGGGGGCGACGGGGACTGCGTTGTCACCGGTGATCGCGGTCTGATGGATGGTGGCGACTCGGTGAATGAGGGTATCGGTATCGGGCGGGCACCCGGAGCAGCCGATCATCACGTCGGCGACGACCTTCGAGTTCGCGGTGGCCCATTGTCCCCATTGCACGCCGGGTCCGCGTTCGGTCGTGACCGGGACGGCCACTTGCGATGCCAGGCTGTCGGTCAGCCACTGTCGAGCCCGGATGAAGCCGTCATTGGGGGACCGGTCGGTGGCCGGGTACCAGGTGAACGCGACAGCCAGGGCCTGGCGGGCTGCCTCCTCCGCCGCCGCGGCGCCTGGCGCCGGTATCGCAGCGGTCGGCGGAGGTACTGGAGCAACGGTGATCGACGGTGCAGGGGCGGACGTCGTCGACGTCTCTGCAGGCAAGGTTTGCGGATCTTCTCCGTTCGGCCGGCACGCATAGACGAGGACGGCGACCAGGGCGCCGAGGATCACCACCACGGCCACGAATCGACGCACGCTCATCTCGGTCCTCCTGCGGCAGTTGCGGGCAGTCCACTCATCACATCACCCTCCGTGCCTTCATCCCGCTCATCAATGGCGCTTCCTTCACGACGTCACCCGTGGTCGGGGCGTGGAGCATGCGCCCACCTCCCAGCGCGACGCCGACGTGACCCGGTCCGGAAGCGGCCCAGGATCCGAAGACGAGGTCGCCCGGTTGGGCCTGCTCGATCGGGATCTCGATGCCGACGGTCCACTGCTGCTCCGAGGTACGTGGCAGTGTGACCTTGCCGCCGCTGCCGGTGAAGATCGCGTAGCTGGTCAGTCCGGAGCAGTCGAAGCCACCACCGGACGGTCCGCCGGTGCTACCGCCACCCCAGACATAGGGGGTGCCGAGGTACTGCCGCGCGGCCGCAACGACCTGGCCGCCGTCCTTCGACCCGTTCGGGACCAGGCGGCCGGTGGAACTCAGGGACGTGTACTTGGCCTGACCGAGGACGATCTTCGCGACGTAGTTCTGAGTCTCGGCATACGGGGGAATGCCGCGGTGCGACTGCACCGCACCGAAACCGGCGTTGTACGCGGCCAGCGACAGCTCGACCGGATGTCCCGTCACGGTGCCGGCCGCGAGCGCGGCGTTGACCTGGTCGTTGAGGGCGCACATGAAATGCCCCTGAGCCATGACGGCGTCGCCGATCGAATTGGGGTCGACCTTGCCGTCGCCGTCGTAGTCCTTGCCCCAGGTCGACCAGGTTCCGGGCATGAACTGCGCGGGCCCGAGTGCACCCGACGGGGAGACCGGGGCGTTGGCGCCGTGCCGAAACTGATTCTCGGCGTAGAGCTGCGAGGACAGGATCGGGGGCCGAATGCCGGGGCAGATGCTGCCGGCCTTGCGGATCCACGGGTCGAATTCTGGCGGCACCGATCCGGCGGCCAGCTCACCGCCACCGACGGTGCCGAAGCCCGCGCAGTCGATCGGCGATGTCGCGGCCGCGAGCTCAATGTTGTCGAAGCCCGCGGCGGTATCGGTGGTCGTTGCGGCGCCCCCGAGCTTGGTCATCGGGTCGACGGCGGTGCCGCCTTGGAAGCGGCCGCCTTCCCAGTACTCGAAATGCAGGTGGGCGCCGGTGGACTCACCGTCGTTGCCGATATTGGCGATGTGGTCACCGGCCTTGACCTGTTGGCCTTCGCGGGCGATTAGCCCGTCGGTGAACATGTGTCCGTAGACGGTGGAGACCGGTGTGTCGCCGACGAGGGAGTCGATGACGATCCAGTGTCCGAATCCGGTGGCGGTGCCGGAGCGGACCACGAGGCCGTCGAGGGCTGCGTAGATCGGGGTACCAATTGCGCCGGCGAAGTCGACGCCCTTGTGCTCGGTACCCCATCGTGGCCCGAAACCGGAGGTGAACGTGGTGGTCCCGGCCTTCGTGGGCGCAGTGATCGGCCCGGACGCCCGCATCTGGCCACCAGTGCTCGGGTCGGTGTCGGCGGAGGTGGTCTTGCACCGATCGTGAGGAATGAGGGGCTGGGGTGCGCACGCCGTTGTCCCGAGGACTGTGGTGGCCGCGGCCGCGAGGAGCAGCGCGGTCCCGCGCCGGCGCAGGGTCACAGGGCCCCCGGGATCGGCGTGTCGAGTTCGGGGATCGGGATAGGTCCGGGCACCGGCACCGGTGTCGGCGCGGAGTCGGACGAAGCCGGCGGTGACGGCTCGGAGTCGGACGAAGCTGTGGGCTCCGTCGCCGAGGTTGTCGTCGACGGTGCGGTGGTTGTGCGCGAGGCGGGCGCGGGGTCGCTCACCAGGGACGGGGAGGTGCCGAGCTTGCCGACCTCGTCGCGGTCGAGGGTGGGAAAGGGGTTCTGGACCTGCCATTTCGTCCCGTTCGGGGACTCGGCCACCTGCACGGTCACGCGCAGGTCGCCGGCCTGGGTGGGGATGGTGACCTCGGCCCGCCGATTGCCGCCGGTGCCGGTGACGATCTCGCTGGTCGTGGGTCCGGTGATCGCCACCGGTACCTGTGGACGTGCGGCGACGATCGTGTCACCGGGGGTGTCGGTGGTGTATCGGCCGAGCTTGGTCTTCCACTCGGTATTCGACTGGGAGATGTCGACGTAGCTGTGCGCGTAGGCCATCGCCGTGGACGGCGCACTCTTCGCGACCGCGGCCGCGGTCTTGCCCGCGATGGCCGACTCGGTTACCTCGACGAGGTCGTAGGTGATCTCGTTCGCCGCCGGCGCCGCGGTGGTGGTCGTCGAGTCGGTCGTTGCCGCTGTGGTCGGCGTACGTGTGGGCGCAGGGGGTTCCCCGAACACGGTGCCGGCGAGGAACAGGACTCCGAGGACGGCGGCCACGCTGATCGTGAGGTTGGTGCGCGAGTACAGCACCCACCGACGGATCGGGGCGAGGACCGGGTTGCCTGCGGGGCGGGCCATCAGCTGTACCTCTCGCTCGGGTGCGTCCGCACTTCGGGAGACAGGGACGGCTCGTACAGGCGGGCATTCGACCGAGGCGGAGTCGAATTGCCGGAGGCCGCCGACATGGCGGGCACCTTCTCGGGTGAGACGTCCTTGCGGGTCGGGGTGAAGACTTTCGTCGGGGCGATGGCAGAACCCGCTCCGCCGTCCCAGGTCTCACTGACTCGCGGCGCGTCACCGTGGCTCGCTCCGCCCCCCGAACGGCTGGCGCCACCGCCACCGCCACCGCCACCGGCGCCGAGCGCACTCAGGACTGCGCTGCGGCCGCGGCCGCCGCGGGTGTGGCTGTGGCTGTTGTCCGGCTCGTGGTCGTCGCCCTTGCTGCCCGCCCCGGTGCGGATCTGGCTCTGGGAATCCTTGCGTGAGTCCGCCAGCCGCTGCAGGAGATCCATCTTCTTGCGGGCCGCGATGCGCGACTGATCGGCCTCGTGCCGGCGCCGTTGGTTGAGCTCGCGCCCCTCCGGACGGCCCGGGGCTGCCGAGTTGCCGCCCGCTTCGTTCTCGTCGGTGCCGCCGTCCTTGGTCTTCTTCCGCAGCGCCCCGACACCCTCCTCGACCATCGCCCCGGCCGGGCCGCCGACAACCGCGCTGGCCCCCTTGAAGAACTTCTGCTTCATCGAGGACTGCGCATGACGGGCTTTGCGGTTGAGAGCGCCGGCGCGGTTCTGGGTGAAGGTCTGCGAAACCCGCTTGAACGGCCGCATGATGAACCAGCACACCAACGTCAAGATCACCATGAACCACAGCCGCCACGACCCGTCGATCTGCCCGTCGTCGGTGACATACAACTTCACCAGGGCAAGCAAATAGAGCGCGACGATGACCGCACCGGCCACACCCCACACGTAGGCGCTGACGATCATCCGGCACACCCGCATCAACGTTCCCGCGTGCGCGGCGGCGAGCGGTACCCAGATCGGGGCGAACAGGATGGCCAGGCGAATCGCGAGCAGCGCAATCAGCTTCAGCACCGATGCACCGATCCACAGGATCGACGGCATACCGACCTTGACCATCGCCATGAACCCGATGGCAAGGCGGCCGGAGTCCTTGCCCTGGAACGTGTAGTAGGACAATCCGTAGTCGTCACTGAGCGGCTGGACGATGTCCTCGCGAAAAGCCTTCTCCTTTTTGGCCTTCAGGTCGTTCTCGACACTGGAGTCCGGTGCATTCTCGATCTGCTGTTGTTCCTCGTAGGAGAACGCGAGCGCATCGCGCAGCTTGGGACCGAGCTGGTTCTCCTCATCGTCATAGTTCGGGCCGAACCAGCCCTTACGCCAGTCGTCGAGAAAGATGTCGTCGAGCAGCACGTCGCGGGGTCCTTTGCCGCCGCTGCCGGAGACCGACAGCATCTCGTTCTGTGTATCGGTGATCAGCGCCCCGAAGGTGTCATCGGCGAACCGGATTGCCTGCTGGGGTGCGCCGACCAGCAGCGCGCCGAGGGCGAGGGCTGCCCCGCCAACGGCCAGGGATTTCGTGACGCCGGCCGCGTTCGATTTGAGTGCGTGCCAAAGCATGATCACGCCGGCCACGGTCAGCCCGATACCGAGCCAGAGGCCGTAAATGCCGAGCATGCCGTTCGAGATCGAGGAGACGACCTCGTCGAACTGCTCCATTGCGGGCGCGATCCCGGCGTCTTCGGCGGCCTGACCGGTCTTGGTTTGATCGTCGAGCCAGAATGCGGCCGCGGCCAGGGACTTCCCGACCCCAAGGAAGATGTTGCCCCAATTGGTGTCGGTGACCGCTCCCGGGGCGCGCACCAGATCCGCGCCGCAACCGAGATCGTAGGTGTACCACTGCAGACCCGCCCACCCGTAGGTCGTGTATCCGGTGCCCCCGTTGTCGGGGCGGTCCGTGCTGGTCGCGTCGAAAACAGCGGGGAACGCACCCTTGGGGTACTCCGGGGCAGGCACCTCGTCGCACGCGAAACCGCTGGCCGCCGCGACGGGGGAGTTCGGGCCGACCAGCAATGGGGCCAGCACCAGCGCCAAGACGGCCAGAAGCCGCCCCAGCCGCCCCGCCAGCCGCCGATTCGAGGTCATCTCGTGCTTGGGGGACCACTGTGCGTTCATGCGGCACCTCCGAGGGCGTTCTTCGCGGTACTCGAGTTCAACGCGGCGAAGACGTGGGACAAGTGCACGTAGTGGACCCAGCTCGACCGGACCAGTTCGACGTCGTCGGCCATCCGGACCATCCACCGGCGGGCTTGATCCTGGTAGGAGGTGTCGGTGTCCTCGTCGAGGGTGTCCTCACCGCCGCTGCCGAGTTCGGCGAGGAAAGCCTCGAAGCCCTGCCCGGCAGGGAGTTTGAGGAGCTTGAGGGCCCCGTCGATGGCGTGCGGGTCACCGCCGACGTCGCCGACGAAAACTTCGTAGGTCAGGGCGGTCTTGTCGTCGGTGCCGTCGAGGCCGAGGAAGTCGTCGGGCAGCTGCGAGCACACGAGGGCGCGGACCTTGAACTTGCGGGAGTCGCGGGCGATCCGCAGGTTCAGGGTGCGGCCGGCGCCGGTGGATTCGAGGTACTTGTTTTCGTCGAGGAACAGCACCTTGCGTACGTGCCTCGGCTTTTCGTAGACGAGCCGGTTCGCCAGCCACGCGGCCATGTGCATCAGTGGGGCGGTCATCCGCTGCTGCGGGGTCCACTGCGAGGAGGGAACGCCCTCCGGTGGTAGCTGCAGGCCGGGCATCGTGAGAATGGTGAGCCGGATGTCGGTATCGAAGTCGTCCACGCCGCTGCCGACCGTGCCGGCTTCTGGGAAGAGCACCCGGGCTTCGGCGAGCCGGGACATCAACTCCAGCTGCTGATACACGCCACTGGCGCAGGTGCGCACGGCTTGGTCGGGATCATCCTTACCGATCGCCTTGATGGCATCGAGGACTTCGCCCAGGTTGTGGTCGCGGTCCCCGCCGACGCGGTTGGCGGCCAGGTGCAGTACCGATTCGGTGTGCTCGAGATGCAGGTGCCGTTCGGTGAGCATCATCTTCAGCACCGACACGGCGACCTCGACTCGCTCGGCGGCCGCGGCGCGCATGTCCGCGTCGTATTTCGCCTGTCCCGCGGCGAACGGGTCGGCAACGCGCGCGAAGTCCAGATGGCGGGTGTCGTACTCGGGGTCGTCGCGGCGTGGGTCGATGATGACGCGGTAGGGGTTGAGTGCTCCGGGACGGGAGTCGCGGCCGGTGAGCGCGTAGACCCGGGCGATGTCCCGGAACTCGGGTAGGTTCGCCAGCTCCTTGAGCGGCCCCGAGGGGTCGAGGACGACACCGTAGGCACCCGCGCGGACCGCCTGGTAGACGATCATCCCGGCCAGGAACGTCTTACCCGAACCGGGCACCGCGACGATGGGGGTGAGCCCGGATTTGTGCTTGATCTCGTGCGCGGCGAAGCAATCCCAAATCACGGGGCGCGGCGCGATCGACGAGGTCTCCCCGAGTACCACTCCGCGGCGGTCGCCGATCCGGTCACCGGCGGTGGCCATGCCTGCGGCGACGGCTTCGACGTCCATGTGCCGTGTGTGGGCGATGTTCGCCCGGGGCTCGCCGGGGATGAATTCGCGTAGTAGCTGGAACTGTCCGTGTTCCTGTTCGAGGGCGATGTGCGGCTTGTACATCTCCCGTAGACCGGCCACCTTCTTGCGGGCCTCGTCGGGGGTCGCTCCGACGACGGCGACCCGGTACCAACCGGAGGTGCGGGTGGAGAGCCCGGAGTGGTCCTCTTCGACGTCGGAGATGACGTCCTGGACGCGGGTGTGCTGCTCGGCCAGTTCCTTCGGCGGGACCTCGTCGTGTTCGACGGTGTAGTGGTCGAATTGGTTCTCGATTTTGCCGGTGAGCGAGCGCATGGTGCGGATGGTTTGTGCCTTGTCGTGCAGCTCGATCCGATCCGACCATTCCAGCGGTTCACCGGAGGGGTCGCCGATGACCTGCCAGGGCAGCATCCGCTCCGGGATCGGCAGCGGGGCCATGCGTCCGACGGTCAGGACGATGACCGCACCGGTGTAGCGGCGGCCCTCGACGACGCCGGAGACGGTGGTGTAGCCATCGCCGGGTGTCAGGGACAGGTCGGTGAGGTCTTCGAGGGCGGCGACATCGTCCTCTTCCCAGTCGCCGGCACCGGCGGCACCGCCGCCTGCAGCGAGCGGTAGGCCGATCGTCGCCGACCGGCGCAGCAGGTAGTCGACTGCAGTCGGTGATGCTGGGGCGGCGTTGACTCCGCGGCCGGCCATGATCCGTTCGAGTTCGGCGAGATGATCGGCGAGCGCCTTCTCCTCGCGTGCGAAGGCGTCGTCGGCCCAGCCAGTGATCAGGGACGAGAGGGTGCCCAGGAGCGGCCAGTTCGCGACGTAGCCGAGGGTGTTGGCGAGGTAGTCGAGCCCGATCCCGAGCACCGACCGCTGCGGCAGTTCGATGCCCCAGTAGCGGCCCTTGATCGTCGCGTTCGACCACAGCATCGCGTGCTGCTGCCCGCGCAGGTACTCCGCCCACGACAGGGCGCCCGGGACGTCGTCGATCGGGGCAGCCCACTGGTCGTGGTCCTTGGCCCACTGCTCGACCGGGAACGGGGTGCGCACCAGTCGCCGGTGCAGTCGCTCGACACCAGCCTGCTGCAGGTTGGTCAGCACCATCGCCTCGTCCCGGATGAAGCGCCGCTGCTTGCCGGTGGTGCGGAAGTTCCACGGCCCCTGCTTCTGCACGAACCACGCCGTCGACGTGCGTGAGGTGCGGGTGATGTGACCGGAGGTCCCGGTCAGCTGCAGCCGCACCGCCTTCCGGGCACGATCGGCGCGCTTCTTCGCCGCCGCCTTCTCGCGATCGGCGGGCGTCTTCCCGCGGCGCTTGGAGCGCTTGCGCCGGCGCTCGGGCGTGCGAGTGTCTTCGGCCAGGACGGCGGGGTCCTCTGCCCGGATATCGACCTCCTCGGGCACCTCGGTGACAGGGTGCGGAGGGAACTCCACTTCCGACCACGCCCGCGGGCCCGGTTGTGGGGCCGGCGTCTGCCGTCCCGCCGCCCATGACGGCGGCAGCGCTCCTGGCGGGATCACCGGCACCGGGTCTTCGAGTTGAGGGTCGAACAGCGATGCGATGTCGTTGTCGTCGTAGGTGGTCATCGGTGTGAGTCCTCACCGTCGATGCGGGCCGTGTCAGGTCGGGCGCCAGCGGTCAGCCGGTCGGGGAGGGTGACAGTGACCGTCTCCCCGGTCTTCGGGGGCCGTGGGGCATTGAGATCGTTGAAGGCAGCCTTGAACACCGACCGCAGGGGTCGGTCCGGGGTGACGTACTTGGCGATGTGGTGGGTGACGAAGACGGTCACCAGGGCCATCGTCAGCCACGACTTGTATCCGAGCGGCAGGTGCAGAACGGCGCGGGCGATCAAGAACACCACCGCGAACACCGCTACACCGACGAGTCCGGCGGTGTACCGAATCCGCACCGGCAGGGTGTATCCCGTCGGGCCCAGATAGTGGCGGTCCACCCGATACAGCAGGTCGTCGTTGTTGATCACCTATCGCCCCTTCCTCTGTGGGAACACCTCGCGTGGTCAGGCGCCGGGGTTGAGGCCGATGAGGCCGAGGAACCAGTTGCCGACACCGGCGGCCGCCGTCTCGGAGTTGGCGATGCCGAGAAATGCCAGACCCACCACCGTCAGCCCACCGACCGTGAACACCTTCGACAGGTTTCCCTTCAGGCCACCGATCAGGACGACGCAGGCGATGACGGCCAGGATGGTGAAGACGACGTTGTCGCCGATCCAGTCTCGAAGGTTCCTGGTGTTGACGTCCGCCTCCTGGGCAAGGGTCACGACACCGGGTACGGCCGAGGGGTGAGCTGCCGTGTTTGACAAGTCGACGACGGTGGAAGCGATAGCGAACATGATGCCTCTCCAACAGGTTGCGAACCGATGCCACGAATGTGGTTGCGCGAGACCGTAAGAGAAGTGACCGAAAGTTCTCAACCAGCCTTGTGGATAACTTTGTCCCGGGCATCGACACCAGGGCCCGGGCCAGGTGGAACCGCCCGCCGGAGACCGGTCCGAAACGGACCCCACCCAGGACGTCGGCAAGGTCGGTCGGGCAACAGCCTCCGCCGAGTGGACGAGGACACCCGCACCGGGACGGCAGATTGTCACGGCTAGCCCTCGTCCTCAGAGCCCGTGTGATGGCCCGCGGCGTGCACGGTGAAACACCCCGGTGACGGCGAAGCTCTAGGGGTGCCTTCGCAGGGGTCTTCCGTGGTGCGTCGACACACGCTGCGCAGGCGTCTTGTCCGACTGTCTGTTCGGACTTCGGAAAAGGGGCTGCGCCACAAGCGCTGACGAGGTGGGGGAGACCCGTCCGGCAGCACGGCGTGAGCTAGGCCCGGACGGGGTTCCGAGGCAGGGGATCAGCGAGCGATGCGAAGGCCTGGCTCAGAGGAGTGCAATCAGGCGGTGCACAGGGGGTGCTTCGGACCGCTCCGAAAAAGAGGGGCGAAAACGCCCTCCCCTTCGGGGTCACTCCCCCCGGCCCTTCGGGCCTAGGGGGGAGTGTACCTATGGAAATCCCGCCGCGCCAACCCATTTCAGAGAGTGCAGCTCAGAGGCTGTGCGAGACGGTCGGAAGGGGCACAGGAAGCGGGGTCGATCAGCGGCTCGATGACGACGCCCAGCGACCAGCCCGGCAGCCCCAGAGGACGCCGTTTCGGGCCACCGCGCACCACCCGTGAGAGTGGTTTCCGCACCCTCGTTCGGACGCTTCGCTGACGGTCCGCGCGAGCCGTCTCGGAGGGTCCGCCACGGCCCTCGAAAGGGGGTCGTGGACACCGTCCCCAGAGGCTCTCCGAGACCACCTCCGCATGGTCGCTTCGAGGTCCCGGACACGGGCTCCGGCGTGGATGCCTCAGAGACCCCGACACATCCAGCGCACGCACCGCAACGACCCTCCACAACGGTGCCGCAGCCAGGCCCTCCGAACGGGCACAAAAAAGTTATCCACAGGGCTGGTTGAGCCAAACCGTGCAGTCCTGCCAAGGTGCACATCCACAACGCCCGACCACACAGGCACCGGGCTCGACACGACGAGAGGAGCGAGGCGATGGCGCAGCGAGATCCGCTGAAGGACTTCCTCGTCGAGCTGTTCGGTCCGGGACCGGGCAGTCGCAACGCTCGCGCCGAGCAGGCGGCCGCGGCGAAGCCCGCCGTCGCCCCCTACCGGACCTTCGCCCCCATTCCGGTAGCCGCTGCCGGCCTCGCCTTCTACGCACCCGAATTGGCGGAGACCCCCGTCGTCGAGACGGTCAACGGGATGGGCGAGATCCTCGCCGCACTCCACGAGCACACGCTGCCGCTCGCACTCCTCGGCGCAGCCTGGTCCGCAGTCGACATCGCCCGGTTCCGTGGCCACCGCCAGCGGGTGATGCTCGAGGCTCAGATCCGCCAGACCACCCGGCACCTGCCGGTCAAAGTAAGCGTGCCGTTCCCGCCCGGCATCGGCACGTTGCGGACCGCGAAGATCAAGCTGCCGCGCGGTGCGATCATCCGCCCGAAGGAGATGGACGAATTCACCGCCGCAGTCCGCGGATCGGCTGGGTCGCGCACCGGGAAGTACACCTACACCGTCCGCCACGACGCGCACCGCGACCGGATTCTGATTACCCGCAAGCTGACCGAGGCGGACACCCGCTCGGCGCGTCACAAGGCGCTCGAGCTGGCACTCAAAGATGGCCCGCTCAAGGACCCGGTCGTCACCGTCGACACCCGCGACGAGAACGGTGTCGAGACCGGCTACATGATCACCTTCACTCCCTCGCTCAACAGTGGGGCACGCGGCTTCCAGGCCAAGGTCGAGGAAGCGCTCGCCTCCCTTGCCGGTGACCACGAGTCGGGCCGTACCTGGGCCACCCAGTGGACCCCGTCCGAAGGGTTCTTGGTGATGCGGCTGCGGGCGCCGCTGCCCACCCGTGTCGATCACCCGCTCGAGTTGGTCGACGAGAACCTGCGCCACCTGCCGTACGCGACCGGGGCCGGCGACCTGAGTCTGTTCTGGGATGTCTCGACGAAGTCGAACAAGCCGCACGCGTTGATCGTCGGCCCGACCGGTGGCGGCAAGACCTCGGTGATCCGCACTCTGCTCACCGAGGCGGCTCGCCGCGGTATCCCGTTCCTCGGGGTCGATCCGAAGATGATCGAACTCGACGGTCTCGAGGGCTACCCCGGGTGTGCTGCGATCGTCTACGACTTTGTCCGCGCGGCGATGCTGGTGCGCGCCCTGCACGCGGAGATGATGGCCCGTAACCGGTACGTGCACGTGAAGAAGATCGAACCGTCCCAGCTGCCGTTGATGATCGCGGTTCTCGACGAGTTCTTCATCCTCTCCGGGAAGTGGCAGGCGCTAGCCAAGACGGGTGACGACGAAACCCGTGCACTGCTCAAAGAACTCGATCCGCTCGGCGCGTGGGCGGATCTCGCTGTCCTCGCCCGTTCGGCCGGCATCCGCCTGCTGCTCGGGGTGCAACGCCCGGACGCCTCGCTGTTTGGTGGTGCCTCCGGTAATGCCCGTGACAACTTCGGCACCCGCATGAGCCTCGGTCACCTCTCCCAGGATGGTGCGCTGATGATGTGGGGCGACTCCACGGTTGGCCGCGAGGTCGACACCTCCGTCCCCGGCCGCGGCGTGGTCACCTCACTCGACGGATCCCCGGTGGACGCGCAGATGTGGTGGACGCCGAACGTCGACCCGCACCCGAACAAATGGAACCAGCTCTCGGAGGCAGAAAAGGCGATCGTGCGAGGACTGACCCCAGTCGAGCCGCCGACGTTGCAGTTCTACTCGAAGGAACTGCGCGATTTCGTCGAATCCGAACGAGTTCTGGCACAGCGGGCGCGCGAGCGCGGGGATGTTCTCGAGCCGGTCGTGCTCGGTGACAGCCCTGCTGACGCGATCCCGGCCTCGGCCGTCACCGAGGGGATGGTCATCCTCCTCGACGACGACCAGGGCAACGAGGTTCCGGTGACCGTCGACGCGGTCACCGTCATCCGCGACAAGGACACCGGTGACGTCCTCGAAACGACGCTGTCGATCGGCACCGGCGGACGACTGAAAACCAACGTCCACTACGGCCCCACCGACGTGGTGTTCCTTCCCGAACCCGACCAGATCCTCACGACCGTCTGACACGCCCACAGAGCCTCAACGAAAGGAATCGCAATGACCGACAAGACCGACGCCCAGGACATCTGCACAGTCCTCGGCCTCCCACGCCACGACGAAGCATCCGACACCCACCGGTATGCCCCCGGCGGTGCCTTCACCGCAGCAGTGCCAGGGATTTCCGTGGCCGGCGCAGCGACCCTCGCCGGGGGCACGATCGGCGGCCTTCTCGGGCCGATCACCGCCCCCCGTCTCTGAACCTCACCCACCCGCTATTCATCGCACCACCCACACCAGGAGGACCCAGTCATGAGCCGCCGCATCTCCCAGTCCATCACCCCCACCACCGAGGACGTCACGATCCTGCGGGAGCCGTTCGCGACGAAGGGCGGAAACGACCCTGTGATCACCGAACTGCGCAGGGTTCTCAAGGACGCGGTGCCGACCTGGCTGCCCAAGCTCTCCGACGACCAGGAACTCACCCGCTCCCGGCTCGACGAGTTCAAGGCCGCAGTCACGTTGCGCCGCCAGATCATCGAGTTGCTCCCGGACGGTCAGGCCCGCACCGACGCACTCGCCGCACTCGACAACGCCGACAAGACCGTGGCCGAGATGGACTCCGAGCTGTCCGTCGGCGCATTCGGAGGGTGACCCCCGTGAACGCATTCACTGTCGAGATCCTCTCGGATACCACCGCGCGTATCGCGGGGACCGACGAGGAGATCGTCGCCACCGACGGGAAGCCGATCCAAAACCGCATCTACGAGTACAGCCAGGCGCGTGCGATGGAAGCGGGCGGCCCGGTGGAGGTCGCGGTGCAGCGTTCGGGACGTTCAACCCAGATCACGGTCGCACCCGACGGCACCGCGTCGCGGTCCGCCCCGACCGGCCCCATCGAACCCGTGGTGCCCACTGCGCCAGCCATCCTGGAACCGTATGAAGACGCCGTTCCCGAGCCGGTCAGTGTCACGGTCGAGCCCATCGGCCACTCGGCTCGCCGGGCCCCCGACGAGGGCCGCCCGCGCGGCCCCGCAGCCAGCACGCCCCGCCTGGCGGTGTCGGCGCTGGTGGCGCCCGAGGTCACCCCGGGCGCCGGGGAACCCGCGCGTCTGGGGATGCGCGGCCGGCTCAACGCGGTCCTCGGTCTCAGCCTTTCTCCGAAGGCAAACTCGGCCGAGATGCGGCTGCGCGCATCCGAAGCGACGATCATCAGCCCGATTCCCGACTTCTCGGTCGTGACCGTGGCCAACTGCAAGGGCGGGGTCGGCAAGACTCCGTTTGCGGTGGCCCTGGCCCAGATGCTGGCGACCGTGCGCGGCGGCAGCACGGTCGCGTGCGCGGATCTCGCCGAGATCGGCGGCAGCCTCGCCGATCGGGTCGGTGTTCCTCCCACCGAGGGGCGCGATGTGGTCGGACTGCTGGCCGCCCACACCGATGCCGCGGCCGCGATCCGGCCATCGGCACTGTCGCGATACATGACCCGCCAGCCGTCCGGTGAAGACATCGTCGCCGGCCGCCGAGGCGCGGAGTCGGGACTGAGCTACGACGACGCCGCAAAACTGGCCGACATCCTCGCCCAGCACCGCGACATCCTCGTTGCCGACACCGGCAACAACCCCCTCGCCGGCAGCTGGCAGTGGGCGATCTCGGCCGCCGACGTGCTCGTTATCCCGGCCCCGCTGCGCTTCGACGCCGCCTCGTCCGCCGAACGGTTGCTGCAGCACCTGTCCGCCACGGGCAGCGACGTTCTCAACCGCACGATCGTCGTCATCACCGACGGTCCGGGCGATGCGCCGATCGTCGAACACGACGCCGTCGAGGCGTTCTGCAAATACGCAGTGCCGGTGTTGCGGATGCCCTTCGAGCCGTTGTTCGCCTCCGGTGAACGCATCGTCCCCGCCAGACTCCGTCCCGCCACCACGACGTCGCTGACCGTGATCGCCGCGACCGTCGTCGAACTGATGACCGCCGCGCGCTGATCCGGCCACCCTCGCACCCGCCCCGCCCAGGTCTCTCTCCGCCCCCGAATCTCCCGTCATCCACGAAAGGCAGCAACCGAGATGAGCACTTCCGATAACCGCGCCGCACGCCGACAGATCGGCCGGCACCGTAAGCACAGCGCCCCGATCGGAGCCACCGCGGCGGTCGTGGCCGCCTGCATCGCCGCGGGTCTGTCCCTCGCCCCCTCGGCGAACGCCGCACCCGGTCAGGCCGGAATCACCGACAACGGCGGCCAGGCCGGCGTGACCAACGAGGGCGGCCAGGCCGGCGTCAACACCCCCACCCCCGAGCCCGCCGCGCCCGCACAGGAAGCCGACAACGGCGGTGGCACGACCGAGGATTGGGACACCTACATCCCGATCCCGGTGGAGTACCAGAACGCTCCGACCCGTTCGGTGCCCACCTACAACGAGCCCACCTACTACTACGCCCCGGAGCCGTCGGCAGAGTCCGACCAGCAAGTGGTCCCGGAGGCGTACCGGGCACCGGAACCTGCCCCCGAGCCGGGCAAGCCCGTCGCCCCGATCCAGGCGGCCCCCGACACCTACCGCTTCGGCGCACTCAGCGGCCCGCGGCCCGACTGGCTCCCCCGGGAGGAGGCGGACAAGCTCAACAACACCTCGTCCATCCTCGAAGCCCAAGGCGCAACGTTCTTCAACTCGCTCGGCATCGAGACGACCCGCTCGGACCGGATCGCGGCAGGCGCCACCGCCGGTGTCGCCCTCGGTGCGGCAACCGGTGCGGTCGTCGCCGGTGTGCCCGCCGCAACTCTCGGTGCCGCCGGTGGCGCGGTCATCGGCACGGTCGCAGGAGTATCGATCATGGGACCGGTCGGCGCGATTACCGTGCCCATCGTCGGCGCGGTTCCCGGCGCGGTCGCCGGCGGCGCAGCCGGTGCGGGTATCGGTGCTGCAGGTGGCGCCGCAGCCGTCGGGCTCCCGGCTGCTGTTGCCGGTGCCGCAGTCGGTGGCGCTATCGGTGGTGCCATCGGCGCCGCATACGGCGCAGGCGAGAACATGGGCGAGGCACCCGAACCCGCCCCGGCACCGGCCCCCGAGGCCCCGGCAGTCGAGTCCGCCCCGGCGCCCGCTCCCGAGCCCGCCCCGGTGATCGACCTGGAGCCGGCGGCCGCATTCGTCGAGCAGAACACCCAGGCCGCAGCACAGTTCGCCGACACCGCCACCGCCAGCTCCACCGGCAGCGCAGTCCTCGAGCAGGCCACCGACTGGGCGGAACAGGCCGCACCGGCCGCCACCCTGGCCGTCGACCAGGTCCAGGACGCCGGGGCACAGGCCGCCTCCTGGGTGGCCGAACAGCCCGGCGGCAACCAGCTCCTCGAGGCCGGTGCCGACCTGCGCACCGCCATGCCGAACGAGGTCAACACGCTCCTGTCGACCTTCGAGAACGCCGCAGCCTAACCAGGAAAGAGGTGGTGGCCGTGAACCGGCCTAGCATCACACCGCGCAAGTCGACCCGGCATCCGGCAGTGATCGACACTCTCGGGGCCGCACCCACCACCACGGCGACGCCGGGCCGACGCAGCACGACCGCGTCGCCCGGCGGCCGCGCCGACCTGACCGCACCAGCGCAGCACCCGACCCCACCGAAACGAGCACGCAAGGTGGCCCTTCGGGGCGGCAAGAAAACCGCCGTCGCCGCCGCGGTGGCCATCGCCGCGGCCGGTGCCGTCGGCTGGAGCGTCCTGCAGCCCGACGAGTCCGCAAAAACCACGCCAGCAGCCCCGTCGGCAGCCGCACTCGACGAGCTGGTCACTCCCGCCCCCACACAGACGCCCGAGGCCGCACAAAGCCCCACAGCCGCCAGTGACGTCGGCGACGAGTGCCGCACCGACCGCGGAGACCAGAAGAGCGGGGAAGGGGTGATCGCCGCGTTCGAACACGCCTACTACGTGACCCGATCCGGGCAGGCCGCCCGCGCCCTCGCCGCACCGGACTCGCCGCTCCCGGCACCGGAGAAGATCCAGGCCGGCATCGACACCGTCCCGATCGGAACCAACTACTGCCTGCGCACCATCACCATCTCCGGCGGCCACTACTCGGTGGTCCTCTCCGAGATGCGCCCCGGTCAACCAGCGACCCAGTTCACCCAGACCATCACCACCAAACAGATCGACGGCCGCTGGTTCGTCGACGTCATCACCTAAACACCGTCACACGCATCGAGGCGGCCGGCCACGTGCCGGCCGCCTTCGCGATCCCGGAGAGGACCAACAGATGAGCGTGCACCACATCCGCAGATCCGCAGCCGCCACCGCCGTGGCCGTGGGCGCGTTGGCTGCGCTGACCGCGTGCGGCGGCGACGACGGCCGCGCCGCGGCCAGTGTGTCCGCATCTCAAAGCGGCACCGTCGTCACCGATTCCAGCGACGACCTCGGCAGCATCATCATCGGCTGGGGAGAACAGCACTCCGACAACGAGATCACCACACCCAAACCCGAAGACGTCACCGCCCGATGCTTCGGCAACGGAGACGACCTGGCCGTCGAGATCAGCACCCCCCACGGCTGGATCATCAAGACCTCACACCCGTCGCAGGTGCTGACCGTCGAGAACACCGACCAGGGCCTCTCCGGCGACATCGACACCACGAACAAGTACCTCGACAGCCTGAGATCGGTGGACTGGTCGCAGCCCGACCAACTCGACATCGCCGCCACCGCCGCGGCCCCGCAGGACTGGAACTCCCCCTACGGCACCGGCCGGGTCTACCTGTCCGTGCACATCGACTGCACCCAGTAGCGACCCCCGCCAGAACCCAGAATGACGAGGAAACAAGTGGATGACCAGCAAGAACGACACGTCCCCACCCTGGCTCCGCCGGTAAATCTTCGCGATCACGCGGAAGAGCTGCTGCGCGACATTGCAGGACCACACGCGACATTGCATCAAGACCAATGGACAGCTATCGAAGCGCTCGTCGTGCACCGCAAACGTGCCCTGGTGGTGCAGCGGACAGGGTGGGGAAAGTCTGCGGTGTATTTCGTGGCCGCGAGGCTACTGCGATCGCGAAAGATGGGCCCCACGGTGATCGTGTCACCGTTGCTGGCTTTGATGCGAAACCAAGTCGGAGCAGCGCAGCGTGGGGGAGTGCTCGCGGCCACGATCAATTCCGACAACTTCAGCGAGTGGGAGAGCATCCGCACCGATATAGCCGCCGATCGGGTCGATGTGCTGTTGATCAGCCCCGAGCGCCTGATCAATCCACGCTTCCGTGAGGAGGTGCTGCCAGTCCTCGCCGCGACCGCGGGCCTGGTCGTCATCGATGAGGCGCACTGTGTCTCGGACTGGGGGCACGACTTCCGACCCTCGTACAGGGCCATCGCCGGCCTCCTCGCTCAGCTGCCGGACGGCATTCCAGTCCTAGCGACCACCGCCACGGCCAACGACCGCGTGATTGCCGACGTTGCCGCCCAGCTCGGCGTCGGAGCCAGCGGCAGCAACGACGGCGCGATCGTCCTGCGGGGCGGTTTGGACCGGCCCTCGCTGCACCTGTCCGTAACTCACCTCGACGATCACGTCGACCGCGGCATCTGGCTGGCAGATCGGCTCGGTGACCTGCCGGGCTCGGGCATCATCTACGCCCTGACTATCGCCGCGGCCGGAGAACTGGAGACCGCACTCTCGGAGCGCGGACACAGTGTTTGCGTCTACACCGGGAGAACCGACGCCGACAAGCGCGTAGCGCTCGAAGCGGATCTTCTGGCCAACAGAGTGAAAGCACTTGTCGCGACATCCGCATTGGGCATGGGCTTCGACAAGCCCGACCTCGGGTTTGTCATCCATGTGGGCGCACCAGCGTCTCCGATCTCGTACTACCAGCAGATCGGCCGCGCCGGCCGCGCCACGGACCGAGCGGAAGTGATCCTGCTTCCGGGCCGAGAGGACCAGGAAATCTGGGACTACTTCGGATCCCTCGCATTCCCCCGAGAAGAGGTTGTCCGGCGACTACTCGACACACTCGACAAGAAGAAGCCCCACACGATCAAGGCGCTAGCGGAGAAAACCGAACTTCATCGACGGAGGACGGAGATGGTCCTGCGCGTCCTCGAGGTAGACGGCGTAGTGCGGCGAGTACGCGGCGGGTGGATCGACACTGGAGCACGGTGGACGTACGACCGGGAACGCTACGAGGGACTCGAGGAGGCTCGGAACGCCGAGCAGCAGGCGATGATCGACTACCAGCACACCGATAGCTGCCGCATGGCTTTCCTTCGTCGACAACTCGACGACCCAGACCTCGACGACAGCACAGAATGCGGACGGTGTGACACCTGCGCGGGGAGAAGAGCGAGTAATCAGCAAATCCCGCCTGTAGCGGAACTCCAGGACCTTTGATGACTGGGCGGCTCACTCACTAGCGGCGCGCACGGACCGAAACTCCCAGATCGCGATCCGGCCGACCTGTTCTCGGAATCATCGTCATCTACCTCCTGGAGGCTGTATCGCCAGGTAGAGACGGATCGGAACAAACACGCCGTGAAAACCTATAGCCCATATGGGCGGATATGCACCATATGGGCTTTCGGACGCGCCTGCGGGCGACTACGCCACACCCGACGAAATCACGGCGGCGGTCGAACCGAAGCTCGACAAGCACCAGGCACTAGACGAGCAAGTGTTCCTGCTGTGCCAGGGACTCAAGAACCTCGTAGGTAATTTGCCTAACGGACGGGTAGACGGGGTTACTGTCCAACGGCCGGTCGCCTTGGGCGTCAGTGACGGTCCAGCCGAGTGAGTTGCTCTTCGCCAGATTGAAGTAGGCGGACCGCACTTTGGGGTCGACATGCGCACCGCCTTCCTGGTTGGACAGCGCCAAGACGAGAGAACTCCGTGTGTAGTAGTCATGGGCTGCATCTCTCACGACGCGCTCTAACCACCACGTCTTGAACGCGATGCGGCTGTAACGTGGCACGTTTTGGCCATTGACCCGGATCGGGTTGGGTGGGCGATCGTCGAGTCCCGCCACGTATTCGAGCTCCGCTCCCTCCGCGCCTTTCGTCATTCGCATGTGAGTGAGGGTCGCTTGCGGCAACAGATTCTCGGGCTCGACTTCTCCGGCCGAGTCGACCCACGTCAGTACGTTGTGAAGCATCAATTGGTTCATCAGCGCGTGCGATGACCTTGTGTTGTGAAACAGAACGCGGAGAGTAACCGCCATCCGTTTAGCCTCGATCAAGCGGCCTTCGTCGTAGTCTTCGGCCGAGCTGCGCAAGAATTGCCTCTGCTCATCGAGGGCTTCGAGGAGTTCATCGCGTGATCGTGCTGGCATCGCAAGATGATTGCATATCGCGAGCCCTGTTCGGCGTGAAGCGGCGCATAACAGGAGCATTGCCCGCATTACCTGCATTACTGCGCGTGGCTACATGCCTGGCATGCCCAATATGCAGTTGAGCTGCCCCGGCGGCGGCGGCGGCGCTGCGCTGCATGACATGGGCCCCGGTGTGGCCGGAGCGAACTAGTATCGAGCGCCTTGAACATTACAGCGCTGCGATGTAATGTAACGACACGCCAACCAGGGGGGGTGCAATGTCCGAACCGCGGTCGTCGAGGAGTTTGTGGCTGCGAAGGTCGCTGGTCGACCTGTCCGCCGGCCGCTCGATGTCCGCGGACGAGATCGACTACGTAGTCCTCGGTGTCGGCGGCCCCTGCCGTTGTGGGCGGAACCCTTTCCCTTCGGTCGATCAATCATCAGGAGAGCCCATGATCAGCGCAATGACCAACCGTCACGGCGACGAGATCCGCACCGGCCAGCTCTGGACCGACGATCCTCGTCGCACCGTCGTCCGCACCCTGCGGATCGACAACCTCGACGACGCCGGCTCTCTCGGCGCAGTCGCGGTCTGCACCGTCGTCCAGGCGCATGACACCGACACCGGTCAGGTCACCACGCCTGGCCGCGTCGTCACCATCAACATCGACCGCCTCCACACCACCGCCGCCGGAAACGGCTACCGGCGCGCCCCGGCCAACACCGCCCCGCAGGGTTCGGCCCCGTCCGCGAACTGAGCACCCTCCCTGGGGATATGAATTCGCAGGTCAGTGGCCCGACTACATCTCGAGTTGTCAATTGACAACTCGGGATGTAGTCTTTAGTTGTCAAACGGAAACTGAGGTGACAGGATTGGACAAGGACACCAAAGCGGTCCTCAAGGCCCTGAAGGAAGCGGGATTCGAGATTCGTAAGTCGAAGAACGGCCACCCGATGGTCTACAAGGACGGGAAGCTCATCACGACCTTCTCGGGCTCGGCGAGCGACCCGCGATCGTTCCGGAACACGCTCTCGTACTTGAAGCGAGCGGGATTCCAGTGGCCTCCACGGCGCTGATCTGACAAGGGCCGGGGGTGCTGATATCACCCCCGGCCCGAGTTGCATTGTCCCAAACCTGACACCACTGACAAACACAGAAAGGATCCAGACCAATGACAGAGTCATACAACGTCGTCGCCGAGCTGGACGCGACGTTCGGCGAGGAAAACGCCGAGGCCCTGCTCGGCCCGATCGCCGAGTACAGCGGCGCGGCCGCGCGCTCGGAACTCGGCCACGCCGAGGTTGTTTTCACCATTCCCGCCGAATCGGTGCGGCAGGCCACCTCGACGGCCCTGGCGGTCCTGGAGACCTACCCCTGGCCGTTGCGGTCGCTGCGAGTGCTCGCCACCGCCGATTTCGACCGCCTCACCGACGCCATGGACCTCCCGCCGCTGGTGTCGGTGCAGGAGGCCGCCGACGGCCTCGGAATGACCCGCCAGGGAGTACTGAAGGCCATCAAGGGCAAGGTGCTGCCGGCCACCCGGGTGGGCGGTACCTGGGTGCTCCAGCGGTCCGTGGTCGACAACGCACGCGCCCGCCGCGGCGCATAGCCACCGACAGCTGCCGTCTCAGGTAGCGAGTTCGGCTCGTGCAGCTGTGAGGTTCGCTGCGCATTCTTCGTCGTGAGGATCGAACAGCAGATCCCATCGCGTGAGCTCGCCGTTTTGATTCGTGGTTGTCGGGATCGTGTGCTCGTGACGTTCGGCGGGGGTGGGTTTCCGCCACCCGACCTTGTTGTACGTGGTGGCGATGCGTTCATCTGTCGTGAACGTGATGACGACTTGGCCGGCCTCGGCGGCAATGGTCAGTAGCTCGAGCCGTAGCCGGCGCGCGACCGGCGGCCGCTGGGGTGTGATTGCGGGCCATCGGAAGTGGTTGTGGAAGGTTACCGCGCCGCCCCGGCGGACGTAGACGGTGAGCGCCGCCCCGACCGTGCTGGTGCCGTTCGTCAGCCACATCACCCGAAACCGGTGCCGCCACCGGGTGAGGGGGTAGGCGCGGGATCGAGTCGCCAGTGCCAGACCGTAGACGGCGTACCCCCGACGAGCATGAGTGCGATCGCCACGAGCAGGACCATCAGGACGTCATCGAGCGCGACGGTGGCGAGTGCCGCCGCGATTACGGCGAGGAGCGTCGTCAGTGCCAGGGCCTCCCACCAGCGGGCCTGGTGCGGGCGCCTGAAGTGGCCGAGCTGCAGACGCGCCGCGGCACGAACTCGGGGGCCGGGCGGCGGGTTCGCAGTCCTCCAGCGGTCCATGCGGTCGAAGAAGCGAGTGGTGGTGCACTCGCCGTCAGGCCATCCTTTGTGCGCATCGATCACCGCGCATTCCTATCACTGAACTGGGCAGATGACACGTCCCTGTGACGTCCGATGGGTCACGCCCGCAACGCGATACTGTCCACGCAACGTCCAGCTCTGACAATGGGGGAGATGCCATGACCGATGCAGCAACCACGCCGCCGCTGGGGAAGATTCTGACCGCCGACGAGATCGCCCGGTTCGTGGCGCGGGTTGCGTATCCCACCAGCCCGGTGGTGCTGGTGGACGAGGAACTCGCCCGGACCGTCCCGGCGCGGGCCTACGGTGATTGGCGGGGTGCGCTCGGCCTGCCGGACCTGGCGGTGAAGGCGCGCACGCTTCTGCCGGACCGCCGGCGGCCGACACCGCCCCCTGATTCCGGGCCCGGCGCGTAGCGACCACCTCGGCTCGGTTCCCGGGTCGCCGGCACCTGGGGGTGAGAGGGTGCGGGGTATGACATTCCGGCTGCCCACCACCCTCGTGACCGACTCGGATGCTGCGGCGATCGCGGCGCTGACGAAGTACTACGGCCGCCCGTACCTGGGCGACGACGCCTACGTCGGCGCGCACTTCGACTCCTGGTCGAGCACCGGCGACCGGGTGGGGGAGGCGGACCGGTTCACCGCGGACGACCTGGTCGCGGCGGGTGTTCCTGACGGTGCAGATTCCACCGAAGGCGGCGCGGGCGATCCTGCACACCGAGGCGGAGGCGCTGAACGCCCTTCTGACGGCGATAGGCCCGGATCGGGACCTGGTCGACGAACCGGACCCGCTCGCCCCGGGGTGGCCCGCCTGGGACCTGGAGACCGCCCTCTGGGCGCTGCCGGGCATCGCCCAGACGAAGGCGACGAAGCTGATCGCCCGCAAACGTCCCCGGCTGTACCCGATCTGGGATTCGGTGGTCAGTGAGGTCCTGGGCACCGAGCGAGCACATCTGAACCCGGTCCGGGAGGCCCTCCGTGCCGACGACGGAGCGTTGCACCACCGGTTGCTGTCGATCCGGGAGGAGGCCGGCCTCCCCGACGAGATCTCCGCTCTGCGCGTCTTCGATGTCATCGCGTGGATGGACGGCAAGAACCGCCGCCTGGGCGAGCCCTCTGACCTGGAAAGATGACACGTCCCGGTGTCCTCGCGTGAGTGGGGTTTATGGTTGGACGACGGGCTGCAGGATCCGCATCGAAAAATCATCTGAACTGGTCTTATGACACGTCCCGGATGATCCGTTATCTGCGACTGAGCCTGCTATTCGGGTTGTTCGAGGGCGTCGGTGATGCGGTCGTGGATCCATGTTTCGAGGTTCTGGCCGGCGGTGCGGGCGGCAGCGTGGGCGCGGGTGTATTCGTCGTCGCTGAGCCGGATGGGGATGCGGTGGGCGGGGCCTGGGGTGGGCTGCTGGGACAGTTCGCGTCTGAGGTGCTCACGCATTTCTCCGATGCTGAGGGTTACAAGGTCGGTGAGGATTTGAGCGCCGGTGGAGGCGGGGTCGTCGAGCAGAGCCAGGAGCAGATGGTCGGTGCCGATCTCCTCGTGCCCGAGCAGGGCAGTCTGGCGCAGGCTGCCCTCGAGGACTTTCTTCGTCTTCGGGGTGAACGGGATGTGCCCAACCGCCGGAGCGGAGCCCGCCGGTGCGCTGACACCGCCGAGCTTGCTCTCGAGGGCTGGTGCGGTGACACCCCACGAGGTCAGCGCCGCCGCTCCGGGGCCGCCAGCGTCGAAGATCCCGACGAGCAGGTGTTCGGTGCCGACGGAGTTCTGGTGGTGGGTGCGGGCGGCGCCGGCGGCGAGGACGACCACTTGTCGGGCTTGATCGGAGAATCTCTCGAACACCATGACGTACTTCCTCCCCAGGCGTCGCCGCGAGCGACGCGATTCACTGCTGAATTCCCTGCTGCCCATTCTGGGCGGTGTGCAGGGGGTTATGGGTGGGATCGACGCGACCTCGGCACCCGCGGCCGTAATTGTGCTGTGACCTGGTGTGATGACATGTCCCCGGTTTGTGATGTGGGGCGCCGGTGACGTGTTCGGGGGAGTGCCGGCGCCGGGGTGTCGGCGGGCGCTCGGGTGTTTGTTTTGTCCGGTTTGGAGCCGGTTTTGAAAGATGTTGATTGACAACATGTTTCGGTAATCAATTGGCGAGTAGGGTTTTACGTGTGTTGTGCACAAACTTCAGATTGTAAGGTTCGTAATCTGTTGCGGATCAATAGATTTGGGCGTTTCGGGATTTTCGACTGTTTTGGGTTGTATGGGGGTGTGGTGGTACGCTGTGGGTATGACATGGAGCGGCGCGGGAAGGCGAGTGGGCGGCGGGTCGGGCGCATCCGCCCGCTTCCCCAGCTTTGTTGGGGTGTGGGGGACCGGATTGAACTGGGCGATTAAAAGCGCAGGTGAGAACCTAATTTCGGAAACTCAGAGGAGCGAAGCGACTCGATCGACGGCAACGGGAATGGACCCACTGCGAGCCGCGGAGCGGCTCCCTGGCGGGGAGCGAAGCGACTCGCTCCGCCTCACGGCGCGGAGCGCCGGGGGCAGCGCCGCGGCCGGCGAGAGCTTCCGCGGACGCAGTCTCGTCGGCGCCAGCCCCGAGGT
>NZ_JASHKU010000169.1:0-228 GCF_030056875.1 Rhodococcus sp. IEGM 1351 | reverse complement strand
TCTCCGGTGAGGCTTCCGGCGAACTCGAGTGGGTTCTACCGGAGGTCGCTGACCATCGTCGAGACCATGGTGCCGGGGTCGGCGGCCGCGACCACGCTTCCCGTCGCGAGGTTGGACAGGCCGGCCTGGTAGTCGGCCGGATGCGTCATGTTGTAGGTGTCGGTCGGGTTGATCTGCCGGACGATCTGGACGATTCCGCTGAGTCCGGTGAGCAGACCGGAGTAGAAG
>NZ_JASHKU010000168.1:0-229 GCF_030056875.1 Rhodococcus sp. IEGM 1351 | reverse complement strand
GCCTCACCCCCCGCCTTCCCGACCGACACCCCCGACGCCGCCCGACGACCCAACAACACCACCTCCCGCTCCGCCACCCCCCCCGCCCGCAGCGACTACCTGCGGCCCCCCCGGCCGCGCGCCGCCGCCCGAGGGCCGCGTCCGGCCCCCACCCCCGGCCGGCCGTCGCCCACCTGCGTGCCCGCGGACCTCCTCGCAGGTGGCGCATCCCGGCCGCCCACTCTCGTCG
>NZ_JASHKU010000167.1:0-229 GCF_030056875.1 Rhodococcus sp. IEGM 1351 | reverse complement strand
GCGCTGCTTGCCGGTCTTTCGTCCGGAGGACGTGCGGAGCCGGGCCGAGGGGGTGGGGCTTGCCCGGGCGGTGGGGCGTCCGGGGGGGGTCTGGCGGGCCGGTGCGAGGGGGGGCGCGGACGGGGCGGGGCGGCCGCTGGGACCCGGGGGGGGGGTGGGCGGGACCGGGTGCGCGGGCGGGGATGGCTGGGGGAGTTGGGGGGGCGGCCCTTGCGGAGCGGTGCGGTGG
>NZ_JASHKU010000166.1:0-230 GCF_030056875.1 Rhodococcus sp. IEGM 1351 | reverse complement strand
GCCCCGCGTTCGCCCGCCGTCCGACTCCGAGGGCGTGGTCGCCGACTGGCACGAGCGCCGGGCGGCACTGTTCGAGGCCGAGTTCGCGTCCGCGCCGGGGGTCGGCGCGATCCTCGTGTGGGGTGACCCGTCTCTCTACGACAGCACGCTGCGGATCGTCGAGCGGGTGCTCGACCGCGGAAACGTGTCGTTCGACTACTCGGTGATCCCCGGCGTCACCAGTGTGCAGT
>NZ_JASHKU010000165.1:0-230 GCF_030056875.1 Rhodococcus sp. IEGM 1351 | reverse complement strand
AGAGAAAGACGCCGGTGCGGGTGACGGCGTAGGTGGGGCGGGGCTCCTGGGCGGGTCGGCGGACGACGGAGCCGTCGGTGATGGAGGAGCGGCTGCCGTGGCAGGGGCAGTTGATGGTGCCGTCGCGGACCTCGGACACGGTGCAGCCCTGGTGGGTGCACACCGCCGAGCAGGCCCGGAACACGCCCGCTTGCGGCGGTGTGAGGACGAGGTGTTGCGCAGGGAGGACG
>NZ_JASHKU010000164.1:0-231 GCF_030056875.1 Rhodococcus sp. IEGM 1351 | reverse complement strand
CGCTCACGGTCCGTGCCCGGCGGCCTCCGCCGCCGGGCCGGCCCGAACGCCGGCGGCGCACGGCCCGCCGGCCACCCGGCACTCCCCCGGGTGTTCGCGCCCGCACCGCCGCTGCCAGTTCAATGCCAGGGGGCCCGCGCCCAGCGCCGCGACGCCCAGCCCCGCGAGCAACGGCGAGCCGCCGACGCGGAGAAGGAACGGCCCCCGCAGGCGGCAGGGCACCGCCGTCAC
>NZ_JASHKU010000163.1:0-232 GCF_030056875.1 Rhodococcus sp. IEGM 1351 | reverse complement strand
ATCGACGTGTCGATCGCGGCACTGTCGGTGAGCCGGTGGGGCTTGCGGGTCGGCGGGTAGTACGGGTCGTCGGGGGGGGCGCGGGGGCGGTGGGGGCGCAGCCGCGCCGCGCCGGGGGCTCCGGGGCGACGGCCGCGGACCTGGCCCTGTACGCCCGTCTCGTCCACGAGTACCACCTCACGCCCCCGGACGCGGGTGCCATCGTTCCCAATCCCAACCGGCCCCCCAAAGC
>NZ_JASHKU010000162.1:0-232 GCF_030056875.1 Rhodococcus sp. IEGM 1351 | reverse complement strand
GCCCCCCCCCAGGCCGCCCGGCCCCACATCCCCGACCGGCCCCCCCCCGACCGCAGCGAGCCTCAGCGACCCGCCGCCGCCGCTCGCGCCCCGCGCCGCCCGCGCGCGCCCCCGCCACGCCTGCACCCCCCGCTACGCCCGCGCCCCGGGCCTCCCGGCCGCCCACGCCCGCGCGAGGGCCGAGTGCGAGCGTCGCGGCTCGCGCCTTCGCCAGCGCCTCGGAAGTGTCGGT
>NZ_JASHKU010000161.1:0-232 GCF_030056875.1 Rhodococcus sp. IEGM 1351 | reverse complement strand
GTCATAGGGATCGCTCGTGTGTCGCTCGACGAACTGCGCGGCTGCGATGCCGAGGTGAACGCGGCGGTGGGGCGGCGACTCCTCGCCGGTGAGACGGGACCCGTCCTCGACGCGGTCCTCCTCAACGCCGCGGCGGCGCTCGCGGCGTACCGGGGACTCGGCGGCCGCCCGCTCGAAGCCGCGTTGTCGGACGGACTCTCGATGGCGGCCCAGTCGATCGACAGTGGAGCGG
>NZ_JASHKU010000160.1:0-232 GCF_030056875.1 Rhodococcus sp. IEGM 1351 | reverse complement strand
GTCGTAGAGACACACGCCGCACGATCAGTTCCGGAGTCGATCTTGACCAACGTCAACCCCACCGAACTCGCAGTAGCCGTCGCCGGATTCGGCTGGATGGGCCGAGTGCACACGAACGCAGATCTCCGTCAGCGCCACCACTTCCCGGAAGCGCCGCCGATCCGTCTGGGCGCCGGCGCCGACGAGGTACCTGGCCGCGGCGCGGAGGCCGCCGCCCAATTCGGGTGCGGCG